>CAZFDW010000310.1:0-8024 GCA_964517865.1 uncultured Chitinophaga sp.
CAACTGTAGCGCAGGCAACTGTGCCAACGGAACCTGTCGCAACTGCAGCTGTCCGAATGGTGCATGTGCGAACGGTCTGTGCGCCAGCGGACAATGCCCGACATGTGCCAACGGACAATGTGCTGGATGTGCTGACGGCCAGTGTGCCAGCGGCCAGTTTGCAAGTGGAAACTGCCCGAATGGTCAGTGCCGCCTCAATCAGAATCCGAAATCTCGCTACGATGTCGGCCCGAATTACGGAACTCAGGGAGACTGGTCGCCTCGCACGACGCGGTCGAATTCTGCCGATCCGTTTCGTCAGCCGGAATACCAGAATGAAAATGACAACTGGACTCAGCGTCCCGCCCTGCGAAATCCTGTGAAGGATCTGTATCCATCACGCTACAATCAAAGCGATCTTGATCTGCGACGTCCCTACTTTAACAATCAGTCCGGTGAGCTGAATAATTCTGGATCAGACGACAGTTCTTCCGCAGCACGCGACACTCGGGCACCACGTCCATCGGATCGCTCAATGTTCGGTGCTCCCGCTGACCGTGCTCCTGGTCTGGCTCGGATTTAGAGCGACTTTCAGGAATCTGTAGCAGAGTTCGTGAGAACTCTAGAGCGGGTCAGCCTGATGATGACGTCCCGAATTCTAACGAATCCGGATCCAGCAAAGGAGAGTCACAACATTTGACGTGCGGTTCCCAACGACGGATTGAGCCTCGCGGCAGGGTATCGCAGAAGAACGTGGAGTAAATGGAGAGCACGTTCCATGCTCGGGATTTCCCAACTGCCAAAAGGGCTCGCTCCGACATCATCAGGACGGTGATGTTGGGCGAGTTTTCGGTGTTGAGTCGGTTCACGCAAATCATTGTTTCTTAAAAATCAGAGGTACAATACCTGACCTTCCCACTCGCCTTCCTTGCTGTAAAGTGCGAACAGCAGAATATCGTCGATTGACTGGCCAATTGCCGCACGACGATTGACAATGAACACGCCCGGCATCGGTTGTCCGGCACTCACTCGTTCGTACGCAAATGCGGGCATCGTGGCAATGTCGTGCGTGAGCAACACTCGACCGGTTTCCGCAGCCGATGCCAAAATCGCCGGATCGTCGGCTGCTAACAACCCGACATCCTGGACGCGAACCAGATCAATCGTTGGATGGGCACGGAAAAGTCCGCGTATGATCTCGCCGTTGAAGTTTTCATCACTCAGCAGCCGCAGCATCGCCGTTCCCTGTTTTACTGCGACGATCCATTAATCGGCGGCGAATCTCGGACATCTCCGGCTGCTGCGCTTGAAAACTCTGCCGAATGATTTCTGCCCGTCGCTCCCTCGTAGCCAAATAGTCGCGAATTTCCTGACGATGTCTCAGGTAGTATGCGATGGCCGCATAGACGTCGGCCAGCCTCAGCGTCGAGTACATTTGGACGATGGTTTCGGGTGTCGCACCATCGTCAAAAGCATCAACAACTAAGTCGAGCAGCACATGACAGTCGCCAACGCGAATATCCCCATGTTCATCCTCACTCAACGGAATTGGTTCAGCGGAAAAAGCGATTGACATGGTCGTTCTCGCGGGATGCAAATATTGATCACACATCTTAAGCATTGAGCTTGCCAATGCAACCACACTCCGACCTGAGACAGAAAAATCCGGAACCATCGCGATCGCATGAGGTCTGTCCAGCTCGGCGAAACAAAATGACAACCGGACTCAACGTGCCGCCCTGTCCACCGGACGCGACACTCGGGCACCACGTCCATCGGATCGCTCAATGTTCGGTGCTCCCGCTGAACGTGCTCCTGGTCTGGCTCGGATTTAGTCGGGATTTCCCAACTGCCAAAAGGGCTCGCTCCGACATCACCAGGACAGTGATGTTGGGCGAGTTTCTGGTGTTTGATCTGGAACGTGGGACAGTCGTTCGGGCCGATGATCCACCGATCAACGTCAGGAAGCCGCGGCCATCTGCATCCAGAACTGTTCTGAACTGATCCATCACCGAAAGTCTCGCGCCTGCGGATCGATCTGTTCCAGCATCTCGCTCACATCATCCAGTCGTTCGCAAACCACGTGAATGACATCACCTTCCCGCTGCAGCCGACCGGTGGCCATCATCACAGTCGCAAATCTTGCGGTCTGCCGAAAGTGCTGCCACACAGACGGAAACACGACAAGATTTGCCACACCTGTTTCGTCTTCCAGTGTTACAAAGGTAATCCCGTTGGCCGTTGACGGCCGTTGACGCATCAGCACAAGCCCCGCCACTTTGACTCGCCGATCCGGCGTCAATTCGGCAAGCTGCTCTGCCGTGACGGCTCGCAGTTGAATCAGCTGTTCCCTCAGAAAACTGACGGGATGTTTTCGCAGCGAAAGACCGGCCGCTGAATAGTCCTCAACCACCTGATCCTGAGCCGACATTTCCGGGAGTTGGGGTAACGGATCGTCCGACGCTGCGGCGTCTGGTGCATCAAACAGGGGCAAATGTTCCCGAGCTGGCAGAGATTTCCAATACGCCTCACGCCGTTCAATCTTCATTGACGCAAAAGCATCGGCTCGTGACAGAAGCTGCAACGTGGCGCGATTGAGTTGCGTCCGCTGCGCGAACTCTTCAAACGACCGAAACCTTCCGCCGCGTTGCCGCACGGTTTCGATCAGTCGTCCGTGCTCTGCTGAGAATCCTCGCAGCAGTCGAAAACCCAGCCGCAGTGCGAAGCGTTCATCGTCGTGTCGAAATCGTCCCAACGCAGGATCGCCATCAATCCGTTCCAGTGTGCAGTCCCAGTCACTGTGACTGATATCAGCCGGGAGTATAACGACCCCATGCTCTCGTGCATCGCGCACCAGCTGCGCTGGCGCGTAGAATCCCATGGGCTGACTGTTGATCAATGCGGCGGCAAAGACGGCAGGATGAAAACGTTTGAGCCACGCAGAAACATACACCAGCAGGGCGAAACTTGCCGCGTGCGATTCAGGAAACCCATACTCTCCGAAGCCGCTGATCTGCTTGAAGAGACGCTCGGCAAATTCAGCGTCGTAGCCGCGATCTTTCATTCCATTCACCAGTTTTTCATGAAACTTTGCAATGACGCCCGTTTTGCGCCACGCCCCCATCGCACGACGAAGCTGATCAGCTTCGCCCGGCGTAAAGCCAGCGGCCACGATCGCCAGTCGCATGGCCTGCTCCTGAAAGATGGGCACCCCCAGCGTCTTGTGGAGGACCGCACGCACGGCCTGATTCGGATAATCAACCGGCTCTTCACCTGCACGCCGGCGCAGATAAGGATGCACCATGTCGCCTTGAATCGGCCCCGGACGCACAATCGCGACTTCGATCACCAGGTCGTAAAAGCAATGCGGCTTCAGACGAGGCAACATGCTCATCTGAGCGCGGCTTTCAATCTGGAACACGCCAATCGTATCCGCCGCACTGATCATGTCGTACACCGCAGGATCTTCTGACGGCACATTCGCCAGTGTCAGTGTTTTGCCGTGATGTTTCTCCACCAGATCGAACGCGCGGCGAATGCAGCTGAGCATGCCCAGCGACAGGCAATCGACTTTCAACAGCCCGAGCGCATCCAGATCATCTTTGTCCCATTGAATCACAGTGCGACCGGGCATGGCTGCATTTTCAATCGGCACGAGCTCACTCAACAATCCGCGGGACATCACCATGCCACCGGAATGTTGTGACAGATGTCGAGGAAAAGTCAGCAGCGAATTGAGCAATTCCAGCATCCGCCGTCCGAGCAATGAATCCGGATCGATGCCGCCTTCCCGCATGCGATCCGGAAACTGCTCCGCGTGATCCACATGCTCCATCTGGTTGGCGAGATTTTCAATGCGGTCATTGGACAACGCAAGGGCGCGCCCGATATCCCGAATCGCTGATCGAGGTCGATAGGTGATCACGGCACCAGTCATTCCTGCGCGATCACGTCCGTAACGCTCAAACAGATACTGCAGAACTTCTTCGCGGCGTTCGTGCTCGAAATCGATGTCGATGTCCGGCGCTTCATTGCGTTCGCGACTGATAAATCGTTCGAACAGCACATCGATGCGGCTGGGATCAACCGAGGTCACGCCCAGACAGTAGCAGACGACAGAATTCGCGGCCGAACCTCGTCCCTGACACAGAATTTTGCGTTCGCGGGCGAAACGCACGAGGTCGTAAACCGTCAGGAAATACGCTTCGTAGTGCAGTTCTTCGATCAGTGTCAGCTCATGTCTGACAAGGTCACGGATTTTGGTTGGGACGCCATCCGGGTATCGCAACTTCGCACCACGCATTGTCAGGTTTGTGAGATGCTGAATTGGCGTCACATCGTGCGGAACCAGTTCTTCCGGGTACTCGTACCGGAGTTCGTCGAGAGAAAAGGTGCAGCGATCGGCAACTTCGACAGTTCGTGCGATGATGTCGGCATCGCCCGCGAACAGTGGCAGTAACTGAGCCCCGGACTTCAGATGCCGTTCGCCATTTGGAAACAGTTCATGTCCCAGCGATTGCAGACTTGCCGCATGACGAATGGCCGTCACGACATCGTGCAATGCGCGGCGTCTCGAGTCGTGATAATGCACATCGTTGGCCGCGACAATCGGGATGTTGAACTGACTGCACATCGACCGCCAGCGTTCCAGGTTTTCCCGATCGTTGGGTCCACAGTGGAGTTCAGCCAGACCATAGCATCGATCGCCGAAACAGCTTTTCAACGACTGCAGATGCGTGGCCGCAACGTCGATTTTCATACCGGGCACGTATCGCCGTTCAAACCGATATCTGCTTTCTTCGCTGAGCGGTACGCAGCAAAGCAGGCCCTCGGCATGTTCCGGAATATCGGCAACCGTCAGGCGACACTCGCCCTTGGGAGCTCGCCTGCGCCCGAGAGTAATCAGTCGCGACAAACGGCCATATGCGGCGCGATCCGTCGCCAGCAGAACGACCGCCGGGCCATCATCCGGCACAATCTCTGCGCCGATCAACAGTTTCAGCCCGGCTTCTTTTGCGGCCACATGAGCTCGCACAACGCCCGCCAGAGAATTGCGATCGGTGACTGCTATCGCGCGCAGCCCCAACGCCACCGCACGTGCGGCCAGCTCATCTGCGTGGGATGCCCCTTCCAGAAACGAATAATTCGTGCGGCAATGCAGTTCTGCATACCGGATTGAGGTACTCGTCGGTTCTTCAGTCTGACCAGCTGCACTCTGCGTCGCACGAGTTCGACGTTTTGAAGGAGGTGGTTCCGGCATTTAACAGAATCCATTCGACAACAGGTTCAGAATGCAAACCATCGACGTAACGACGTTCAGGTTCAATCTGCGTACGGAATCTCAATCTCTCCGTGCGACCCGACTGTCGCTCGGTTGACGGCAGCTTGAATCGCGGAAATCGATTTCTGAATAAGAGGCCAGGATGCTGAACGCAGAACGATGATTGCGATTTGTCGTCCTTTCAAATTCTGCTGATACTGCAGATTGCTGTCCGTTGTTATCAGCAATTCGAAGCCCGCCTGTTCGGCTGTATCCAATGTATCCAATAGCTTTCCGTTCGCGAGATGCGACCAGCATTGTTCGAATGCCGTGGCAATTGAATGATCTGGCAGGTGACGACGCAGCGGAACCGGCGTTCCCTGATCAAATAGAATTCTCATGCCGCATCCGACTTCGTCAGCAGTGAGACTTCATGATTCAGGACAGATTCCACATCAGTCCGACTGACGCCCGGGAACCATTCAAGGAATTGATCAACCGTCGCACCATCACGCAGGTTCTCAAACAAAGCAGCTACAGGAACGCGAGTGCCACGAAACACCCACGCTCCGCTGACTTTGTCATGGTGAGTCTCGACCGCATCCAGCTTGTCCCAGTTTCTGTCCAATTCATTGCTCCCTGGAACTTGGACCACGACAATTTGCCCAATGTCGGCAGTTCGAATTCTGATGATTTAGGTCGTACTTCTGCAATTCAGTTTACCAGCCGACTTGGATCATGTCACCAAGTTTCGCCGGACACCGCGTGTGGCAGGAATACTCGATCGGAAACGAGTAAAATTGAAAGCCTCGTGCACGCAGAGCAATCGAAGGGATTGCTTGCTCGATTCCGGCCAGGCAAGATTGGGAAAAGCAGCGGGGCTATCGAGAAAGCAGCCGGGCCATCCAATACAAAAGCCGTGGGGCAAAGAGCCAAGTTGCATTCTGTCCAGATATTTTGGATGGCCCTGGATCTCGTCTCTGCTTTCCGCTGGTTGTTCAGATTATAGACGACACTGGTAACCGCTCCTTGCTGGAAATATTCGTTCTTGTCACTGGTCCTTGCGATTCGGAGCGGGGAAAATAAGATACTCAATGTTCTGGCTTCTTAACGCGAGACGACTTCAGGAAGATCGACAGATGGCAAAGAATAAACCGACAGGAATTTCTTATCGTGAACATGATATCAAGGAGGATCATTCCTTCGGTTCGATGGGTGGAAGAACGCCCGGGATTCACAAACGATATTTCTGCAAGGTGGCCGGAAGAACAGTGAAGGGGACTCTCGATGAAGTGAAGGCCAATATTGACTTTCACCTGGACGACAAGAGGACAGACGAGGTCGTCTGACTGCGATTCCCGTAGCTTGGACATTCTTGTCCGAGATCCTGCCCCGACAGCGTCGCGTTGTCTCACGGCTGTTACAGCACAACAACGTTCGCTTCGACAAGGTTTCACGGCTATGTGACGGACATGAATGTCCATCCTACGTGAGATCGTTCCGCGTTATCGGAAATTGAGGAATCCTTCACGACGGTTCACGAGCCAATGTTGTTTGACTATAAATCTGGTCCTCGCCAGATTCAATGCCAACATTCGGAGACCCCGCTATGCTCCTGCATGGGCAAGATTCAAGAAAAACTCGATGGGCAATGTTTTCCAAAGCCTTGTTGGTCGCCATACTGATTCTGGTGACCGAAGCCCGGACAGCAGTCGCTGGATCCGATGAACTTGTGCCCGCCACAGCTGAGATTCCCCATTCGGATCTGAGCGTTTACCGCGCAGACGATGGGACGCTGAAACCGATTCGCTCCACCGAGGACTGGGCGTTGCGGCGAAAGCAGATTATCGCCGGGGCTGAGGCGGCCATGGGGTCGCTGCCCACACTTGAGAATCTGCCGGCATTTGATGTCAAGCTGACTGAAGACGTTCGGATTGGGGAAGTTCGGCGGCTGACGATGACAATTGCTGTCGAAGATTCGGATCGACTGCCGCTGGATCTTTATCTTCCAGAATCGTTGGTTGACGCGGTGGATGTGAAAGACCTGTTGAATGCAGGTTCGCCAGCGAAGTTGGCCGCTGTCGTCGCTCTGCATCCGACCGGTGCTGCGGGAAAACGCATCGTAGGCGGGGAAGGCGGGAAATCGGGACGGCAATATGGTCTTGAACTTGCTCAGCGCGGTTACGTCGTGATCGCGCCGGACTATCCGTCGTTCGGACAATACGACAAATATGATTTCGAGCACGACAAGTACGTCTCCGGCACGATGAAAGGCATCTTCAATCATCGTCGTTGCGTCGATTTTCTTTCGAGGTTGAAGTTTGTGGATGCGGATCGCATCGGCGTCATCGGACATTCGCTTGGCGGACACAATGCCGTCTTTCTGGGAGCATTTGACGAACGACTCAAGGTGATCGTCTCAAGTTGTGGCTGGTGTCCGTTTCATGACTACTACGCCGGCGATATCAAGGGCTGGACGAGCGACAGGTATATGCCGCGCCTGCGAGATGTTTATGAACTCAACCCTGACAAAGTGCCGTTTGACTTCTACGAATTGATTGCGGCTCTCGCCCCGCGTACATTCGTTTCAGTCTCGCCGATCCGGGATGCGAACTTTGATGTCAATGGCGTCCGCAAAGCGATCCCGGTAGCCGGTTCGATCTACTCGCTGTTCAACGCCCGCGAAGAGCTGATGCTGTTAACGCCGGACTGCGAACACGATTTTCCGATGGACATGCGTCTGCAGGCTTACAACGTGATGGATCGCGTCCTGAAGCACACGCCG
>CAZFDW010000311.1:0-8023 GCA_964517865.1 uncultured Chitinophaga sp.
TCTGTAAGCCTCAAAAGGATTGCTCGCTTATGAACCTCTTACCATTCAACGACCCGGTGCCGGATGCGTCTGCCGCCAAAGTGCCTCGCCGTTCCGCTGACCAACCGCCGACAGTCGGAAATCTTCCGGAACTGCTTACCATCCGAGAGCTGGCAAAAGTTCTCAAACTGAGCCCGCGCTCCATCTGGCGGCTTGTCAAGAATCACCAGCTTCCCGCACCAGTTCGCATCGGCGGCTCCATCCGCTGGCGTGCTGACGACATCTCCCTCTGGATCGCCAAAGGCTGTCACCAAACACCTGACGCGAATCCAGAGTTCGTTCCGGATCTTCCGCGGCCTGATTGAGTAATTGAGTCCAGCACCATACCCGGACCCCTATGGCCGGAAACTACAGCCACGCTCGCAAAGGGCAGTTGACGGCAATCAGGTTGAACAAATCTTGTTCTAGTGTCTCACCGAGTCGAGGACAAACAACATGTTGACACCGAAACAACTGGCGGCGAGGCTGTCACTGTCCCTGTCGATGGTGTATAGACTTCTCTCCAGCGGTGAACTTGAATGCTACCGATTTGGGTCCGCTTACCGCGTCAGTGAAGATCAGCTCAACGCTTTTCTTCAGCGTCAGAAGGTAGAGACTCAGAAGTCGATCCTGAAAGCCCGGCGGCATTTCTAGCTTGTTGCTGTAGAAAATCCAGATTGTGGGCGAGATGCGCGTAATTGTTGATCATTCTTGTCGACTTGTGACCCATGAGGTGAGAGAGCGACACTGTATCAACCGCACGAATGAGTGCGTTCGTGGCAAACGAATGTCTCGCTCCATAGGCAATGACTCTAAATCCGACTTTCTTGCTGATGCGAGTCAACCTGCTTTTTATTGCGTTCTTCGTCCACGCCACACCACGCGAATTGCGAAACAGCGGCCCCGTTGGGTTTTCTGCGACTTGCTTGTCGATCAGTGCTTTGACTTCTGGAATCAGGTGAATCACTCTCGCGTCTGTTTCACCCTTCGATTGTTCCGGATTGAATATGATGAGCAAATCATGAACATGATCTGCTGTCACAGTCCGAGCTTCCTTTGGCCGGCAACCCGTAAACCACAAGAAATTGAGCAAGTCCACCAATGAACCCCTGGCGTGCTCTTGTATCCGTTTCCACTGATCAGGCGTGTAAACGACCTCCCGACGTTTTCGCTTGGGCTTTGAAATCCTGGCGATTGGACTGACTGAGATGTACTGTTGCTCAATGGCCCAGTTGAACATTCGCTGAGCGACAGAGATCGCATCGTTCTGACTGGTCGAAGTGCAGTCGAACCCTTCCATCCACTTGGTGATATGGTGGTGCTTGAGTGCGCCAATCTTGATGCGGCGGCCAATGGAAGTGATCAGGCTCTCCAAATACCTCTTCTGATTGAGGTAGGTGCCTCTTGACCGTTTTTGCTCGCACCAGTCCAGGTAAATTTGCGACAGGTCGTAAACGGTGGAGAGTTGAGAGGTCGTCTGATCCCGATTGAGCATCAGCTCATGGAATTTTGCAAAAGCAGCAACCCGATCTGGACCAAGGTTGAACTGCTTCCCACCTGTTGAACAGTACCAACTCTGAGTCTGTTTCCGGAAGAACGGTTTCGGCTGTCGTGGCATGACTTTACCCTCGTTTCGTGCATTATAACGTGCATTCAACGAGTGAAACCACCAAAAAACCAATGGACGATATTGGGCTCGAACCAACGACCTCCACGATGTCAACGTGGCGCTCTAACCAACTGAGCTAATCGTCCGATGAAGGCAATTTATCGGCGAGGGGACAGAAAATCAAATGGTGGATTTTGGAAATTCGCGGGCGATTGAGAAGGGTTGTTGAAAACAGTAAAAAGTCGTCGGTTGAGCAATGCGTCTTTGCGGGCGGTACATTGAGCGTATTCTTGCTACCGGAACACAGGGATTGCAGGCGATCGCTGTGAGGATGTGCTGGTTTTAAGGATTAACACGCTGGTTATCCGACTGTTACAGGCCATTTGCCTTGCCGAATGCGTGGATTCGGAAGATTCGCAAGTGATTACGTGGTCGGAATTGCGGGAAGAGTTACCGACAGAGTTTGTGCGAGTCGGCTACTTTTTTGTTGTGGTGACCAGGAAAACTGCGATAAACTCCCTGATCGCTGCGGAGATATTGCGTTTACAGCTAAAACGCGGCAGTTGACTTCCGGCTGTTCGGAAGTTGATTCCCTTTGAGTCGCAGCGGTCAGGAGTCTTTCGATGAACCCACGCCATTCAATTCTTAGTCGATCGTTGCTCGTTCTTGGAGCCCTTGCCAGCATGTTGGCATCGTCTTCTGTCTCCGACGCAGGATCAAAACCGTCAGAGGCTCGTAAGCCTGTAATTACCAAGCCAAAGTTTGACCCATCTGCTGAAAGGGTTGAATTCTTTCAAGGCATGGAAGACGGACAGCTTGAAACCCGATTTGTTCCCAAAGATGCCAGTGGCGGCTTTCTCCTGGTGACCAACACCACTGGGGAACCGGTCACAGTGGACCTTCCGGATGCGTTTGTGGCTGTTCAGGTGCTGAAACAATTTGGTGGCGGTGGCGGTGGAATGATGGGTGGTGGTGGCGGTGGTGGAATGGGTGGCGGCGGAATGGGTGGCGGTGGCATGGGCGGTGGCGGCGGAAATCAAAATTCCGGCGGCGGCATGGGTGGCGGCGGAGGTATGGGTGGCGGCGGAGGTATGGGTGGCGGCGGAATGGGTGGCGGTCAACAGGGTGGTGGCGGATTCTTTTCAATTCCGCCGGAACGCACTGTCCGAGTTCCTTATGTGTCAGCCTGCCTGAATCATGGTAAGCCTGATCCCTCGGCTCGCCTTGAATACAAACTCGTGCCGGTTGACAAATACACGGATGATAAGGTTCTGGCCGAACTCATTCGGATGGTGGGAACAGGGCGAGTCAATCAGCATTCGGCTCAGGCTGCAATCTGGACTCGCACAGACAACATGACATGGCAGGAACTGGCTGCGAAAAATGTTCGCGGCATCCTGAGTGTGCAATACTACTTCAACGCTCAGAATATCCAGGAAGGCCAGTTGCTGATGGCCACCGCGGAAGGCAGCGTTCGCGAAAAGTCACAGGAGACTGAAAAACCAGAATCGAACGAAGCCGCAAGTCCTCGCGTTCGATAAGCGGATGGATCACGTCCGCCATGTGTACAACTTCAGATAAGTCCCATACGTCGTATGGGACTTATTTTTTTTGTGACTCAGCTGGTACGTCGGGCGAATCGATAGATTCATAGAGTCGGGCGAGTGGCACGACGATGGCTTCCAACTGAAGCAGGTATTCAGCATCCGTCAATTCATCCTTGCGTCGTCGTAACACTTCGAGCTGCTGTTCCAGATCGTCGCGGGTTTGGCGTTGTTCGGGAGTCAATCGTCGTTCCTCATCGCTGCGAACCAGATGCCAGCGCGATGCCTGCGTTCCGTCGAGCTGATCGGCGTTTTCGATATTCATTTTTAATCGATCAGCTTCATAGACTTCGGCTCGTGTGCCTTTGCCATCGCCGTTGTCGTCAAGCAGCGCATGTTCGGTCGCCAGTCGTCCTGCGGTGGTATAGAACTCCGCAGTGCGGCGTGATGCGAACAGCCATGCTTCAAGCAGCGACGTCTGGCCATCGCGATTGATGTCGGCATCCAATCCGCCGATCGCCTGAGACATGGCATCGCCGAAGCGGGAATACTGAATCTGATTGCCGTCCTTTGTCGCGCTGATCACAATTCGGTCGGGCGCAGACAGGGCGTTGATGAACGGTGACGAACACGATGCACAGGCAATGAACGCGATCGGACGCTTCGCAGGCCGCAGCATTTCCGCCATGTGCTGTGATGAAATATCGGGCCCGTTCAGGTTGAGACTGGCAGTCCGCCCGTCGAACGTGCCGTGCCCGATGAACACGATCCAGAGCGGTTCTGTTGTTTCGACTGCAAGTGATGCAGCAAGCGCGACCGTGAGTTCATCGAGGTCAGCCGCTGAATGATCAACAGCACCGATCACCGTACAGTCGGCAGCGGCTCGTTCTGCTGCGACTTTCCATCGCGCTGCCCATGACTCAAAAGTCGCCCGGTATTCGTCTGTGCCCGGAGCCCCGATGACGACGATCAATTCCTGACGTGCTGACTGCAGTGACGGCGCGGGTTCCTGAGCGACAGCCGTCTGAAACGTAAACACCAGACAGACGATGTACCGGAGGGCTGACGCCCGCCGCTCACCAACTACAGCTAACGCACGCATCATGGCAATCCCCTTCGGCGGCGAAGTGTCCAGTCTGCAGCAAGACATGCGATGGCCACCAGAAAGATCCACCACGAATGCCAGATCGGCCATGACCAGATCTCGATCAGCGGAGCATTGCTTTGCGGCAGACTGCTGACGAAGCTCTCCAGGTTGCTTAACGCCACCGTGCGACCACCAGTAGTTCTTGCCAACTCTTCCAAAAACTTGCGATCAACCTTTACGGACTTCATTTCCTTCTGATCCGGCTGACTGGCCCAGCCTGTTGTCGCGGTCAACGGCACCGCAGCAGCGTCGTCCGAAACGATCGCGCTGACGGAAACCCTCCATGCGCCCGGCTGGCTCGCGGCGACAAATGATTCGAACTGTCCTGCAACCGAGTCCGATGGTTCTCCGGTGAGTTCAAACGTCTGTCCATCTGGTCCGACGACTGAAAACTTTACGTCGGAATTTTCCCGTGCTTCAAAGTCGGTGCCTCGCACAAAGGCGGTCAGTTTTACCGATCCTGTACCGA
This sequence comes from uncultured Chitinophaga sp., assembly GCA_964517865.1. Lineage (GTDB taxonomy): Bacteria > Planctomycetota > Planctomycetia > Planctomycetales > Planctomycetaceae > SXXK01. Next base: position 4,788 of record CAZFDW010000311.1, read on the forward strand.
GCGTCGGATCTTCCTCGACGACAACATCCATGCGTTTCGGCACATCCGCCACCAGCCAACGAATCATTTGCCGACTAGCACGTGCATGGTCGGACAGGTCTTCGTTCGGCGTGCCTGGCGGATTCGACGATCCGTGGTCAGGATCAGCACCTGTGACGGGCACATCCAGACCGTGAAGTTTCCGCAGTCCTTCGCTCAGCCGCCAACGCCAAAAGTCACCGACGCACAGTGCTGCAGTTCGTCCTTTACCGAATCGCTGCACGACCAGCGCTGGCCAGCGATTCTCTTCCGCATCCTGGACCTCGGCCATGATGACAGCCCCTGGACGAACAAACGCGGCGGAATTCAATGTCAGAAACTCCGGCATTGATTTCAGTCGCTCTTCTTCAGCCCCTTCATCGGATCGCAGCCGCACCCACGGCTGAAGCCAACCATCGCGAGTCAGACTCAGGCGCACGCCTGCGGAGGGTGGTTTCATTTCGCGGCTGAGATCGATCGGCAGCATTTCTCCAATCGGTGTGCGATCGAAGTCGCCCTGACGAAATGATTCCTGGCCGCCCATCATCAGCAAACCGCCGCCACGTCGCGACACAAAGTCGTAGATGAGCTTCATCTGATCGGCGAGAAAGAAATCAGCTTCGAGATCGTCAAGGATGATGGCGTCATACTGGAACAGTTCTTCGGGTTTTTCAGGGAATCCGCCGCGAAGCTCCTCATCGTCTTTTATTCCAACACGCACGAGAACCGGTTCGTCGTATTCTTCGACCGTCTCCGGATCGGCTTTGTCGAATCCACGAAACAACGAATTCGATGACTCACCCTCGCGGCCTCGAAAGTCAAATTTCGCTTCCTTACGTGCGATACGAATCAGCGCCACCATCTGCAATTGCGGATCAGTCTCGACTGCACGTTTCAGAAACTTGAATTCCCAGTTCGGGCGACCAGACACGTAGAGAACCCGACGCGGCATCGTGCTGCGTTCCACGGCGATTAACTGTTCGTTATTCACAGCTGTTGCTTCGGTTGTGACGTCGGCACCGGCTGCATCTTTCAGTGCCGCTTTCAGCCGATAGAAGACTGTGCCGCCTTCTTTCGGACGGTGGCGAAACTTGAGCGGCGACGGATCGTGTACGTCCCGGCTTTGAGTTTCGATGGGCGTGCCTTCAGCGTCCAGCAGAGTGATGGCAACCTGGCCCGACGTCAAGTTCACAGTTGCAGGTTGCACCTGAATTGTGACAGGTGCGTCATCGAACGCAGTCTGCGTGATGGAAAAACTTCCTACCGCAACGTCGGGTTGTGCTGAGTCATCCGGAGGCAGAATCGGATACACGGGTGGCATTCCGGCGAGCTCATCCAATGACCCGGTGGCGTCTGTCGCAATTCCGTCAGAAAGCAGAATGATGCCAGCGAGCGGCTGTCCTTCGTAGCGTTGCTTCAGTTGACGCATCGCAGTTTGAAGGCCAGACGCCGTGCCGTTAAATTCCACAGGGTCAAAACGATCGACCTGTTGCAATCGATCGGCCACGGTGTAGCGTCGCAGTTCGAAGTCCTGGCCAAGTTGATTCAGCCAGCCGACGGGCTCAGACTTCTCACCTTCCTTCAGCGATGCTGCAAATGCCTCAGCTCGCGTTGCACCCGCCGTACCAGACGTGACCAGATGACTGCGACTGATGTCCACAACAACCGCCACCACGTTCGCACCGGAACGCGGTCGCGAACTGCTCCACAGCGGATTGGTCAGACAAATGCACAGCAAGACCCAACCCACAATCCTCAGGATTGGCCCGACCGGCGATTGTGCCAGTCGTTTCCGATTCAGCACCAGCGCCAGCAACACGCCAACAATCATTACGATCACCGCTGGAAATATCCAGTTGCGATCACCGATCGTCAGGCTTGCAAGTGATGAGATGAACATGGGAGAGTTGTCAGGATTCAGTTGTCAGGATTCAGGAGGCAGAAGAAGACACAACGCGGGAGATTCCTGATCCAACCGAATCCTGAATCCCGACCTCTGTATCCTGTTATGCCACTGCTTCGTTTTTGGGATGTTCAACACATGCGAGCAGACGATCGACGAGTGAATCGACCGTGACGCCCTGGGCTTCAGCGCGATAGTTGGGAAGGATGCGATGTCGCAGGACGGGCTTGGCAAGGGACTGGATGTCTTTTGTTGACACGTAGGATCTGCCATCCAGCAATGCTTGCGCTTTTCCGCCCAGCACCATATACTGACCAGCTCGGAGACCAGCGCCCCAGGAGACGAGTTCATTGATAAAATCGGGAGCCCCTTTTTGATTGGGGCGTGAGGCAGCGGCCAGGCGGACGGCGTAGCGAATGACGTCATCTGCAATCGGAACTCGTTGCACGACCTGATGAAATTCACGGACGATGTCGCCTGAAAACAGCGACTTGATCGGCAGAAAATTTCTGGACGTCGTTTGCTGGACCACAGCCACTTCTTCGTCTTCCGGCAGGTAGTCGATCAGGACGTTGAACATAAAACGGTCTAGCTGGGCCTCCGGCAGCGGATACGTGCCTTCCATTTCGATCGGGTTCTGCGTGGCCAGGACGAAGAACGGTTCATCCAGCGTGTAACGTTGTCCGGCGGCGGTAACCTGATGCTCCTGCATGGCTTCCAGCAGAGCGGACTGCGTTTTCGGGGGCGTGCGGTTGATTTCATCCGCCAGCAGCACGTTGGAAAAAATCGGACCGGGGATGAACCGCATCGCCCGGCCACCAGCACCGTCTTCTTCCAGAACTTCCGTCCCGGTAATATCAGCTGGCATCAGGTCGGGCGTAAACTGAATGCGGTTGAACTTGAGGTCGAATAACTGAGCGATCGATTTGACCAGCAGCGTCTTTGCGAGACCCGGTGCTCCTGTGATCAGACAGTTGCCGCCGGCCAGCAGAGAAATCAGCAACTGCCGGACGACGTCTTTCTGGCCCACAATCACGCGGGAGAGTTCGGTGTCGATCTGTTTTCTGAACTGTCGCAAAATCCCGATGAGTTCACGTTCCCGGTCGGGCGTAAGTTCTGTGTTCCTGGTCATTGACCTGCTTTCAGTGTGTCATTGCATAAAAGATGACGTTGATCCCCAGGGGATACGCTTTTTTCTCAGAGAACTCTCTGAAGTACCAGGGGTCTTCACCTTCACGTTCCCAGCCGTCACCAAGATCCGTGTTGTGGCCGATAAACACCATCATGCGTCCGTTGTCGTCGTACACGGCGCGGT
>CAZFDW010000312.1:0-7972 GCA_964517865.1 uncultured Chitinophaga sp.
GCAGCCAGCCAGCCCACCATGTTGCCGACCCCATCCTGTTACGCAGCAGGACCCATGAATACAGCGACTCATCGGCCGCATTTCTGAGCGGCAGCAACATGCACAGCGCCACGCCGACGGCCATGCAGCGAGACAGCATTAACAGACCATACAGTCCTTCGGTGCAGATCGCGGCAGTCAGAGGACTGGTTCCGGAAGTCAGTTGCGTCACCGTCAGACGGTAGTTGAACCCGATCAGCAGTTCCGGCAAAAAGAACGGAAAAACGGCCAACAGCAATCGTAATCGCCGCGACCGGACGGTGGGTGATGCCTCGATGCGTGCAGCCAGCATGGCAACCGGCCACACGGCGATGCTGGCAATGATCAGAGATCGTGCGAGAGAACAGAACATTGATTCGTTGAGTGTCATTCCTTCACCGGCCCGTGTATTCCGATGTCAGCCACTTCAGGACTTCGTCATGATGTTTCGCAGCGCCGTCGAGCGAAACGCCATCGGCGGCCCATTTTGTGAGTTCAAGAACGTCCGTCGGAAGCCGGGCGTGATCGACCGGTCCCAGTGGAATCTGACGAGATCCGGAATTCGCCAGCGCGAGTTCCGCTTCTTCAGAAAGCAGGAATTCGATGAACCTGACTGCGGCCTCCGGATGAGAACAATTGCGAATCATAGCCACGCTGTTGGGCAAACAGATTGTCTGACCGGTCTCCAATCGCACGGGGAACATCGTGACAGGCTTGCCGGCATCGATCGCTGCGAACGCATCATCCGTATCAGTGAACCCGAAGTCGCAGGCTCCTTCGGCCACCAGATCCCTGACCGCTCCGTTGCCACGCACTTCCCGGATGCCGCGGGCACGCAACGATGTATGCCAGGCTTTCAATCCGTCGAGTCCCATGCGATCGCACAGCACTGCATAATGTGACAGTGTTGTGCCAAACAGCGGAACGGCAATCGCGACATTCGAGAGCGAATCGGCTTTGAGAGCTTCTGCGACATCGTTTTCGGTCGCCTGCATGCTGTCGGTGTTCACAATATAAACCCGCAGCCGCGCCGCGAAACCGGCCCACTGGTTATCCGAATCTTTGAATTGTTCCGGGATGCGCGCAAAGACTGCCGGGTCAACGGAGGCCAGCAGTCCTTCCTGTTTCAACCGAATCGTGCCGAGTGTCTGATTATTCCAGAAAACATCGCAGCGAGGTTGAGCTCTCTCGGTAATCAACAGGTTCGTCAGCCCCAGCGACTTGTTAGCTTCTTCGTCATACCGTACCTGGACCGTGATACCGGTCTGCGCTTCGAACTGTCGAATGATCGTATCGGCAAAGACAGAATCATGAGCACAGTACAGGACCAGCGTGTTATCCGGCGGAGCATTGCGGTTCAGCAGCCATGGCACAATGAGGGCGATCCCGAGCACGACGGCCATCGCCAAAGTGATTTTATGTGCGGTGGACGATAGCATTGCGTACTCTTAACGCAGGAACACATGCAGCAGTAAAATTGATGGCAGAAACAGGAGTTGCAGAAGGACCGGCGGCCATGGCCTGTATTTTTCCGCCGCTCATTTTTCTGCCAGGAGTTTTTCTGAATGCCGCATTCTCAGTGATTTTCAGGTCTACGGCACCTGGAAAGTGCCTGCTACTTTCTCAACCAAATGCCATTAGGCGTGAGCCCAATGGCAGTCACTTTGAGTTCGTAGTCCCGCCTTCAGGCGGAATTGTACGAGTTTTCCCATGTCTATTCCGCCTGAAGGCGGGACTACAAGCGATTGCGGCTGACAAAGTGACTGCCATTGGGCGCTAGCCGCCGGTTTTTGCTGGCCAATTATCCGCAACTAGCGGGGTGTTGATTTAATCGTAGGGTGCGTGCAGCGCTAGCGCAACGCACCATTTTAGGAAAGAGACACTGGTGTGTTTCGCTAGCGCTGCACACACCCTACTTACATTGGTGCGTTGCGCTGCACCTGACCCATTTTTCAGATCTCGTCGCCTTTTTCAGAAAGCAGGTTTTCAGCACAATCACAGTCCCGTTGACCCGACCTTCGACATGTTCCGGGTTATTTGTGAGCCGAATATTGCGGACAATGGTTCCAGTGCTCCCGCAAAACCAGAAACATCGTTCATGAGTAGTAATTCCTATTGAACGAGGCAGCGTCGGGCTCTCATCGTTCTCGCAGTGCCGTGATGATGTTCAGTCGCACGGCGCGGATTGCGGGCAGAAGTCCGCCGAGCAGGCCCATGACGAGGGCGAGCATCACACCCTGCGCGAGGACGCGCGGGCCGAAGCGGAATGAGAATGTGATCTCGCTGAACTGATTCGCGGTGCCCGTCGAGAGTCCGTTGAATGGCAGAGTTGCCAGACATCCGATCAGGCCACCCAGAGAACACAGCACGACCGATTCGAAGAGAAATGACAACAGGATGCTGCCCTGAGGGAAGCCCAGCGCGCGCAGGGTTCCGATTTCCCGGGCACGACTGGCCACTGCGGCGTACATCGTGTTGGCGGCTGCAAACATGGCTCCAAAAATCAGGAAGCCGGCAATGATATAGCCGATGTACTGTACGGCATTCGCCTGGTTCATTTGATCTTCGAAGTACTTGGTCTCGCGGATGGCATTCAGCTGAAACCGCTTGTCATCGGCCAGGAGTGCAGTCAGCGCATCCCGCTTTTCCGGCGATTCCGCGCGCAGACAAATGGCACTGACGGCGGCCGGTGTTTTTCGAGCGATCGTGAGGTCTCGCAGGTCTGTCCAGACTTCAGACTCGGCGGCACTTCCGGCTGCTTCGTAATATCCTACGATCTCAAAGTACTGTCGATTCACTTCCATTTTCTCGCCGATTGCGAGGTTCTCAAATCGGGCTGCCATACTGCGGCTGGTCATGGCCTCGAATTTTCCAGGCTCAATGTCACGTCCCTCGACAATCCGGAAGCCCGGTCTCAAAGTGCGACCAACACTTTCCAGCCCGCGTACGATCAAATTGACGGTACCGCCATTGTTGCGGCGCGGTTTTGTCAGAATTGTAACGAACTCCACCGAGCACTGCGGCTGACCCTGTTCATCTTTTGAAATTCCGGGGAGCGAAGCAATTTCCCGGGCCACCTTCTGTTCGATGCCACTGCCGATCTCGTCGGTGGCACCTTTCCTCAGCACGATCAGGTCGAGTTCATGCCCTGTGACTTTCAGCGCGTATTGCAGGCCGTCTGTCAGTCCAAAGCACAGGACGGAAGCCCAGACGACAAGCCCTGTACTGACCACGGTCAGCAGCGTTGTCATCCAGCGGACGCGGAGATTGCGGAGATTGTATTTGGCAGGAATCATGGCTCAACGACTTTGGTCAAAGGAGAATCAGGCAACGCGTCGCAGACCATCGATCACGGACATCTGAGCGGCTCGAATCGCCGGCACAATTCCGCTGATGAGTCCCAGCACTGCGGCAGCGATCAGGCCATAGCTGATCCAGGGGCCCAGCATTTCCATCACCGTAAACGGAAAAAAACGTGGCAGCAGACTGTTCATGCCCTGCAGAAACAGGCATCCCATCCCAACGCCCAGGAATCCTCCCAGCATCGCGATGGCGCAGGCTTCTCCGAGAACCATGAACAGTACTCTCGATCGTGGAAATCCAATCGCCTTCAGCACCGCAATCTCAGTGACGCGTTCCCGCATCGCCATTGCCATGGAGTTTGCTGTCACCAGCGAAAGTGAAAAGACAACTGCCAGTCCGATGTTGCGAATCAGCACCTGCACGTTGCCCAGCATATCCACAAACATCTGAGCAAAGGCGGCCTCCGTCTGACTTCGAGTTGGTGTGTCAGAGTTGCCAAATCTGTCGTCGATAGATTTGATGACGGTGGGAATGGAATCTGAACTGGAGATGCGGGCGAAGATCGTTCCAGCGTTGTCGATGTTCGGGTAGCTTTGCTGTTTCAGTCCCTCGTTCAGATAATCCCAGTGAAAATAGAGCGAATCGGTATTCTTCGGTGAATCAAAGATTCCGCTGATTTCGAGGTCCAGGTCAAATGGGTAGATCGCACCCTTCAATGGGACTCGGTCGCCGACTTTCCAGCCACGCCGTTCGGCAATACGTCGATCCAGCACGCATCCCTGCCGATTCGTTTTGAACGCCTCAAGCTGCTCCGGCTTGATCGAGAGCTCTGGCCAGACATCAAATACATATTCCGGATCTGTGGCAAACTGAGCAAACGGCATTTGTTCATCCTGATAGGATCCGCCGAACCATGAAAATGGCACGGCAGCCGCGACGAATTTTGTCGAGCGAACATCATCGACAGAAGAAATGGGAAGTTTCCCGCTGAATCCCTGAATGTTCATGACGACGATGCGATTTGCCTGGGCGGCACCGTTCTTATATGTTTCCTGAGATGCCAGAAAACCATACAGCACCGTCATCAGGGCCAGACTGAAACCAACGGACATGATCGTCAGCAGACTGCGAATCGGATTTCGGCGGATGTTTCGCCAGATGTATTTGAATATCTTCATTGTACAAATTCCTTCGCTTGGCTGCTCACGACTTCGGAGACCAGCAGACCTTTTTCCAGATGCAGAATACGCCGCGCACGTGACGCTGCGTTCGGATCATGAGTGACCATGACGATGGTCTTGCGAAACTCTGTATTGAGTCGATGCATCAATTCCAGAATTTCTGCCGCAGACTTTGCGTCGAGGTCGCCGGTAGGTTCGTCAGCGACAAGCAGTGTCGGGTCTGTCACGATCGCCCGGGCAATTGCGACGCGTTGTTCCTGACCCCCCGACAGTTGCCGCGGATAGTGATCCATTCGGTCCTGCAACCCGACAACTTCCAGTGCAGCTTTGACGTGGTCATCGCGTTGACGACGGGACAACGACGTCAGCGTAAGCGGCAGCTCGACATTTTCATACGCGGTCAGTACAGGGATGAGATTGTACATCTGAAAAATGAAGCCCACATGCCGCGAACGCCATTTGGACAGCTCGCCTTCGGAAGACTGGCCAAGGTTCTGACCACAGACAACAACGTCCCCCGACGTTGGCCGATCCAGCCCGGCAATCAGATTCAACAGGGTCGTCTTGCCGGAGCCCGAAGGGCCCATCAGTGCCAGATAGTCTCCTGCGGTCAATTGCAGATTGATTCCGCTCAACACGGAAATCGTGAGCTTTTCACGGTAGAATTCCTTGCACACATCCCGCACGACAACAACGGTTTCATCCGCATTCAGGTTCGACACTCAACAACTCCCGTTCTGACAATTTTCAGTAAGCAGCACACGATGCGTCTCTCGTACTACTGGTCACAATCTCGCTGCTCCACGAGGCTGTGATTGCGACGTTTATAGTCCCGCCTTCAGGCGGCAATTCCGGCTGAAGCCGGGACTACAAACTACTTTCCGATGTCCGCGAATGTTATTACATCCACGAACTCTGAATTCGGCCATCTACTGCGCCGTTTTCACCAGGATCCCGTCCTTAAATTCCTGCGGCAGGCTGACAACAACTTTTTCACCGCCGCTCAGACCACTCAGGATCTCGGAGCGATCTTCCTTTTCTTCACCAACTTCGACGATCAGCTTTTTAAGGCGATCGTCGCTGGTGACGATCCAGACAAACCGTTCAGCACCTTCAGCCTGCAGCGCGTCATTCGGGCAGAAGATTCGCGGTTTCTCGTTCTGGGACTGCTCCTCGGTCGATGACCCCAGGAAGTAGACCGTACTGCTCATATCCGGAAACAGACGTCCGTCTGCATCCAGAATCTCAACCAGCACTTTCACAGTGGCTCGAGCCCGATCACCCATCGGAATGATCTTGCGAACCTTGCCTTGATAACGATGATCAGGCACCGCATCCACTGCCACTTCAGACTGCTGCCCGGCAGTGACGCGACTGATAAAGTCTTCCTTGACGTCACATTCGACTTCCAGACGGTCGAGATCCGCAATGGTGACGACCGAACCACGTCCCGAAGCTTCTCCCATCCCTCCGGGCATGATCGATTCGCCCAATTCCGCATCTTTGGAAATGACAGTCCCGGCAAACGGGGCGCGTACGAACATATTTTCCACAAGCTGCTCCGCCTCCTCAACACGCGCCTCGGCCAGTTGGAGAGCCGCTTCCAGGGAAGACTTGCGAGCCACGGCGGCGGCATACTGAAACTCGTCTGCCTCAAATTCGGCAGCGGCGATCGTTTTTGCGGCGAAAGATCTTTGCGACCGGTCGAGTATTTTCTGAGTCCGCTGGATTTCCACGTCCTGCTCCAGCAACTCACTGCGGGATCGAGCGGCCGTGGCTTTGACTGCCGCCAGCGATGCATCCAGATCTGCGTGTTCCAGCATCGCCAGAACATCATGAGCTTTGACTTTGCTCCCTTCCTCCACATTGACCTGCTCAATCCGCCCCGTCGCTCGCGCGCCAATGCGAGCCTGCTGACGCGATTTTACATAACCGGTGGCGACCACTGTTGCATCTGCCGATCGACCTGTTTCGATACTGACAATGGAAACTCGTACCTCAGGCTTTGGACGGACAGCTTCCAGCACGCGATCCAGATTCGGAAGCCAGCCCTTGGTTTGAGCCAGAAATATTCCCCCGGCCAGCAGAACGACGACCACAAGGATCAGGAAAAGGAATTGAATCAGTCGCCCAAAAAACGACCGACGAGGCACCCCTTCACCTCGTGGAATCCGGAGTCTTGTCAATGCATCGGACGAAGCATTTTGGCTGGCGACCGTCATAATTCTCTGCAAGCAAATTACGGGAAACTCATTTCGATCCATCGTATTCTAGCGTGGACTTGCCACAGACAATCCAAACGGTCGGCAGAAAATCAAAGGTTTTTCGGTGATCCAATGGAAAAGGCTTCACCAGTCACTAATCGACAATCTCGCGTTAAACGGGGGCAAACGGGACGAACGGCTTGTCAGTGAACCAGGGTGCCGATATGATCCCCGTTTCGATTTTTCCGGCTGTTTGTGCGCGCAGAGTCTACTGCCTTGATGCTCGCGCGCTGGCGAATTGCGTAAGTCCATGTGTGGCATGAACTTGTGCTTTGTGCTCGCATGCCAATTGCCGGAATCCATGACAGTTCTGCCGCCCCTATTCCCGAAAAGCACTCGTTCGTCGTGTTTGAAACCATTTCACAAAGTCTGGGTAAAGCCTTCTCGGCTTTCCGGGGAACCGGAAAGATCACCGAAGGCAACATCCGCGACGGGATGCTGCAGGTCCGCAAGGCTCTGCTCGAGGCCGACGTTGCGTACGATGTCGTTACAGATTTCGTGAAAAACGTGACTGAACTGGCGATTGGCGAAAAGGTTCTGAAGTCGCTGCGTCCCGAAGAGCAAATCGTCGGGATCGTGCATCAGCAGTTGATTGATCTGATGGGGCCGGTTGATCATTCGCTTGCCTTAAAGCGAGACGGCGTCAGCATTATTATGATGTGTGGTCTGCAGGGTTCTGGCAAAACGACCACCTGCGGTAAGCTGGCCCGCCGCTTAAAGGAAGCCGGACATGCTCCGTTTTTGGTTGCGGCCGACTTGCAGCGTCCGGCGGCGATTGAGCAGCTGAAGGTCATCGGCAGCCAGGTGGGTTGTCCGGTATACGCCGAAGATCCTAAGACCAGCAATCCTGTTCAGGTCTGTCGTAACGGGGTCAAAGAAGCCAAACGAGTCGGCGCGAAAGTCGTGATCCTTGACACTGCCGGCCGATTGCACGTCGATGCAGCGTTGATGAAAGAGCTGCAGCAGATCGACAGCAGCGTCGCGCCGGACCAGGCATTACTGGTCTGTGATGCGATGACCGGTCAGGATGCCGTCAACAGTGCGAAGGCCTTCAATGAAGCGCTGGAACTGGACGGCGTCATTCTCACCAAGCTGGACGGTGACACGCGCGGCGGGGCCGCATTAAGCGTCAAAGCTGTCACTGGCGTACCGATCAAATTCATAGGGGTCGACGAACAACTCGACCGACTGGAAGAATTCCATCCC
>CAZFDW010000313.1:0-7970 GCA_964517865.1 uncultured Chitinophaga sp.
GCGGGGCGTTGCCCACGCGCGGGGCGTTGCCCACGCGCGGGGCGTTGCCCACGCGGTTAAACGAATGTGCTCTCCTCAGCCGCGCGAGGAATCGTGCGGCTCAGATGATGTCGCGGATGACATGGCCGTGAACATCGGTGAGCCGGCGCTGGATGCCGTTTTGGTAGTAGGTCAGGCGTTCGTGGTCGATGCCCAGCAGGTGCCGCGCGGTGGCGTGCAGGTCGTAACTGTATGCTGGGTTTTCGGCAGCTTTGAAGCCGACGTCGTCGCTGGTGCCGTAACTGGTTCCGCCTTTGATGCCTCCACCAGCCAGCCTTGACGTAAAGACGCCGGGGTTGTGGTCGCGGCCAAGCTGCTTACCCTGCATAAAGGGTTGCCGACCAAATTCTGTCGTACAGAAGACCAGCGTTGAATCCAGCAGGCCGCGCGATTTGAGGTCACTCAGGAGAGCATGCACGCCGGTGTCCAGAATGCGGCCCCAGTAACCGTGATCCCTGACAATGTCTTCGTGTGAATCCCAGTTCGGGCGGATCTTTTTAGAACTCGTGTTCTCCGCACCGCAGAAGATCTGTACGAAGCGCACGCCGCGTTCGACAAAGCGGCGAGCCAGCAGGCACTGCCGACCGAACGGGCCGATGTCTTCGTCGGCGATCGCATACAGCTGATGAATGGATTCTGTTTCGCGCGTCAGATCGACAGCCTCGGGAGCATTGAGTTGCAACTTTGCGGCAAGTTCGTAGCTGGCGATGCGCGCGTCGAGAAGTGAATTTTCCGGACGCTCATCGGCATGCTGACGATTCAGAAATCGCAGGAAGTCCCGCCCTGCCCTGTCGAAATCGCTGTGTGCATTCGGCGGAAACAAATTTGCGATCGGCGGCTTGTCGGTGGCCGTTTCAATGATGGTTCCCTGATGCACGGCCGGAAGAAAACCGGCGTTCCAGTTACCGGATCCGCCAGGTGGCAGGCCGCGCACGTCCGGCAGCACGACAAACGAAGGCAGGTTGTCCGTCTCGCAACCCAATCCATACGTCACCCACGATCCCATGCTGGGAAAGCCCGGGCGAATGAAACCGCTGTTCATCATGAACATTGCCGGCCCGTGCAGAGCCGACCTCACTGGATTGCGAGAGTTTTACAATTCGTGGAAATTCTCGGGGCATTCGACAACTGAATTGCAGTGTATTTGCGGCGGATGTCATCCGCGTTGCCGTTCAGTGGCCTGCCCAAATGTGTTGGCAAATTCCGGGAAACACTTGCCTGGCCTGATGGCTGCGATTAAAACTTGCTCATTGCGTTACATCAAGAAGCGCTGTGTTGACATGATATCTGAGTTCCTGTTTTGCATCTAATCTCCCAACAACTCGACCGACTCCTCGATCGCCTTGACCCGCGATCTGCTTTACTGCTCGAACAAGCGGTACGGGAAGTTGTTACCTTAGCCAGCACCAGGTCGAACGTTTCGAAAGGTATCGACGACATGGGCTACCCACTCGGCTACTTTGAGTCTACGGCAGGCTGCTTCGCTGACGAGCCATTTGAGCGTCCACCTCAACTGCCGCTGGAAACGCGAGAAATCTGGTAGTGCGTTATCTCCTCGATTCAAACGTGTGGATCTTTTGATTGCTTCAATTGCACTCACTCACGGGCTGATTTTGGTAACCAACAACCGTGAGTTTCGACGAATCACTGGATTGACTGTCGAAGATTGGACTGTCGCCTTTGTTGCTGATACATGAATCTGATCTTGAGCATGGCAAACTGCTGCAACGGGTGAGGCCGATTATGAAAATGAGACCAACTCTTTTCGTCAGACTTTGCATCGCCGCATCTGTCTGCCATGCGGTGTTCGTCGGTCGGGCAGTGAACGCCGCCGAGCACGAGATTAACTTCAACCGCGACGTCCGGCCGATTCTGTCCGACAAATGTTTTCAGTGCCATGGACCGGACGCGGCGGCTCGCAAGGCAGATTTGCGACTTGATCTTGAATCTGCGCTCAAAGCCGTTCGCGACGGGATTGTCATCGTCAGTCCGGGCGATCCAGCAGGAAGTGAGATGATCCGGCGAATTACGTCGCACGACGAATCCGATGTCATGCCGCCGCATGAGTCCGATAAGCAGCTGACTGAAAAAGAAAAGCAGACGTTGCGGCAATGGGTTGCTGAGGGGGCAAAGTGGTCGCAGCATTGGGCGTATGAAGCTCCCGTGAGGCATGAGGTTCCATCTGTGAAACGGACCGACTGGCCTCGAAACTGGATTGATCACTTTGTGCTTGCCAGACTTGATCGTGAACAGCTCGGACCTTCGCCCGATGCCGATCGTGCGACGCTGTTACGGCGTGTCTGTTTTGATCTCACCGGATTGCCGCCGACAGATGAAATCGCGAATCAGTTCCTGGCTGACGACTCGGGCAACGCTTACGAAAACCTTGTTGACCAATTACTGACTTCGCCACAATATGGCGAACGGATGGCGGTCTACTGGCTGGACCTTGTGCGATATGCAGATACAGTCGGATATCACGGTGATCAGACGCAGAACATTTCACCATATCGCGACTGGGTCATCAACGCCTTCAACACCAATCAGCCGTTCGATAAGTTTACCTGCGACCAGCTGGCTGGCGATCTTGTTCCGGCGCCTTCCTCAGCTCAACTCATCGCGACCGGTTACAATCGCCTGCTGCAGACGACGCACGAAGGAGGCCTGCAGCAAAAGGAATACCGGGCGATCTATGCGGCGGATCGCGTCCGCAACATCTCGGCTGTCTGGATGGGAGCGACCGTTGGATGTGCACAGTGTCACGATCACAAGTTCGATCCGTACACGGCAAAGGACTTCTATTCGCTGAGTGCGTTCTTTGCCGATGTGGATGACGAAAAACATTTCACAGCCGGCTCAAACTCGAACCCTACGGCCCGCGATCCGGAACTCGAATTGCCGACTGCAGCGCAGCAAACGCAGCTCGCGGAGATCGTCAGTCGTCTGGAATCTGCAAAAACCGAACTCAATGCCGATGGGTTGCCCGAGGCTGAGCTGAAGTCGATTCGCAACCGCATGCCGCAGATCGAAGCAGAATTGAAGCAGTTTCAGGCCGGTATTCGCCGGACGATGATCACGGTCGCGCTTGAGACGCCGCGCGTGGTGCGCGTGCTGACTCGGGGAAACTGGCTCGACGAGACCGGACCGATTGTGCAACCCGCCGTGCCGAAATTCATGGGAACGCTTGCCGGGCCTGATGGTGACAGTCGCCGGGCGAATCGACTCGATCTTGCGCGCTGGCTTGTCGATGCCGAATACGGTGCCGGGTTACTCACGGCGCGCGTGACGGTCAATCGGTTGTGGTCGCTCTGCTTCGGCAGCGGGCTTGCCGGAAGACTCGATGATTTTGGCGGACAGGGGGAACCACCCGTGCATCCGGAATTGCTCGATCGGTTGGCTCACGCATTCGTCGAAAGTGACTGGGACACAAGGGCGATGATGAAACTGATCGTCACCAGCCGGACGTATCAGCAGTCATCCGCTGTGCGATCCGAGTTCACTGGTATCGATCCGAATAACCGGTTGTATGCACGGCAATCAGCATATCGTCTGCCAGCGGAAATGGTGCGGGACAATGCTTTGGCAATCAGCAGGCTGTTGGTGCAGCAGACTGGTGGTCCAAGTGTGAAGCCCTATCAGCCGTCCGGGTATTATCGGCATCTGAATTTTCCGGAGCGCACTTACGAACAGGACAACGACGACAGGCAGTGGCGTCGTGGCGTCTACGTTCACTGGCAGCGACAGTTTCTGCATCCGATGCTCAAGGCATTCGACGCTCCCAGTCGTGAGGAATGCACGGCTCAGCGAGCGCAATCGAATACGCCCATGGCGGCACTGGTCCTGTTGAATGATCCTACGTTCGTGGAAGCAGCGCGTGCGTTTGCCACACGATCACTCGATAGTGACAGCAAGACAGATGATGAACGACTTGCATGGGCTTTTTTTCACGCGGTTACTCGTGAACCGACTGCATCGGAACTCGCTGTGCTTCGCCGGTTGTTGCATGAAAATCGCGAATCCTTCGCCACGCGACCAGACGATGCCACGGCGTTCCTGAACGTCGGCCTGACGAAGCCGCCGGTCGGTCACGATGCGCGTGAGATAGCTGCCTGGACGGCTGCTTGTCGGGCAATCCTGAATCTGGCTGAAACGAATTCAAGGAATTGACCGTATGCATGCACCACTCAACGATTCCATGATGGCAGCGCTCAAACGCCGCGCGTTCCTGCGCCGCATGGGGGTTGGTGTCGGTGCCGCAGCGTTGCAATCGCTGATGCTCGGCGATATTTCGAAAGCTCTTGGCCATGGGATCGGCTCTGCGGGCGGAGGACGCAGCGACTTGCCGCATCATCCACCGCGCGTGAAGAATGTGATATTTCTATGCATGGCAGGAGGGCCCTCGCACCTGGAAACCTTTGACTTTAAACCGCAGCTGAATGCCCTGGATGGCCAGCCGATGCCTGAGTCGTTTACGGCAGGCCAGCCGATTGCGCAGTTGCAGGGACAGGAGCTCAAGGTGCAGGGACACCTCACCAAATTCAGGAAGTATGGTCAGAGTGGCCAGTGGGTGAGCGACTTTTTGCCACATCAGGCCGGGATCGTGGACGACTTGTGCATTCTGCGATCGATGGTCACGGAACAGATCAACCACGACCCGGCGCATACCTTCATGAATACGGGAACGGCAATCAGCGGACGACCGTCCATGGGTGCGTGGGCGACTTATGGTCTGGGTAGTGAGTGCGATGATCTTCCCGGCTTCGTTGTGCTCACCAGCGTCGGAGGTCGTAACCCGCAACCGATCGCGTCGCGGCAATGGTCAGCGGGATTTCTTCCAAGCCAGTATCAGGGCGTGGAGTTCAATTCGAGCGGTGTCCCGGTGCATTACGTCAGTAACCCGCCCGGAATCACGAACGCTCAGCAACGATCGTTGGTGAATGCCGTGACGGAACTGGATCGCCTGAGGAACGCTGCACTGCACAATCCGGAAGTTGATTCACGCATCGCCGCGTATGAGGTCGCATTTCGCATGCAATCGTCGGTTCCTGAGTTGACCGACATGTCGCACGAGCCAAAGCATGTCCTCGACGCATACGGCGCTGTTCCCGGTGACGGATCATTTGCTTCGAATTGTCTGCTGGCACGTCGGCTATTGGAACGTGGCGTTCGCTTCATTCATCTGTATCACCGCGGCTGGGATCATCACGACAATCTGGTCAAGTACATGAATATCTGTTGCAATCTGACGGATCAGCCAGTTGCGGCGCTGCTGAATGATCTGAAGCAACGCGGCCTGCTGGACGAAACACTGATCATCTGGGGCGGAGAATTTGGTCGCACTCCAATGATTCAATACAAAGGCGGAGTCGGCCGCGATCATCACATCAAAGGCTTCTCCATGTGGATGGCGGGTGGCGGCGTAAAATCAGGAACGTCATACGGCAACACCGATGAACTCGGCTATCACGCGACCGAGAACCCGATTCACGTCCGTGATCTGCACGCGACGATGCTGCATCTGCTTGGCATCGACCACCAACGCTTCTCCGTCCCGTTTCAAGGCCTCGACATGCGCCTGACCGGTGTCGAACCCGCGCGTGTCCTGCACGAAGTTTTGACCACGTAACTCAATCCCTCCGCCGATTGTGATTCCCCGGATACATCGTCACCAACCTATAACGGGCGACTTACGGCAACCGCCGAGCAGCGTTTCTTTCGTACGGGGATCACAAGGATTGCGAGTCGGCGGAGCGACATTGCCTGCGTCGTTCAGCTTTTCACTTGCCATAAAACCGAGCGCGTGACTTCCGGCAACGCGCGTGAGCAGGTATTTTCCATCGCGGGCTTTAAAAAGGGGTCAGGAACCAATAGCCAAATGGCCCAAAGGGTGCTCCGCACTATTGGTTCCTGACCCATTTTTAAAGCCGAGCGTTGAATATCTCAGAACACAACGGAATTTCCTGAAATGACCGATCTAGCTGCGTCTCCCCATCGCGATTTTGTACGCCAGATCGTGGAAGATGATCTCGCGTCCGGCAAATGGGGTGGGCGAGTCCACACGCGGTTTCCTCCTGAACCGAACGGGTATCTGCACATCGGGCACGCCAAATCCATCTGCCTGAACTTCGGCATCGCCAAAGAATACGGCGGAAAATGCAATTTGCGGTTTGATGACACGAACCCGGAAAAGGAAGACACCGAGTACGTCGATTCCATCATGGACGACGTCCGCTGGCTCGGCTTTGACTGGGAAGACCGGCTGTTCTACGCATCGGATTATTTTGAACAGATTTATCAGTGGGCCGAGCAACTCATTCGCGCCGACAAAGCCTACGTCTGCAGTCTGCCGCTGGAAGAAATCCGGGCGGGACGGGGATCGGCATCTGAACCAGGCACCGACAGTCCGTACCGCAGTCGATCGGTTGATGAAAACCTGGACCTGTTCCGTCGCATGCGGGCCGGTGAGTTTCCGGATGGGGCTCACGTATTGCGGGCAAAGATCGGCATGGCGGAAAAGCACATGCTCATGCGCGACCCGATCATGTATCGCATTCGTCACACGGAACATCATCGCACGGGAACTCAGTGGTGCATTTACCCGACCTACGATTACACCCACGGTCAGTCGGATTCGATCGAAGGCATTACGCAATCGATCTGCACGCTGGAATTCGAAAATCATCGACCTCTGTACGATTGGTACTGCACGGCGCTCGGCATTCATCATCCGCAACAGATCGAATTCAATCGACTCAATCTGACCTACACGATGATGAGCAAACGTCGCCTGCTGGAACTCGTCCAGGGAAAATTCGTCACGGGGTGGGATGATCCTCGCATGCCGACGATCTGCGGCCTGCGTCGTCGCGGTTACACGCCGGATGCTGTTCGAGCCTTCTGTGCGTATGTGGGCGTTACCAAGAACAACGCGATGACGGACATGGTCGTGCTGGAAAATCATATCCGCGAAGATCTGAACAAACGGGTGGAACGGCGAATGGCCGTCTTGAATCCCATCAAAGTGGTCATCACCAATTATCCGGAAGATCAGACAGAAGAACTGGACGCGATCAACAATCCGGAAGACGCTGCGGCGGGCAGTCGCAAAGTGCCGTTCAGCCGGGAACTTTACATTGAGCGCGAAGACTTCATGGAAGAGCCGCCGAAGAAGTTTTTCCGTTTGTCGCCGGGCAAAGAAGTGCGACTTCGCTGGGCCTATTTTGTCACCTGCACGGATGTGGTGAAGGATGCATCCGGAAACATTACGGAGATTCGCTGCACCTATGATCCGGCTACAAAGGGCGGCGATGCTCCGGACGGACGCAAAGTGAAAGCCACACTGCACTGGGTTTCCGCAAAGCATGCGGTGAAAGCCGAAGTGCGGATGTACGACCACATGTTTGTCAAAGAAGATCCGGATGACGTCGCCGATCCTTCGCTCGACTGGAAATCCAATTTCAATCCCAATTCACTGCAGGTGCTGGAAAATGCGATGCTGGAGCCGTCATTGGCGACAGGCAAATCGGGCGATCGATTTCAATTTGAGCGCATGGGCTATTTCTGCGTCGATGCCGATACAACTCCGGATCGACTGGTTTTCAACCGCACGGTGACTCTGAAAGATCAATGGACGAAGGAACAGACAAAGGGTTCATAGCCGGAAGAGCAGCCTCCTGATGTCGTGAAAAATCCTCCTTCACCAGGAAAATCATTCGCTTGTCCAAAATTCGTCTGTCCCGGGAGTGGCCTGCCCGGTTCGTGCGACGTGAATATCCATGCCGCATGTCAAACTTGTGTTGCCTATTCAGCGACGAAGGAAAAGACGCATAGTTTCGGCAAGCGAATGATGGACAAACGAATGAAGACAGAAGAAGAAGGCTGAAGACCTCATATTCATTATGACACGACTGCTGGTCCTTATCCCCACGGAC
>CAZFDW010000314.1:0-7924 GCA_964517865.1 uncultured Chitinophaga sp.
CTTACCGTGCGTTGATGGGATCGACATCGATCGCCAGTTCGACGCCTTCCGGCAGGGTGAGTGTGCTCTCGACGGATTGCCAGAGTTCTCGCACCAGTTCCGGTGTCTTGCCGGCAATCTGCAGATGAAAACGCCACAGTGTTCGCAGTCGGATGACGGGAGCTGGTGCGGCTCCCAGAATGCGGACGTCTTTTGTATTTCCTTTTCGGGCAGCGCGGAGTTTATCGGCTACGTCCCGGGCCGTGCGGCGGACGCGGTCTTCGTCGGGGCCGCGAAAGATGACTCGGGCGACATGAGAAAACGGTGGAGCCCCGCCGTCGTGGCGTTCAGCCAGCTCATGCTGTGCGAATCCGATGAAGTCGTGCTTTGATGCAAATTTCACTGCGGGGTCTTCGGGGCTCGTTGTCTGCACGAGGACTCGGCCGCCGCGTTCACCGCGTCCCGTGCGTCCGGCCACCTGAGCGATCAACTGAAACGTGCGTTCGGCCGCCCGCATGTCAGGTTGACGCAGCATCGTGTCGGCATCCACGACACCCACCAGAGTCACGTTCGGGAAGTCCAGTCCTTTAGCGATCATCTGAGTCCCCAGCAATATCTCGACTTCACCGTGCCGGAATTTGTCCAGCGCTTCGTCATGGCTGCCGGGCTTCTTCATGGAATCGCTGTCCATGCGCAGGACACGCGCATTGGGAAACGTGCTCTGAACCTCCTCGTCCAGTTTCTGAGTCCCAGTACCAAGATAGCGGACCGCGGGACTCTCGCATGTCGGGCACACTTTCGGAGGCGGGGTTTCGTAGTCGCAACTGTGGCACACGGCTGCCTGACGATCTCGATGCCATGTGAGCGTCACGTCGCAATTCGGGCACTTGATTCCTGTCCCGCAACTTCGGCACCAGACTGTTGGCGAATACCCTCGCAGATTGAGAAATAGAATGACCTGCCCTTTTTCGTTCAGCGCGCGGGTGATCGCCTGAAACAGCGCGCGACCGATGGAAGAACCACGTTTGATGCGAGGATCATCCCGCGTATCGACAATCAAAACCGGCGGCAGTGGGCGTTCGGCCACGCGCGACGGCATTGAAATCAAAGCGTCCGTTTTTCGTTGTGCCCGCAGCCACGATTCCAGTGTCGGCGTGGCTGATCCCAGAATGAGCGGCACTTTCTCATCCAGACAACGCTTCCTCGCAACTTCCCGTGCATGATATCTCGGGGTGCTGTCCTGCTTGAACGACGGTTCGTGTTCTTCATCGATGACGATCAGACCCAGATGCGGCGTCGGAGCGAACACGGCACTCCGTGCCCCGACGATGACTTCGATACCGCCGTTGGCAATCTGCTGCCACTGCCAGTGCCGTTCCGCATCGGTCATGTGACTGTGCAGCACGGCGACCGAATTGAAGCGACTGCGAAACCGCCGAATCGTTTGCGGCGTCAGACTGATCTCCGGCACCAGCACGATGGCCTGCCGTCCGTAACTCACCACTTCCCGAATCGCCCGGATATAAACTTCCGTCTTGCCACTGCCCGTGACACCATGCAGCAGCAGCGTTTCGTATTCACTCGCTCGAATCGGACGCAGAATCCTGTCGAGCGCCAATTGCTGCTGATGGGCGAGTTTCAGATCCTGCTGCTGTTCGAAGATTCCGATTTCAGCGCCGGAGATGTCCGAACGGATTCGCAGTGCAGTGATCAGGCCCTTTTT
Source organism: uncultured Chitinophaga sp. (assembly GCA_964517865.1). Lineage (GTDB taxonomy): Bacteria > Planctomycetota > Planctomycetia > Planctomycetales > Planctomycetaceae > SXXK01. Next base: position 1,703 of record CAZFDW010000314.1, read on the forward strand.
GCGGAGACTGTTGAGCGGCGCCGGTCCGCAACCCGCCCGCTCGCACAAATCCGCTGCCGCAACCGGGCTGCCCGATTTCTGCAGGACATCAAGCACCGCTTTTTGCTGTCGGCTGAACCGAGTCGTGGTCAGCTTTTCTTCGTTGCCTGGCGTCAGGATGAAACTCTGCACTTCCCGCGTGCCGCTCTTACGCCGTACGCCTGCCGGGATCACACTGTCGAGCACTTGTCCCCAGCCGCAGAGATAGCGTTCGCCGATCCACCGTGTGAGTTCCAGCATGCGTTCGTCGAGCAGCGGTTCGCTGTCGAGCAACTCAGTAATCGGCTTCAGCACGCGCTGCGACTGATCGGCTGGTCGCACGGCGACGCAGTAGCCGACGACGCTGCGATTTCCGCGGCCCAACGGTGCTTTGACGCGTTGCCCGGCTTTGATTCGATCGCGAATCGCATCCGGTATGGCGTATGTATAAGGTCGTTCCAGCGGAAGATTGAAAACGACTTCCGCGACCATGACGTCTTCATTTGCCGCATTCTGCCATTCCGGCGTCTCGGCAAATTCAAACATTCCCTGCTGCGAATTCATGGTGGCAGTCTAATGCTTTGTCAGGCTTTAAAAAAGGGGTCAGGAACCAATAGCCAAATGGCCCAGAGGGTGCTCCGCACTATTGGTTCCTGACCCCTTTTCTACAAGCACTATGCCTTCCTGAGCACTCAAATGCTACCGTTCCAGGCGGAATTTCAGCGTCCTTAATCGCCGCAAAACTTTCCTCAGCATTTTTCTTTGATCTTCGACGGTTTCAGTTCAGGAACAAGTTGTAACAATTCGTTGCCTGATCGTTACAATGCCATGTTGAAAAAGGTGTCTGGAACTCTCCGGCATCAGTGTCTTCCCATGTTTTCGGATGCCTCCAAAGTTCCAGACACCTTTTTCAACGCGCAGGTTCATTCGACCTGAAAGGTTCGGTGGTTCATGCAAGCAATTCAATTGTCAGAGATGTCTGAAACACGCACGGTGCTGGAAAACGTACGCTGGGAGACTTTTGTAGAACTCGCGGAGCAGCGACGCGGAAGCGTCCCCCGGATGACTTTCGATGAAGGAGTGCTGGAGCTGATGAGTCCACGACGACAACACGAAAACATCGGGAGCTTAATCGGCAGATTGGTTGAAACGTACACGGAAGTGCTGGATATCGAGATTTGCAGCGTGGCTTCGACAACGTTCAAGCGCAAGGATCTGCAAAAAGCATTTGAGGCCGATGAGTCGTACTATATTGAGCACGCCGAACAGATTCGCCGGAAGGAAGAAGTTGATTTGACGATTGACCCACCGCCAGATCTGGTGATCGAGGTTGAAATCACATCCTCGGCAATTCAAAAGTTGAAACTATTTGCTGCGATGGGTGTACCGGAAGTCTGGCGGCACGATGGCGAACGGTTGCAGATGTATGTTCTGAGCGCTGGCCAGTATGTCTCAATCGATTCCAGTAATGGAGTACGCGGACTCACTGCCGCGATGATCGATGCGATATTGGAGAAGCGGTTCGAATTCGGTGAAACAGCCCTGGTGCGAGGGTTCCGCAATTCGCTCAAGTCCGGTTCGGCTTAAGCACCAGCCCGTCGGCGGAGCGACGGGTCTACGGTACACCCGTCGCTCCGCCGACCGGATTTTTGACCCAACAGCTGCTGCATGGCAATTCGGTACAGCGTGATGCGAATGGACGGCGCATAACACTCTATGTGACCGCATGCGGTTGAGGATGGCAAATTTGTTTCACTTCATGGGCAACGCCCCGTATTTCGTATTTCAAATCTCAAATAACACAATCGCGGCCCGCTGGGCACGCGGTTAAACGTAAAAACTCCAAAGCGTGGGGTATGACTCAGCGTATCGCTCATCGCTGCATGAGGCTGAGTCGGCGAACCCGGTGGTTGTTGCTGTCGCCGATGTAGAGCCAATCGTCGGCTGAGACAAAGACACCGTGCGGCCGGTTGAGGCGGCAGTGTTTCGGATCGCCATCCGGTCCGTCGCCGGGTTTGCCGTCACCGATCACCGTTTCGACAATTCCTGATGACTTTCGCAGGACACGGACCGTGTGGCTTTCCGTGTCGGCGAAGTAAAGATCGCCGGCTTTGGACAAACTGACGCCTTTCGGACCGGCCAACTGCGCGATTTTCGCCGGGCCACCATCGCCGGCATAACCGCTCTTGCCAGTTCCTGCCAGGTGTTGCAGCGTGCGTTCCTCGAGATCGATTCGAAAGATCGCATTGCCCTCGCGGAGTGCGAGATAGAGCGAATGTTGTCCGTCGAAATCGAGTGCTCTCGGGCCGTTGAGAGGCGTGCCACCCAGTCCCGCATGATCCGGCGTCGCCGACCGTTCGCCTGTTCCTGCAAAGGTCGTAATGATCCCGGTCGTTGGATCGACCGTTCGGATGCGATGATTCTGTATGTCGCAGATATAGAGCCGGTCTTCTTTGTCCAGTACGATTGAGTGCGGTTGATTCAGTTGCGCGGCGGTTGCTGGCCCGTCATCTCCCGAAAAACCGGCAGTTCCATTGCCTGCCAACGTGGAGATGACGCCCGATTTTCTGTCCACTTTTCGCACGACGTGATTCTGCATTTCAACGAAAATCATGTTTTCGTGGCTGTCAAAGCGCACTTCGTAGGGTTCGTTGAGCTCGGCTGCCGCCGCTGGCCCGCCGTCGCCCGCATATCCTTTGCGACCGCAACCTGCAACAGTAGTCATCAGTCCAGACTGCAGATCGACTCTCCGAATCACGTGAGTCCCGACTTCGCACACATACAGCGCACCGTCAGGGCCGGTGCAGATTCCGAACGGCTGCGAGATTGCCGTGCCGGTCGCCGGTCCATTCGACGGAACTGTGATGTCCTTGCCATTGCCTGCGATGGTAGCAACGTGATTGGTTGTTTCGCGATCGTCTGCCGTTACGGTTGATGCAACAATCAACCACGCGAGACACAGCGCCGTGAGTTTGCGCAGGGATATGTCCGGAGTGCGTCGAATATTGATTGCAGGAGTCATCTCTACAGTTCCTGGAAAGTGATTTTGCGTAGCTTGACTCTCTGAGTCGAGTGCCAGGGATCTCGACTCGGAGAGTCAAGTTACGACGGATTCCCATCCTTTTTCGTGCCAAACTGCTCCATCAGTTGCAGCGTCTCCTCGCTCACGTGATGTTCGATTCCTTCGCTGTCGATTGACGCTGTGCGTTCGCTGACTCCCAGCGCGGTCAGGAACCGGAACACGATCCGATGCCTCCGTTCAGAAAATTCCGCGAGTGTTTTCCCTTTGTCCGTCAGCGTGATGGGGGCATACGGCTCCGTGTCCACGAAGCCATCACGCTTCATCCTCGCGATCGCTCGATTGACTGTCACATGACTGACGGCAAACCGCTTTGCCAGGTCACGCACGCGGCATTCACCAGTTTGTTCGATGAGTTCTGCAATCGCTTCGGCATAATCCTGAGTCAGCTCAGTCGCATGATCGCGGCGAGTTCGTTCGTGACCTCGAATTCGAGTCCTGGGTTCCAGCACGCCGTCGTCTCACAAAATTACCGAGGCGGATGCCCCGCAGTCAACGTTCTCAACACTACTCCAGCGTATGCACCAGCAATCCGCTGCGAAGTTTCGGTTCAAACCAGGTACTCTTCGGCGGCATGATCTCACCCGCATCAGAGACAGACATCAGTTGCTCCAGCGTGGTCGGATACATTGAAATCCCGACGCACCACGTACCTGGAATGCACAGTCGTTCCAATTCAGCAGTGCCTCGAATCCCGCCAACGAAGTCAATCCGCGGGTCGGTGCGGACGTCTTCGATGCCGAAGATCGGATGCAGAACAAGACGTTCCAGAATTGCGACGTCCAGAGAATTGATCGGATCATTGACAAACAAAGGATCCGGCGGAATCGACAGTTTCCACCAGCGGTTATCAATCAGAAAGCAGAACGAACCCGCAGCATCGGGGACAGGACTGTCCGTCGGTGCCAGCTCACCCAGCCCGCCAAGTTTTTCCAGCAGGTCGCTGACTGTGTGCCCATTCATTTCTTTCAGCACACGGTTGTACGGCAGAATCCGGAGCTGACTGGACGGGAACAGCACGGACAGGAACCAGTTGCATTCTTCTTCGCCGGTGCCTCCGGAGGCCCTGCGTCGGAGTTCATGCCCGGCCCGCCACGCGCTGGCAACTCGATGATGGCCGTCGGCGATGTAGAAGTGTGCCACAGCCGACAGCGCCTCAACGAACGGCTGTGCGTCTTCAATCCGCCACACGGTGTGCTGCACACCATCGACCGCAACAAAATCATAAAGTGGATCAGTCTTTGTCGCAGCAGCCACCATAAAGTTGATGTGTTCGACGCCGCGATATGTCAGAAATACGGGGCCCGCGTTGGCATTCAAAGCCAGCACATGATGCGTCCGGTCGTCTTCTTTGGACTTTCGAGTTTTCTCATGCTTCAGGATGAGATTGTGTTCGTAGTCATCAATATGGCAACAGCAGACGATGCCGACTTGTGAGTGACCGTGCATGATCTGACGGTACGCATAGACGCAGTTTGCCGGATCACGCTGCAGAACACCGTCACTGATCAATTTTTGAAAGTTGTCTGACGCCTTGTCGTAGACGTCAGGGTCATACGGATTTTTCTCGCGGGGGAAGTCGATGTCCGGTCGGACCACGTGCAGAAAGCTCAGCGGATTACCCTCCGCCAGCTCTGCCGCTTCGTCGCGATTGACAACGTCGTAAGGAACTGACGCCACTTTGGCGGCCAGTTCCGGAACCGGTCGCAATGCCTGAAACGCCTTGATACGGGGCATGAAAACATTCTTTCACAGGACAGTGTTGATTGCGAGGCCACCCTGCTCACGTCAATCATAGGGCGGCCAGAGAGTCGAAGACGGTTAGTGCTTTGTCAAGACAACGAATTGTGGTTGAATTCAGTAGGCCGGACCAAGCGCAGCGCCGTTCCGGCAGGTCGCCCAAGTGCCGGAACTGCGCTGCGCTTGGTCCGGCCTACCAAGAAAATCAACCATTGACGCCGCATTAGGCTACTTTTCCCCCGGAGTCGGTCGGAACGGCCAGGCTGGGTTGCCGGGAGGATCCGGTCGGTGAGGCGCTTTGCCAAGGCCGAAGTCTTCAGGTTTCATGTTGATAGTCTTGTAATAGTCCGGTTCGTTGATGAAGCAGAAGAACGTCGGATAAAACGGATCGACATAGTCCACATCGGCTTTTTCCGGCACGCTGCCGCCAGTGAGATGGATTGCCGCATTGACAATCAAACGCCGGAGATCTTCATCCACAAAATCCAAAGAGGCCCCGGCGGTTGTGCAGAACGAATGACCTGCTTTGCCATTAGGAGCGGCGTAGGAATGCAACCATGCGAGTGGCTGCATCGGTTTGTTGCGGCCGTCATCGACGAGCGTCTTTGATGCCGGATCCAGAGATTCCGTAATCGCTCCACGCAGCAGAATGGTGTCCGCGTCTGTCAGATGAGTCACGCCGTAAACGTCGCTTGGCGCGAAAATATCCGAGACGCCGTGCAGAATCACATGGTGCTCGGCACCGGGTTCCACGACACCTCTGGCTCCCTCGACTTTATGATGTCCGTGATGTGAAACCCATTGTTCACCCAGAATCTGACGACCGAACTGGTCATACGTCAGTGAGTCGCCGATTTTTTCACCGCCCTGAAAGGCATGCGTTGCCGTGCGCAGTCCGATGACCGGCTTACCGGCATTCAGAAATGCGGCGAGGTGTTTTGCCTGTTCCGCATCGGGATGACGAAATCGAGTCGCGATGATCATCAGATCCGCAGTATCAAGCGACTCCATGCCACGCAGCCCATTTTGATTATTCGAGTCTATGTATTCAGCTCCGTCGGGTCCGAAGGCGAACAGCACCGTACACCTGAAGCCGTGCTTCTGACTGAGAATCTTGCCCAGCATCGGCATCGTTTCTTCCGACCGATATTCCTCATCGCCTGAAATCAGCACGATGTGCTTGACATTGTCGCCGGGTTTCGGTGGTTCAAAAACCAGAGTATCGCCCGCCGAAGCACAATTGATCATCAGGCTGGCAGCCCCTGCAAATACTGCACAAAAACACGAAATTACGGGACGTCGCATGAAAGTCGCCTCTCAAAAACAGTTCACAATCCAGGCAAGGGCTTTAAAAAAGGGGTCAGGAACCAATAGCCAAATGGCCC
>CAZFDW010000315.1:0-7916 GCA_964517865.1 uncultured Chitinophaga sp.
CGCTCATAATTGCAGTGCAGATTCCCAACAACTAAGCGGGCCATTGTTTTTAAAGTCGCCCTCCACATGAATTCTGGAAATGTCAATGGTCTCGTTTCGAATCGGTCACGTCAGTATCACTGGTAACTATCGGGAAAACAACGAAGACAGTTGTTTCGTCGATGACAGGCAGCGTTATGCCATCGTCGCCGATGGCATGGGTGGACAGAGTGCCGGGGAACGTGCAAGTGCCCTCGCAATCGAACTCATCCCGCGCTGGCTGAACAAACTGCTGGACTTCGAAAATACGGATCCCCGGGCCGTCAACGACGCACTGGAGCAATCAATTGCGCATGCCAATTCCGAGATTATCGCGCTCAGCGAATTAGATCCCGGCATGCGAAACATGGGGACGACCGTGGTGATGATGGCTCGCGTCGGAGATCGGTTTTTCTTTACCGGAGTCGGCGACAGTCGCGCGTACGAATTGCGCGGCAGCAAATTCAGACAATTGACGATTGATCACTCGCTGACTCAGGCCCTCATGGATGCCGGTACAATTTCCGCGGAGGAAGCGAAAACGCATCGCTATCGCAATGTTCTGTACAAGTATCTTGGCAGCCGCGATGGCGCGACGGGCGGAACGGCAATTGAAGTCGCTCCAAAATCCGGCGATCGATTCCTGCTCTGCAGCGACGGCCTGACAGATGGCCTCGACGACAGCGAGATCGCTGAACTGATGAAGTCGAACGAGGATCCTCAGACTCTGTCCGAAATCCTCGTCGATGCGGCACTTGAAGGTGGCTCGCGCGATAACATCACCGCGCTGGTTGTGATCTGCAACTGAGGTTGCGGCAGCCGATTATGCTGTCGTTGTTGAAAACGCAGGTCAAGCTACCATGGAACGTCGTGCCGCGAGTGCAGTCGCCCGGCGAGTTCCAGCACACGAGGTCGCATATGCGTCAGCGCATCCACCACCGCCGGAATGGAGATGTCTTCGGTTTCGCAGACCACGCAGATGTCGTCTGTTTTGGTGCAACAGGCAGAAACACACGCTCCGAAATCGTTCTGCAGCAATGACGTCCAGACTTCAGCCGACTGCGAATCAGGAATCACGGCCAGCACACGCTGTCCACCACCGACATTCTGAAGTTTCGGCCTGGCATTTGCCGGAAACGTTGCTTTGGGTTCTGGCCGCCGTCCGGCGTTTGAAAACTGAGGGGCGCGGGACATACTCAGCAGCAGGAAGTTAGAGGCTTCTGACAGCAACTCTGCTGCATCGGCGGGACGGACATCGCGATTCAGAAACGCGCTGACTCGAAATCGACCAGTCGTCTGCAGATACACTTCAAGGGCCTCGATCATCTGTGCGGGGATTATCGCAGAGCAGGGAACGCCGCCGTTCACCTGCAGCGCAAGAGCTTTCAGCCGGTCCCCGAGAATCCTGAATCGTTCTTCGAGACACCGTAGCAACGCATCCAAAAGCGACTGCAGGTGTTGAATCAATGTCCGGCAGATCTTCTGACATGTGAACAGCAAACAATACTGACGGCAGAAGCCGCGCAGAGCTGTGTGACCGACATTCGTCGCCTGCTCGGGTTTTCCGACTGAATATGGTTCGCACAGTTCATGGAAGGCTCTCTCCAGATCACTCTGCTGATTGCAACATGTCTCAAGTGCCTGATCGGTGTGGCGCATCAGGTCCCGGAGTGCCTGGATTGACAAGCCTGGTCGCATGCGCGTGTCCAGCAATTGCCTGAGGAAGGATTCAACGAACTGCAAATCCAACGGCAATCGGTCGGCCAATTCCGCAGTGATTTCTCCCGTCACGCCAGCAATGGAATTGCATGATGCCGATGGAACAGCTTCCTGATTGACGATGGCGGAGACCTGTTCTCTGGCCGAGGCAGCAGATTCCCGGGACAATCGCTGCCAGACGGTATCAGCGTATTCATCCATCCGCCGCGTGCGTTTGCCATCAAGCAGGTTTGGAATGACCTGCTGCAAAGCTTCGCTGCTGATCCCCAGTTGATCGAGTAGTGTCTTCCATTCGGGTGTGTCGAGGTCACTCGCAGCTGCCGATGGCTGTGCCCAAAGGCTGATCGCCGCAGATGCCAGTTGACCGGCTTCGCGATTGGCGACTTCCCACGAATCGGCATTAATCGTGGAGAGCCCGAATGAACGCAACGATGCTTCATGGCTTTCGGGAATGCGTGTCCGTTCCGGATTGCGCCAGGCATTCATTTCGCGACGAGCCGACGTCAGCGTTCGCAATTCAAGGTATTCGGCCGTGCGATTCGCGCCTTCGAAAAACTCGATGTCCGACAGGTCGTCACCGAGGTGTGCGAGCGTCATTTCGTCGAACGGTCTTGAAATTCCGGAGTCCGAAAAACGCGAGGTCAGTCCGGGGCGTTGCGCGCCAGGGACTGAGAAATGCTGGAGTTCCTGCAGAAAGCTGACCGTGTTGGCGTCCTGCATGTCGGCGAGTTGACGGCCGTGCGCCGTGCCATGCAGCAATACGGACGTGATGCCGACGGGTGGCATTCGGCCATTGTTCACAATTTCACGGACCAGCCATGCCAGATCCAGCATGCAACCGCTCGCTGTTCCTCCGGACGTTGAACCCACCAGACACACATCGATGCCGGCGGCATCGAACGACAATCCGGTTTCAGACGTGGATGTGCTGGCCGATCCGGAATTCACCAGTGCCATCAGGCTGTTTTTCAGTTCCATACGGATGTCTCCGGCGTGATCCACAAAGGCCAGGCGTCCCAGCGGGCGGATGCCTTCAACACGCCCGCTGCGGGGAATGTTGAACAGCCAGCGGCGAGCAAGCCACGTCAGATGTACAGACGACTCTTTGCGATAATCCTGAGTCGTTCGCAGCGGAGCCGAAATGGTCGTGATCGCCGGGAAATTTCCGGGACTGCATCGTTTGAGGTCTGACAACGCCTCGTTGTCTGTATCGATGCACAGAAACTGAATTGCCGGCAAAGTTGCTTTCGGGAACCGCTGCCGGATTCTCTGATTCAGCAGCACAACCGTCTGGCAACCAAGGCCGCCGATCCCGACAAACAACGTCGGCCGAAACTGCGAGTCCGCCGGCAGACTTCTGACCGGGGTCCGCAGACTGGCCATGCCGTGCTGCATCGAATGATTACTGGTGATATTGACCGTGCTGGCAAGGGTCGTTCGTGATTCATGATGCATCGTCGATACAGTCTCTGACGATGCGCCGGTGCCCAGAGACCTGGTCGGACGGCGTTTAGTGAGTTCGTCAATAAACTGGCGACAGCCTGCAAAGCGTGTGCGTGGATTCTTCGAAAGGGCGCGCGCAACGACCGCTCGATCAGAAGGCAGCAGACTGCTCAAATCCGGCGAACTCTTCAAATGTTGAGCCATCAGCTGCGAGGCTGTCCGTCCGTTGAACGGCGGAATGCCCGTGAGCATTGTCTGATACACAATGGCCAGACTGTATTGATCGCTGCCACGATCCGCGCGTCCTTCGAACAGTTCCGGCGGGGCGTACAGCGGCGTGAAACCGTTGATTTGGGAATGTCGTGTATGGCCGACGGCTTTCGTCAGGCCAAAGTCACCAACCTTGGCATGGACACCCTGCAGCAGCAGGTTTTCCGGTTTGATATCCAGGTGCTGCAGGCCGTGTTCTTCGAACATGAAGTCCAGCGCTTCGGCAGCGTCGCGCAGGTAACGCAAAAGCTCTTCGCGCGAGACTCCGCGCTGCCCGGAGGCGACCAGCTCACGGAATCGCTGATCCAGACTGCGGTCTGCCAGTTCACTCACGACGATCACCCGTCCATCCACGACTTCCACACGTTCGATACTGAGCAGAAACGGATGACGCAGGTCACGAATGCGGTTCAGTGATTTGAGTTCTGTATCGGCTTGGGGACCATCCAACAGTCCAAACAGAATCTTGACGGCTTTAGGAAAACCGCCCGGCCCCACGGCGCGCCAGACCTCTCCAAACCCGCCCATGCCAATGCGCTCCTGCATCCGATAGCCGGCAATTTCAGTTATGCCAGGAGACATTGAACTGTGCGATTTTTCATCGCTCATCAGGGCCGTCGAACTGACTTCGGTCTGGCTCATCGTACAACTTCTTTCACCAACCCGTTGTCTGGGTTTCTTCAAATGACGCATTCAGGGGACGAGTGGGAACACGAGTAAAAAATGATTCTGCAATATGATCAAAATGCTCCGGCTGCATCTCGAATGGAATACCGCGGTACATGCAGAAATTCCGGACCTGCAGCAACAAATCCCGAGGATGGCAGCGTCGTATCGGCCGCTCCTGCGAGCGGTAGTAGTTTCCCAGCAGGTGCTCAACCGATTCGGGATCGTACGTGCAGCCAAGTTTTTCAGACGCGATCTGAAACAACCGATGAATTTCTTCTTCATGCGGATCAGTGACTTCGATTCTGTACGGAATACGTCGCAGAAAGGCTTCGTCCACCAGATCAGCAGGGTCAAGATTTGTGGAGAAAATGATCAACTGCTGGAACGGAACCTGAATCTTCTTGCCGGTGGGCAGGGTGAGATAGTCGTATTTGTTTTCCAGTGGCACGATCCAGCGGTTCAGCAGCTGTTCAGGGGACACGCGTTGACGACCAAAGTCGTCGATCAGCAGGCACCCGCAGTTGCTTTTCATCTGCAATGGCGCTTCACACGTGTTGCTCACCGGATCGTGACGAATCTCCAGACTGTCCAGCGTCAGTTCGCCACCGACGATGACTGTGGGCCTGCGAATGCGAATCCAGCGGCGATCAAACGGAAGTCCTTCATCCGGCTGATCGACGATTTCGTGATACGCCGGATCGAACAGCGTGATGATTTCCCGTCCGTCGATGATGGCATGCGGAATCCAGACTTCCTGTCCGAAGCAGTGAGTCAGGCAGCGCGCGATCGTCGATTTTCCGTTTCCAGGCGCGCCGTACAGAAAAAGGCCGCTGGCAGAGTTGACCGCCGGCCCGATCAGATCGAACAGTTCCTCTGACATCGATACGCCGAAGAACGCATCTTCGAGCTCTTCGCGGCGGATCGGCTGATCGCAGATCGCCTGCGCTTCGACGGAGATCACATAATCGCTGAGCGGTACCGGTGCTGGTCCTGTATAGGTACACTCGGCGTGGGATGTTTCTGCACGGCGACGGCCCTCTTCGGTGAGACCAAAAATATAATCGTTCAGACTGGCGCTGCCGCAGTGCAGCACCAGGCGTCGTGACTTCAACCGCTCCATCAGCCCTTCCATCATTCGGAACGGGATACAGACTTCGCTGGCAATCATGCGCCCGGTCTGATTTCCCGAAGAGCGCAGCAGACGACAGATGAGACCTTCAATAAAAGGTTCATTCAGACCCAGCTCATGCATGGAAGCGGGATCCGATGGCCAGAAATTCTCCCCGGCGAGCAATGCCGCGAGCAGTGCAGGATCACCGCTCTTTGCCTGTGTCGGACGTGCCATTAACATCGGTGTCAATTCTTAGTTGGAGTCCAGTGTGACGCCGTTTCTGCGCGACCGAACAGGTATCCCTGAGCGAGTTCGAAGCCCAGTTCCTGACAGACGGCAGCTTCTTCAGGCGTCTCAACTCCTTCAGCGAGCGGTACAACGTTCAAATCCCGCACGATGCGAATCAACGATGCAATTGTGGCCCGATGCTGTGGAGGACTGAATGCAATTCCGTGGACAAACTTCAGGTCGAATTTCAATATATCCGGCGGAACCTCAAACAGTTCCTGCAGCCGAGCCTGTCCCGCACCAAAGTCATCGTAGGCCAGTCCCATCTTCAGGTCCTGCGTAACCTGACGCACATTCCGCAGCACACCACTGGAAGCCACAGCTCCTTCGTGAACTTCCAGTACGATCTGCGCGTCCGGAAAGTCGCAGCGCAATTGTTCCAGCGATGTGAACAGTTCGGTGCCGTGGAGCTCAACCGGGTGTGTGTTAAGGTAGAAGTGAGTATTTCCCAGGCTTTCGCCGATTCTCAGACCTTCTGTGCGACAGATCTGACTCAATTGAGCCTCAACGTTTCGTGTGGCAGCGACGCGGAACATCTTGTCAGGCGTTTCCAGTCCCAGCAGATAGCTGCGTGTTAACACTTCAAAGCCGACGCGAGTACGATCACTCAGGCGCAGGATTGGCTGGTAGTAGGGGCGCAATGCGGGGCGTCGCAGCAGTTTTTCAAACTGCATCTGCGCCAGCGCCTCGGCAGATACGTCCGCCAGAATGGTGGAACTCATGTTTTCAGCGGTGGACGATTGCAATGTGTACATCACACTTCCGAAATGGAGTACGTCACCAGACCGCAGGCCGGTCAGATTCTGCAGTTTGCGACCATTCAACAGCGTGCCGTTGGTGCTGTTGAGGTCGCGCACAAACAGGTCGCGATTGATGGTCAGCACTTCGGCATGACGTCCGGAAACGGTCGAATCGGACAGACACAGATTGCTGGAAGGATGGCGACCGACCGTGAACGACGGATTGACCACGTTCACGCGCTGGTTGGTGCCATTTTCTCCGCCAATTCGCGAGAGAACCCACAAATCGTCCGGACGTGCGCTCGGTGGGCCATTCGGGGATGAGGTTTCGTCAATGCCACAGTGACGTGTGTGCAGCATCAATTCGTCCTGAGTCGCGGCCATGGGGAAATTCCCTGAGTGATCAACGTCGCCAATCTCCGCTGTCGTTCAGTCTGATACACACGGGAGTCTGCCGACTGATGACTTAGGGCAACGTTAGGTCAAACGCGGAGAAAAACCAGATAATCCCTTACCCGTAACTCAAAGGATGAACGAATGGTGATTCTGAAACGAATATGCCGCTCAAATGGTGACAAATTCGCACATGTCAACACGAGTGCAACGCTCGGCAGAATGCACAAACTCAGTGCGAATGACAGGACCGTGTCCACGCTCGAGCGCAATCTGAGACGACAACACCAGCCAACCATGACAAAGGAGGCGGTGGAAAATTTTCATACGAGAATTTTGTGAAGCACCTCGCCGGCAACATCAGTCAATCGATACCGGCGGCCGTTATGGAAGTACGTCAGTTGTCTGTGGTCGATGCCAGGCAGATGCAACATCGTGGCATGCAGGTCGAGTTGTCTGCGCTGGTCGTCGCGTGTCACATCGCCCGGTCGATTGAGATTAATCACCGGCGTGCCTTCCGGACGAAACAGCGTTCCCTGAAATGTCGTGGGCAGAAATCCGGAACTCCAGTTCAGATTACCGCCTTTGACGCCCTGATTGTTGCCCAGCACGACAAAACCCGGCAGGCTGTCGTTTTCTGAACCCAGTCCATAAGTGACCCAGGCACCAGCGCTGGGGAATCCGGGCCGCGGAATCCCCGTGTTGATCTGGTACAGCGCAGGGACATGGTCGTTGGATTCACTGTAAAACGATTTTACGAAAGCAAAATCATCTACATGCTTAGCGACATTCTGATAATGCTCACACATCCATGCTCCGGACTCACCGTACTGTTTGAACGAAAACGGCGACTTCATCAACGGCCCCGGATTGCCATTGAAGACATCAATCTCGATCTTCTGACCATCGCGTCTGGTGAGTTCCGGTTTCGGATCGAACATATCGACGGCACTCGGCGCGCCCTCCATAAACAGCCAGATCACGGATTTTGCCTTCGCCGGGAAATGCCCGTCATGCGGTGCCAGCGGATTGCCGGATCCTGGCGACTCGTCATTTGCGCGCAGATTGTTCCTGCCGAGCAGGTCTCCCAGCGCGAGCATCCCAAAGCCCGCGCCAGCCCTTGCCAGAAAATCGCGGCGGCTTGTGTTGGACTGAATTCGTCCACAGTGTTGCTGGAGTGGGTTCATGGAGTTGTCCAACTAGTTCGAATGCGGCGGAGTCGTACGACAGGCTTCCAGCAGATCTGCATTGCAGACGCTTAAAAA
>CAZFDW010000316.1:0-6229 GCA_964517865.1 uncultured Chitinophaga sp.
CTGTTTCAGTTTGTACTGTTTCAGTTGGTTCTGTTCTTGTTGCCGGCTTTGCGGCTGGCATTCGTTTTCTTCGCCAGTTGTTCCCATTCGCGTTCAAGTTGCGAGTCCGACAGTGCGGCAACCTGTTTTTCCAACTTCTGCATTTGTTCGGTCAATCGCTGCTGATCAACCTTCAGCTGAGCCAGCTTCATGTCACGACGCTGTTGCAACAATGCACGAATTTCCTGTTCAAGCGCGTCATCCTGTGTGCGAGACCACTTGGCAACCAGCACGCGGATCTGCGAGTCGTTTTTCCATAACTCAAGCTGATATGCATAGCGCGTCGGATTTCTTTCCCGCAGCTTCTCCAGCCCCTCGATCTGCTGATCGAGTTCACGAACGGCTCTTTGAAACTCGTGGGGCCGAGACTTCCTGAGCTGTTCAAGTAATCGAGCCAGCTCCGGATGATGCTCAGTCGCAAACGCCATCGTCGCGGTGAGATCGGTATCAGAAATCTCCGCACGCGGTTTCTTATCCGGCGTCCTGTCGTCGGGTTTCGGGGAGTCGGAACGCAGCACGTCGGAAGGCGGTTCCGACACGTACGCAGCGACGTCACCACCGACTGTGAAGATGGTCACCAAACTGATCGTCAGTGTCGAAAGGAATACCCGACTCATCAATAAACCCCTGCTTCATCATCCGGCCCGATCACATGCTGATCTTTCGATGCCGCTGCGGCATCCAGATCAACAGCCGTCAGCAGCCATTCCGGCGCAACAAGACCGGAAACGGAATCATCGGAAACAGTCCATTCTTCAAGTTCAGTATTCATGTCGTTCCCTGCAGGATCATCCAGCAACAACGCCAGCGCATCTGTCGTGGCATCATCGACTGCCGCAGAATCCCCGCTGCCCTGACGTGTCTGCAGCGTCACCATCGCGAGCACTGCCAGTGCCATCGCGACCGCCGCTGCGAAAACACCAAAACGCGCGAAT
Organism: uncultured Chitinophaga sp.; assembly: GCA_964517865.1. Taxonomy (GTDB): domain Bacteria; phylum Planctomycetota; class Planctomycetia; order Planctomycetales; family Planctomycetaceae; genus SXXK01. Next base: position 975 of record CAZFDW010000316.1, read on the forward strand.
GGGGGACGACTGAACGGGACAGGCGCCGCAATCATCGCAACACTCAGGGTCACCGGCTGAGTCAGGACCGGCGCAGAAATAACTGTCGTCTTCCGGACGTGGAGCACGTTTTTAACGTGCTCGGCACGATGGAATCGTGCCCCACCTATTTCTGTCTCAGTCCTTAACGGCTGCATTTTGCAAGCCACCGCGATTCCACACGTCAACTGTGTCGCTGCGAGCACCGCTTCACACAGAGCAACATCGTTCGCCATCGCTGTTTCAAACAGCTCGGTCTGCTCGTCCGACAATTCGCCGAGCACATACTGCATTGCCGACCACTGCACGTCATCAATGTCCGGCAACGAAGCTGTTGTTTTGCCTTGTGTCATGTTTGTCTCACTATTGCTCACGGGCCGTACGAATCATCCACGAATTCACGTAACTGCGAATCCTCTTTCAGCCGCAGCAAGCCGCGACGCATCCATGTGAGCACACTTCCCAGCGGCTGCTGCATCTGTTCTGCAATTTCCGCAAATGTCTGATCACCGTATATCCGTCTTCGAATCACTTCCTGCTGCACCACCGGCAACCGAACCAGCGACCGATGAATCGCCTGAACGACCTCGTCGCTCACAACTCGAAAATCCAGCATCCATTGAGCATCTGAACCTGCCTGGCGTTGCAACTGACCACTGACCGACTGCAATGCAAATTCTTCCCGATGCTTAGTGTCGCGTTTATGTTGCCTTAAGTACTGCCGCGCTTCATTCAGAGCAATTCGAAACAACCAACCACGCAGCGTCGCCGGGCGGGCTGCCTGAGCCGACTCAATTGCTCGAATCACCATCTTCTGGAATGCATCTTCTGCATGGTCACGATTCTTGAGCACACCCAGCAAAAAAACCTTCAAATCGGCTTCCCACTGTACGCATGCACCCTCAACCATCGACCGCATGACATCTGCCGTTTGTTGCGATCCGGACTCGTCTTCACAGCGATTTTCGTCGTCCTGCGTCAACAAGTCCCCCTTATGAAAAGCTGCTTCCGCCCATACGATGCACCGCAATCCTGCATTATTTCAACCGCTAGCGAGAAAACCAGCTTAGCCGGCAAACCAGGAATTCTCCGCCGGAAAGGACGGCGGGATAAGAACGACAATTTGCGTCGTCACCGATAGGGGTTCAGGCGGTCAAACCCTGTGCCTGCAGGATGTCGCTGGCAACCTCCAGTGCAAAGTCGGCTCCTTCGTTCGATTCGATTGTCGTATGGAATCGCCTCGTGAAGTCTGAGGCAGGTTGCCATTGCTTTTGCACAAGCTGGTAGACTGACCAGTTGGCATCGGAAGCATCGCCATGCCGCGCCGCCAGGCGCTGCTGTATAATGTCAGCCGGAGCGGTGCATTCCAGCCAGATGGCTCGTACACCGCAGTCAATCGCCAGTTGCAGGAACGATTGTCGATACGCCTCTCGCTGGAACGTGGCATCCACAATGATTCGGCCACCAGCCAGCAATCGCCTGCGAGCACGGGTCCAGCATTCGTCGTAAACTCGTTGAGTGTTATCGACTGAATACATCGCAGCAGAATTGCCGGTCGTGGCCGCGTTAGTAAATATTTGTTTGCGAACAACGTCCGAGCGGAGGACTTCAAAATGAACCGTGTCGGCCAGTTTTCGAGACAATGTTGATTTCCCGGTCCCAGGCAGTCCTGATACAAGAACCAGCGCTGGACGTCGATCGGGTTCCTCCAGTTCCGACAAACACCACAGCCAGTGTGCGCGCGACCGAGCCAGTGCTTTGTCGCGGTCAGGCTGTGAAATCTCTGATTCAGTGCCCAGAATCGCGGCAACCTTGGCTCGGACAGCCGAACGATAAGCGGCGAATAATGGCAGCACCTCGCGGCCGGTAATATCGCTTGTTTCGGAGAAGTAGATGTCCGCAAAGCTTTCTGCCAGATCGCGGCGACCGACAAAGTTCAACTCCATCACCAGAAATGCCGCGTCAGCAGCGACGTCAATCCGCCGCAAACCTGGACTGAATTCGATTCCGTCAATGACGACAATGTCGTTGGGAATCGCGCGCTCTGGAAACAGAAAGACGTGCTCAAGCCGTAAGTCGCCATGCACATCTCGAATTCTGCCAGCCTCCGCTCGTTCAGCCAACGTCGCTTCGTGACGCCGCATCCAATCGACAGACAAAGTCTGCAACCGCTGCAGGACCTGAGGATCGATAACCTCCGCGTTCAGTGTTCGCGCGAACTCCCAGTTCTCCGTCCAGCGTCGATGAAATTCTGCGTTCGCTTCCGATGCCTGATCTGCGACAATGCGACTTGCCTGCTGGTGAGTGGCAGCAATGCGTCGTGCCACTCGCTCCAGGTCACACAGTTCGAGCGATCCGTCCTGCAGGCGTGACCGCAGCGTGGCTGACTCCGGCAGCCGCCGCATCTTGACGGCCCAGTCGATCACCGCCCCATTTCCCTCGAACCGCATACCAGCTGCGTCACGTGTGATCGGCACGACGCCCAGGTAAACGTCCGGAGCCCACGGTCGGTTGATCCGCACTTCCTCCTCACAAAAGTGATGACGCATTTCCACCGTCGAAAAATCCAGAAAAGGAAGCTTCGCCGGCTTCTTCACTTTATAAACCAACTCGCCGCCCAGGAACACCACCGAGATGTGCGTCTGCCGCACGGTTACGTCATCGACCAGCACCGGAAACGCACTCGCCCTGGACAAGGACTGCACGATCTCTTCGAGGGAGACTTCCGTCGCGGCACGGGAATCTGCTGAATTCTCTGAGTCCATGACTTACATTGCCGAAACGGTGTTGGTGAAATCACTGGAAGATAGCAAATGCCGCAAACGCCAGTCCGTGATCCGGCAATCTTTGGTCAGCCCCCCGTTTACTCCGCGCGGCCAGAAATGAGTCCCGCGAGCGGAGTGGCGTTAGCCCAATGGCAGTCACTTTGAGTTCGTAGTCCCGCCTTCAGGCGGAATTGTACGAGTTTTCCCATGTCTATTCCGCCTGAAGGCGGGACTACAAGCGATTGCGGCTGACAAAGTGACTGCCATTGGGCGTTAGCCCTCCGGTACCTCGTTTTTGTACCGGCAAGCTGACGCATGCCGCTCGCCAATTCTCTCAATCATGACCGCGTGGAGTATTATCAAGGATCGCCTTCAAAGCGTGCATCGCGTCCTTTGTCTGTTTCGGAATGCCAAGCCGAATCAGCGGCGACATCAGCTTTCCGAAAAGCGTCTTCGGTGTGATCGTAATCACATGTGTCATCTTCGCTACAACTGATGTCCGTAAGATCTTGAAGTCGATCAACACTTGAAACAGCTTGTCCTCAAACCTGTATGTCAGTTTTTCGCCGGGAATCCGGGCCGTGATCTCGCCGTCCATGACTCCTGGTCGCCCGCCTTGTTTGAATGTGTACTTGAGTTTGTCGCCGACCTTGTTTGGTCCCGGACTCAGTTTTTCGAGCGACACGCAGACACACAGCCACTCCGGCGTCCTTGCCAGATCATCGATCACAGCAAACGCCTGTTCCGGAGTGCTGTTCACTTCAACCGAGTGTTCATAGTTGATTGGCATCCACGCTGACCTCGGCCTTAGGTTTGTGCAAAATCCGCACTCGAGCGATTCTCCGACAACGGCACTTTACTGAATCACGGAAACCAATGTCAATTCCTCGGCGTTGTGGCGATTTGTTCCGATTCAGCGTCAACCGGCGACTCTGATCCAAAGCGGATTGAAGTCGATCGGGGAACAACAAAGAGCTGTGCAGGAAGACCTTATTCGTAGGCCAACTGGTTCGAATGTTCCTTTCCCAAACAGTACACTGGCAGCGTCAACTCTTGCGCTTTGCCGGGTGAAAGTGACGTCGATCAGCTCGACTGCCGTGGTACGAACACGCGACCCGAAGCGAAAAATGGCAGGAACACCAACCGGGGGGAGGATGCTCAGGACATGAATCGATCACTGCTGACAATCGTCTTGTTTGTGCTACTGGGCAATGCTGTTTCGACGGCACAGGAGGTAACCGATCACTGGCCCCGGTTTCGCGGACCGCATGCGGACGGTGTTGCGGCCGACGATCCTCGGCTGCCTTCGACGTGGAACACCACGGAAAACGTCAAGTGGGTCGCCGATGTTCCGGGCTGGGGCTGGTCGTGTCCGGTCGTTTGGGGCGATAGAGTATTCTTGACGACCGTCGTCAGTGATGCCGAGAACACAGCGCCGCAGAAAGGTCTTTACCTGGGAGAAGGAGTTCGATCTCCAGGCAAAGGGATTCATCACTGGCTTGTCTATTGCTTCGATCTCAAGTCGGGCAATGTACTCTGGAAGCAGGAAGCACATACGGGTGAACCGGTCATTCCGCGACATCCCAAGAGCAACTACGCGGCGGAAACTCCGACGACCGACGGTCAGCGGCTCTATGTGCTGTTCGGCGATGTGGGCCTGTTTTGTTACGACATGGAAGGGCTGCCGCTGTGGTCGCAGATGGTCGAACCGAAAAAGACGTTTCTGGATTACGGCGCTGCCGCATCTCCACTTGTACACGAGGGGCAGGTGATGATGCTGTACGACAATATGGAGGCGTCGTATCTCGCGTCGTTCGATGCGAAGACCGGGACCGAACAATGGCGAACGGAACGCGAAGAGGCCAGCACCTGGGCCACACCGTTCCTCTGGCAGAATGAACACCGGGCAGAGATTGTCACGTGTGGACGCCTGAAAAACCGATCCTATGACCTGTCTGGAAAACTGTTGTGGGAATTGGATGGCCGCATGTCAAACCTCGTCATTCCGTCACCGTTCGCATCGAATGGTCTGCTTTACATCGCCTCCGGTTATGTAGGTGATCAGCAGCGTCCGGTCTGGGCTGTCAAACCCGGAGCCACAGGGGACATTTCCCTGAAGGATGGTGAAACATCCAACGAATTTATTGCCTGGTTTCAGCCGAAGGCGGGACCGTACAATCCGTCACCGATCGTCTATCAGGGACACTACTACACTCTGTTCGACTTTGGATTCCTCACCTGTCACGACGCCGTGACTGGCAACGAACTCTTCGGAAAACACCGCTTCCCGGACGGCGCCTCTTTTACTGCATCACCATGGGCCTTTAACGGAAAGCTGTTTTGTCTGAGTGAAGAGGGCCGGACATACGTGGTCAATCCGGGATCGGAATTTGAAATTTCTCACACCAACGACCTGCACGAATTGTGCCTATCGACGCCTGCTGTCAGTCAGGGGCACCTCTTGATTCGTAC
>CAZFDW010000316.1:6329-7915 GCA_964517865.1 uncultured Chitinophaga sp.
CTGGGAACTCATGGGTTCGCACAATCGGGCGACGTCCGCATTCACTATGTCACCAAAGGAGAGGGTCCGCTGGTGATCATGATTCATGGCTTCCCCGACTACTGGTACACATGGCGAAAGCAGATGCCCGCATTGGCTGAAAAGTTCAAGGTGGTTGCCATCGATCAGCGCGGGTACAACGAGAGTGGGCAGCCGGAGGGTGTACCGAACTATGCCATGGAAAAACTCGTCGGCGATGTACATGCCGTCGTTCAGCATTTTCAACGGGACAAAGCGGTCATCGTCGGGCATGACTGGGGCGGGATGGTGGCCTGGTCTTTTGCCATGGCTCACCCGGAAATGACGGAGAAGCTGATCATTCTCAATCTGCCGCACCCAAACGGTCTGCTTCGCGAACTCGCCAATAACCCGCAGCAACAGAAGAACAGCGCCTACGCCCGCTATTTTCAAACCCCGGAAGCAGCGTCGCAGCTGACTGCGGAAGGGTTATCGACATGGGTGCGTGATGAGCAGGCTCGTCCGAAATACATTCAGGCGTTTCAACGTTCGTCGTTTGAAGGGATGCTGAACTACTATAAGGCCAATTATCCTCGTGAACCGTACACCGCACCGAGCGACGTTGGCCCGAAAATTCAGTGCTCAGTGCTGATGTTTCATGGACTGAAGGACAAAGCTTTGCTGCCAGGTGCCCTGAATGATACATGGCAATGGATCGATAAAGACCTGACACTTGTCACCGTGCCGGAAGCGGATCATTTCATTCAGCAGGACGCGGCAGATCTGGTCACACGCACGATGGTGAATTGGCTGAATCGTGAGCCGCAGAAATGAAGCTATCAGAATTGCCAGCACAGGAATCAGCCACAGCAGCCATCTTTTCCGTCGCTTTTCTGAATCAGTTTGCCTTGGCAGCGAGAAGGTGACCATCAGAATTCCGGCAAAGAGAATCAGCAGTCCTGTGATTCCCCCGAGGCCGATCGGGAGTCCTCCAAAGAGCATCGTCGCAATGACGGGCATCATCAGACCAAGCGTCATGAAAACGAAACCAGGAATTCGCCAGAGAAATCGATTACCGGTTTTAGATTCGTTGACAGTTGGCGGCGCATAGGGATTTGACATCGGCACCTCAAATCACATCGATGACTTCCGTATACAGAAACTGGACTCCACCGGTCGCGTAGTTCGGAACGTCCGCCACCGCTGCCAGGCCTTCCGGTGAGGCCAGCAGCGCCTCAAACTCTTCTTTCGATTCCATGTAGAGATCCGCAACGTAGTAGAAGGGAGAAGGGCTGCCATCCGGCGTCGCTGTGACCTTGCCAATGGCCCACTTTTTGAGCCCCTTCATCTTCTTTGCGATCGGGATGTGAACTTCACGATAGTGCCGATCGAACGCTTCGGGATCTGTCGGGTGTCCGTACAACACAAGCAGTCTGATCATGTGCATGCACCTTGTGAAAAAGTCTGACTGTGGCTCGATTTCTTTTATCAGCCGGTACGCGCTAGCGGTCTGTTGATTTAATACCAACCCGAAGCGCCAGCGAGGCTGAAACGGCTGAATTCCTCGCTGGCGCTTCGGGTTAGTATGA
>CAZFDW010000317.1:0-4610 GCA_964517865.1 uncultured Chitinophaga sp.
ATTTCCTCGATCAGCGGGCGGCTCGTCTCGACGGCCCCCTGCACGATTTTCGCCAATTCGACCTGCTCCCGCTTGAGTGTGATCTTGCCCTGGTTGATGCGGCTGATGTCCATCAAATCGTCGATCAGCCGGGTCATCGCCTGCGTCTGCCGGTCGATGACATCCCTCGCCCATTGCAACTCCGGGATGGCCGGTCCTTTCATCCGCAAGAGTTCGACGGCGTTCCGCATCGGGGCCAGCGGGTTACGAAGTTCGTGGGCCAGCGTCGCCAGGAACTCGTCCTTGCGGCGGTCGACCTCGGACAAGTCTGCGGCGTGCTGACGTAGACTTTCCTCAAGCCGCTTCCGATCCGATATGTCGCGGATGTTGCACTGGATGACGTTGTCCCCGTCTTCGCCGTACATGTTGCTGACAAACTCCACATTGATCCGCCGCCCCGCCTTGGTTTCCAGAGGCAAGTCCTCGTACCGGATGTAGCCCTTCTCTTGCAGTTCTCGCACCGCCGCCTTGCTCGCCTCGACGTCCTTGAACAGCCCGATCTGCCAGAGTTCCTTCCCCACGAACTCTTCCGGCGAGTAACCAAGCAATTCGGCGATGAACGGGTTGGCGTGGGTGATCGTGGCGGCGTGGGCGTCGAGGATCAGGATGCCGTCTTTGGCCGACTCGAACAGCCGACGATAGCGGACCTCGGAAACCTTCAAGGCCGTTTCCCTACGTTTGCTGTCGGTAATGTCCATCGCCGCCACCGTCACCCCTTCGACTTTCCCGCCTACGCCACGCAGCGGCTCGACAGTCAGGTCGTAGTGGTGGTGGGTGCCGCCGAGTTCCATGGCGAACTCACTTCTCCTCGCCACCCCGCTCTCGAGTACCTCTCGTTTGAGGCGGATGAGGGGCTCGGCCTTCTCCGGCGGCAGCAGTTCGTCGTCGCGGTGTCCGACGACTTCTGCGGGGTCGAACGGGGGATGCGGGTTACGAATCCAGGTGTACCGCAGGTCGAGGTCCGTCGTGTACACCAGGATGCCGGAGTTCTTGAGAACCACCTCAAACCTCGCCTCGCTTTGCCGCAGAAGATCCTCGGCCTCCTTGCGGGCGGTGATGTCACGGATGGCGGCGACAAATCCGGTGGGTGTGCCATCGGGGGCACGCAGCGTGCAGAAGACCGTCTCGACGTGCAGCTCGCGGCCGTCAATCCCGTGAACGATCAGTTCGCCACGCCACTTGCCGCATTCCTGCAGGGCCGTCCGTATGCTGCCTGCTAAATCGAGCTTTTGCCACTGCCGGTTGTAAATGTCGGCGAAAGCGCGACCCAGCACGTCGCTGGCGCGGACGTCGAATAGGCGCTCGGCCGCGGCGTTGACGAAGGTGACGTGCTGGTCCAGGTCGGTTGCGATGACGGCATCGCTGACCTGCGCGAGCAACTCGCCGCGGAAGCGGTTCTGCTGGGCGTCAAGGCCCTGGAGGGCGAAGAGTTGCGGTCCGGCGGCGGTTTCCACCATGAGCGCATCGACCTCGCCGGAGCGGATCGCGCGCAGCACCTCTTCGGCCTCCTCCAGCCGCGCGCGCAGCTCCGCGTTCTCGGCGCGAAGCGTTTCGTTGGTGGAGGCTGTTGCACTCATCGTCACTCCAATCTCAGGAATCTTATTTCTCACTCTTCTGCCGCAGATCCAGCCCGAGCAGGATACGCTCGGTCTTCGACATGTCCCCGATGAAGCGGCGCACGGGCAGCGGCAGTTTTTTGATCAAGGTCGGCGCGGCGATAATCTGCTCGCCTTCGGCCAGCGTGGAGCTCTGGGCGATGTCGATGAGTTCCAGGTCGTATCGCCCTCGCAGATGCTCCTCGCAAATCTTGCGGATGTTGATGATCGCCCGCGTCGAGTGCGGCGTGGTGCCGGTGACATAGAGCCGCAGGACGTAGCGGGCGTTCGCGTACGCAACTGCGGCGGCTTCGAAGTCGGCGGAATCGTCCGGGGTTGGAGTGTTTTTTTCCATCAGGCGGTCTCCACCACCGGCTGCACATCCAGCCCCACGAGCACTCGCTCCTCATTCGAGAGGTCGCCGATGATTTTCTTGATCGGCTCGGGCAGGCGGCGCACGAGCGTGGGGACCGCGAAGATCTGGTCGCCGGCGGCGAGCGCGGGGGTTTTCGTCAGGTCGATGACCTCGATGCGATACTGTCCGGCGAGGTGCGTCTCGCAGATGCGCTTGAGATTGGCGAAGGCCGTGAGCGATTTCGCGGTCTGGCCAGCGACGTAGAGCCGCAGTTCGAAGCTGGGCACGGTGGGCGCGGTGGGCGCGGTGGGCGCGGTGGGCGCCTCCGGCTGTTTGGTTTGAGTGACTTGTGTGTTCATCGTTTTCCTTTCGTCAGGCTGTTGCCTTCGGTCGTGTTGCCGCCGCGCAAGTGCGCCATGGCGTCGGAGTTTTGCTGCGTGGTGCGCGTCTGGAGCGTCTCCTGCGCGATGGCGAAATTCACTTCCGCCTCCTCCGCTTCGCCCTCGGCCTGGAGCGCGGCGATCTGTGCTTCGAGCGTTTTTCGTTTGCCGGCGAGATGGCGCAGCTTGCGGTCGTGATCCTGCGTGCGCAGCTCGGCGGCGGCGCGTTCCTGCGTCTCCTGCGCCACTCGCGCAGTGCCGGTGAGCACGCGGTCCCCGCCGAGATACACGTCCCGGAGGTCGATGCCTGCGTCACTCATCAAGAATTCCCGGACCTGATTCGAGTGCGCCATGCCGCGCGATTTCAGCACGGAGATCAGGCGGTTGCGCTCGCCGTTGAATTCCACATTGCGCAGCAGCAGCCAAGTATCCATGAGCGAGGAGACACCGATCTGGCTGTCCTCCGGCGCGTTGCCGCCGGTGGTGAGGCTGGTGAAGACCGAGGTGATTTGCAGCTTCTTCAGGAAATCAATGAGCCGCATGAGCGTCGGCTTCACCTCCGCCTCGGTGTCGTCGAGCGTGAGATTGCTGATCGGATCGACGACGACGACGCTCGGCTGGAAGGCCAGCACTGTGTCGTGCATCATCACCAGATGCTGCTCCAGCCCGTGCATCGTCGGGCGCGAGCTGTGAATCTGGAGCAACCCCTTTTTCACCCACGGCGCGAGGTCGATGCCGACCGAGCGCATGTTGCGCAGCAGTTGCTCGGGCGATTCCTCATAGGCGAAAAGGATCGCACGCTCGCCGCGGCGGCACGCGGTGTCGGCAAATTTCGCGCCGATGCTGCTCTTGCCCGTGCCCGGTGCCCCACTGACGAGCACGCTGCTGCCGCGATACACGCCCTTGCCGCCGAGCATGTCATCGAGCCGCGCAATGCCGGTGGGGATGCGGTCCGACGAGGCCTTGTGATCGAGCTGGATGGAAGTGATCGGCAGCACCGAGAGCCCGCGCTTGCCGATGATGAACGGGTATTCGTTGGTGCCATGCGCCGTGCCGCGATACTTCACCACGCGCAGCCGCCGCGTGCAGATCTGCTCGGCCACGCGGTGGTCGAGCGTGATCACGCAATCGGCCACGTATTCCTCCAGCCCGTAGCGCGTGATTGAGGCCTCGCCCTTCTCGCCGGTGATGACCGCCGTCATGCCGCGGTCCTTCAGCCAGCGGAAAAGTCGGCGCAACTCCGCGCGGAGGATGGCATGATTCGGCAGCCCGGCGAAAAGCGCCTCCACCGTGTCCAGCACCACCCGCTTCGCCCCGATAGAATCGATGGCGTGCCCGAGCCGAATGAAAAGCCCCTCGAGATCATACTCGCCCGTTTCCTCGATCTCGCTTCGCTCGATGTGGACGTGATCGAGCACGATTTTTTTCTGTCCCACAAGCTCGTCGAGGTCGAAGCCGAGCGAGCGCACATTGTCCGTGAGCTCCTGGGCGTTTTCCTCGAACATCATGAACACCCCCGGCTCGCCAAACTGCGTCGCGCCGCGCACGAGGAATTCGATGGCGAGCATCGTCTTCCCGCACCCGGCGCTGCCGCAGACGAGTGTGGGCCGACCGGAGGGCAGCCCGCCGCCGGTGATTTCATCAAGGCCGGTGATGCCGGTGGGGGATTTGAGGAGGGTGGCTGAAATGGGGGGAGCTTGCTTATCCATGATTTTGTTCCTCCGCGTTACGGTGCGGTCGTCGTAACCGTGGAACGCCCGGACCAAACTCAAGTCCGTCTACCCGAAAATTAAGGTTTGAAAAAGCACTAGCCTGCATTGCGCACCACGCCCCATACGGAAAGGCCTCCACATGCGGATCAGTGGTTGTAACATCATGACTTAACTCGCACGGGAGGCTTTTGAATGTCTGAGACACAGTGTACGGAACAATTGGAGCTTTGTGAAGTTGGTCGGCAGCAGGTCACGATGACTTTTGATGGTGGGCAAGTCGTCAACGGTGCCGGCTTGAGCACTGCAGATTTGAATCGAAGCGTCTTACTTTCGATTCGCGTAAAGATCTCGCAGATCGCGAATGCGGTCGTGTCCGGCTTTCACACGGGCATACTGCTTCTGCAGGATGGCATTCATTGCGCTGCCGGCGGTTTGTTTCAATGCTTCTTCGTAGGCATCTTTGATTTGATCTTCGCCGTACTCGGCTTCAACCAACACCACATGTGGATCTCCACTGTTCAGTTTGCTG
>CAZFDW010000317.1:4710-7839 GCA_964517865.1 uncultured Chitinophaga sp.
CTGACCGTTTCAGGTTTTAGATTGGCTTTTGTTTCCAGTGACATGGTTTGCTCCTTGGTGATGGTGATGAATCTCTCTGACCACAAAGATAGCAATGTCTGTGCCAAATGGATTTTTGCTGCAGTCCCTGCATTTCACGGCCTAACGGTGATATACGATGCGGGATTCTGTGACTCTCGTTAAGGTGCGATCCCGCATTCTCGCCATGTTTGGCTCTTCAACGGCCACTTCGATCGATGGCAAGCCTTGTTGAAGTGGCCCGGGAATACGACGGCAGACTCAGCCAGCCAGGACTTACGCAGACGGTCGGTGCCGGGAAACAACCTTTTCGACTGTGACGGCCTCGGCACCGGGTGTTGGTTCAACATGGCAGTGATTCATGTCGGAGTAGACCTGTGTGAACTTCGCTCCAAACAAGAGCACCTGGGCAGAGTAGTAAATCCAAAGCAGTGCGAACACGAGCGAGCTGGCGGCTCCGTACGTGGAAGTCAGGTCGATCCTGATCAGGTACTGACCAAACAGGTATTTGCCCAGATTAAAAAGCAGGGCAGTGATGATGGAACCGGTCAGAACGTCGCGCCACGCCAGCCGCACATCGGGTAGTATTTTGAAGATCATCGCGACCAATATGGTCAGCACACAGTACGAAACAATAAATCGGATCACTTGCCAGAGACTTTCCCGAGTCGGGACGATTCCTTTCGTCATCGCATCAACAGCCGACAGACCTTCGCTGAAGATCAGTGCTGCCAGAAGCAGCAAACCAATGCCCACAATCAGCACGAATGAAAGCAGGCGATCTTGCACCACGTTGCGAATTCCACGGCCCGGTTTTCTGCGGACTCCCCAAATCGTATTCAGCGAACTCTGAAGTTCCACGAAAGTCCCGGTTGCTGTGATCAGCAGAATCGACACGGCCATCATCGCAGCCCATGGACTACGGTTCTCCGTATGAGCCACGCTGACAAGTGATTGAATGGCGTCGCTGCCCTGATATCCAACGGCACCTGAAACCTGTCCAAACAATTCTCGCCGAGCAGCCTCGTCACCGAACCAAAACCCCGAGATTGCGAGCACAATGACGAACAGCGGTGGGATTGAGAACAATGCGTAAAAAGACAGAGCCGCCCCGAGTCGATGGATGTCCTGTTCGATCCATTCGCTTGCAGTCTTCCTGATGACGAAGAAAGTTGAATTCGTGAATCCACGCATGTTGATTTAATGACCTGCAGGAACCAGTGCCAGCCTTTGTGCAGCAGTTGTGGGTATCGTCGAAAGGGCAGGATCCCTGTTCAGTAGTGGCAGGCGAGAATTCAGAAGCTGAATCGTTTCAGCCAATGATGTCGTGACGAACGTGGCCCCAGCCTGTTCCAGTTGCTCACGCTCCAGTTTGCAGTTGCGTTTTTGGCCCCAACGACCAACCACGATCTGCAATTCGGGCGAACTGTCGCGCAGTCGCTTGCACAGGTAGCGCGCATGTGCAAGACCACGTGGCGGCAGTGCTGCAATGCACAGGATTGCCGGCGGATCGATCGCGATGCGAGCGACCAGTTCTGAAGTGAGTGTTTCGACGGCGGTCTGTTCAATATTCCATTGGACTGATCCGAGAGACTGTCGCAGCATTGTCAACGCCGCAGAATCTGATGCATCGGCTCCCGGACAAACGAGCATCGTAACACGCCTGACCTCGACAGGTACCGGGGCATCGACTTCCGCCATCGCCAGTTTCAGTTCATCCTCTTTCCGTTGCTCAATCGTCTGCAGGAACTTCTCTGTGTGGCCAAGGGAGTTATGAACACCTGCGAGCACCAGCTTGCAATCTTCTTCCGACAGCTGGTTCCGCAGGAAGTCACGCTTTGCGAAACTCAGAGTTGGGATCAGCATTTCATCGAATACCTCCTCGGTCGGTGCATCTTTCAGTCGCAGCAGAATGAGTCGGGTGGCTTCCTGCTCATCCCCCAGCATGAATCGTTGATAGATTCCCATATCCGAACGCAGCGCTGGTTCGTTGCCCAGCAGCAGATTCAAAAACGCCAGTTGCGGGATATTCTTGCCAATCACCATGAGGCAAACGGCAATCGGAGCCGACATCACCAGCCCGATGGGCCCCCACAGATAACCCCAAAACGCCGCGAATATGATGAGAGCTGTCGAGGAAACGCCCGTGCTGTTACCAAAAGCCCATGGCTCGACGATATTGTTGCCGACCAGCTCAAGTACCAGAACAAGTCCGAACACGGCGATTGGCTGGAACCAGCCCTCAGAGGTCGCCAGGGCAATTGCGATCGGCCCGATTGCTCCAATCCATGGTCCAATGTAGGGGATGAACCGGAGTGATCCGGCGAGGAACCCCCACAGGAAAGCATATGGAACCTGCAAAACGAACAGGCCCAGGCCCAGCAGAATGCCGAAGCCACCATTCAGCATGGCTACCATCAGCAGATAGCGGCCGATGCGCTCCGTCACATCCTCCAGCGCTTTGCTGGTCATAGCGACTCGCGCTCGTCCGGCGAGCACCACGACTCGATCTCGCAGGTCGTCACGGCCGATGAGAAACACAACCAGCAGAATCAGCGAGAAAGCCAGAGTGGCCAGAACTTCAAATGCGGAGCTGAGATAACCTGTCAGCCCCAGCCACGGCGTCGATTCTGTTCGCACGATGACGGGTCCTGAAGCACCCGCCTTATCCAGGAGACTCAGATCTTTGATTTCACCTTGGGGAGTTGTTTGTTCTGCGGAGGGCAATGTCGTCGCTTCGCTGATTTCCTCAGCCATCTTTTCGAACTGAGCCGCCATGGGGCTGGACCCAAACTGCCGCAGAGTTTTCACCTTGGCCTTGATGTTTGCCGTATTCTGAGGTAATTCTGCGACAAGAATCGTGACTTGCCTTGCGACCAGGCCGCCGATCAACAGCATCACCAAACCAGCTGCGGAAACACCGAGCATGACGGCCGGCATTCTTCCAAGGCCCCGCTGCTGCAGTTTGTTGATGATCGGGTTTAGCAAAAAGGTGAGCAGGATCGCCAGTGCGATCGGAACCAGTACGGGCCGTCCCCAATACAGTCCAACTACAATGATGAGGCTGACCACCGTTCCGGAAAGAATGATGATCGCGTTTTGCCACGAGGG
>CAZFDW010000318.1:0-7813 GCA_964517865.1 uncultured Chitinophaga sp.
AACCTTCGACCTACGCTTTACGAAAGCGTCGCTCTGCCAACTGAGCTACGGCGGCGATGACGGGCGGTGCTATTACCGTTCGTGCCGGGAACTGTAGCCACATGGAAGCGTCATGGCAAGATAGTGTCAATTTCGACCACGCGGTATACAATCCCGGCTCGGCAATGCACCGAGGTACAGTTTGATGGATTTCTGCGGCAATGGATTGTCCTGATGCAATTCTCATGGAACAAACAACCCTGCTCAGGCAAATTGGCGAAAACCGGTCTTGCATGCTTCACAATTTGCCTGTGGATCAGCCTGACAACGTGCGTCTGCGGCGACGAGCCATCAATAAAGTCAGAGGTGGCGACAGAGGCATTCCTGAGTCCCCAGGAACTCCTGGAGGCGGGCGGCATGATCGGCTACGTCATCATGTTTCTCAGTTTCCTGATGGTCGCGCTGATTGTCGATTATCTGCTGACTATCCGCCGCACAACATTCATGCCTCCGGGACTGGCCGAAGAAGTCCACATGCTTCTTGCCGACCGCAAATTGCCGGAAGCGACGAAGCTGTGCGAAAAGCAGCAGGGATTCATTGGGCGCGTCTTGTATGCCGGGTTGCAGGAGAGTCAGCTGGGTTACACGGCCATGGAGAAAGCGATGGAAGATGCGGCAGCCGAACAATCGGCGCGTTGCTATCGTCGCATCGAACATGTTGCGGTGATCAGTACGCTCGCTCCGATGCTGGGACTGATGGGCACCGTCTGGGGTATGATTCAGGCGTTTATGGAATTCGAAATGAAAGCCAATCCGCAGATCTCGGAACTGGCACCTGGTGTTTACAAGGCGCTTGTCACAACTTTGCAGGGACTGGCCGTTGCCATTCCAGCCATAGGAGCTGTTGCCTACTTTCGCAGTCGAGTTGAAGAACTTTCGATGGAAGCCACGCTGCTGGCGTCGCATGTCTTCGCCGACTTCCGTCGCGCATCTCAAATTCGCAGGAAGACTCGCTCAAGTGCGGATGTCGATGCTTAAAAGGCCCCCTGCAGTTCTCCAAAACTTGTGAGCCACAATGCACCAGCGGTCTGTTGATTTAGAACCCCTCACAAAACCTGCGCATTTTGCGCGCATCTTTTCGGCCGTAGTTCTTTGGGATTTCGAAATTCGGACTTCGGATTTGCGGCTTCGCCGCGCTAGGGGTTCTAATTCAAAAGCAACAAAAATTCTGTCTTGGGTGTATTCTGTTCAGGCGATCAGCAGTAAAGTAGGCCCTCATTGAAGCCGCAGGATTTCTTCCGGGGACGATTGGCCGTGATCCTGATGGCGTTCGGTTTCCGTAACCCGTGTAGAGAGTCAGACGATGGCAGTTGTCGATTGTCGTGGGCAAGTATGCCGGTTTCGCGTGACATACTGCGGATTCGCTGCGGTTGTAGGGATCGTCTTAGCGTTCTGCAATTCCGCTGCCGCGTTCCAAACCAAACCTGACGCTGCCCCCGTGCTGGATGCAAAGAGTCAGCAAATAGAAGATCTGGTCAAGTCTGCGATCGCGAAAATGGATCGCGGTGACTGGAACGCCGCCATGCAGGACTGCACCACTGCGTTGCAGGTTGATGAAAAGAGTGGTCGAGCGCTCGTGGCGCGCGGGATGGTATATAGCGGCAAAGGTGAATACGACAACGCGATCAAGGACTTTGATGTGGTCACCGCACAGACAGGCCGCGAACCGACGACGCTCATCAATCGCGCCGATGCTTATGCAGAACGATCACATGCTCTGTATCAGCAGGGCAAGTATCTGGACGCGATCGACAGCGCCTACTTTGCAACGCTGGAGAAAAGTGACCATATCGGCGCGCATCTGAATCGAGCTGAAGCGTACGTCGCGCGTCGCCAATATGACAAAGCAGTGAACAGCGCAAACCGAGCCATCAATGCTGATGAAAAATCTGCCAAAGCGTACAGCATGCGAGGTCTTGCGTACGGGGCCAAGGGCAACTTTGATCAGGCTCTGGCCGATGAGAACAAAGCCCTGGAGCTGGATGCCAACCTCGCCGTCGCCTGGCAGCGTCGCGCCGCAGCCTGGGTGGCAAAGAAAGACGCGGTCAAAGCGGCTGCAGATTTTGACAAAGCGATCGCGCTTCAGCCAGGCCTGGTCGATGCGTTATGTGATCGAGCCTACTTCTATGCATTACAACGTGATGCCGTCAAGGCGATGGCCGATCTGGATCTGGCGATTCAGAAGGACCCTAAGTTCCCGAAGGCCCACGTTCAAAAAGGACTGGCTCTGCTGGATCAGGAACAGTTCGATCAGGCAATCGCGTGTTTTGATACGGCCATTAAACTTCAGGACAATCACGCTGGTGCCCACTGTTATCGTGGATACGCCTTACACAGCAAGGGATCGTACACCGGCGCGGTTGAAGAATTCACTAAGGCCATCACGCTTGATCCAGAACTTGTCATCGCGTACTCAGGGAGAATCCTGTCGTACAAAAAGCTCAAGATGCTGACTCAGGCCAGTGCAGATGCCGCCAACGTCAAGAAACTGACGCCTGAACCGCCGCCAAAGAAAACGGCCGAGAAAAAGAAGGACGATCCGCCGCCGCGTTTCCTTGTCAAATCAAAACCTGTCGATCCGGCGAAGCGGCCTGATATGATGCGTTCGACGGCGGAAGTCGATCGCCTTGTGACAGCCAATTACGCAAAACACAGCCTCTCCGCGAATCCGAAGACATCCGACGAACAGTTTTTGCGACGCATCTATCTCGACGTGACGGGCACAATTCCGACGCTGGCCCAGACCAGAAAATTTCTGGCCACGTCGGATCCCGATAAGCGCTCCACCTTGATCGACGAACTGCTCAGCAGCGACGGTTATGCCAGTCATTGGTTCAACTACTGGGCCGATGTGCTCCGCTACACCGACAGCCTGAACAATAATGTCCGCGGCGAACCGTATCGACAGTGGATCAAACAGTCACTGGCCGAGAGCAAACCGTGGGACAAGTTTGTGAACGAACTGCTGACAGCCGAAGGACTTGTGTGGAAAAACCCTGCGACGGGCTACGTGCAGCGCGATTCCGGAATGCCGCTGGACAATATGAACAACACTGTTCGTATCTTCCTGGGCACCCGCATCGGTTGTGCGCAGTGCCACGATCACCCTTTCGACAAGTGGACTCAGAAAGAGTTCTATCAAATGGCCGCGTTCACATTCGGTACGCTCACGAGTACGAATGGCGGCGACACGCGGTACTGGGAGAAAAACCCGAACGATCGCCTGCAGGAAGAGTACGACACGATCGTGCAGGAAGAAGAAGACCGCCGAAACAATTCGTACCGGTTTGATCGTCAGATCGGGATCAACATGATGATCGTCAATGATCAGGTTGACCGAAAGATCACGCTGCCCGCAGACTATGCTTACGACAATGGCAAAGCGGGTGAAGTCGTTCCCCCAAAAGCACTGTTCGGGCAGCCTGCCGACGTTCGCAAGGATGAAGCTCCACGTCAGGCTTTTGCACGCTGGGTTGCATCCAAAGAAAATCCGCGGTTTGCGCTGACCATTGCCAATCGACTGTGGAAACAGACGTTCGGTATCGGCCAGATTGAACCGGTGGATGACATGATGGACAGCACAGTCGCGGAAAATCCGGAACTGATGACGTTCCTTGAATCCGAAATGAAGCGGCTGAGTTTCGACATGAAGGAGTATCTGCGAATTCTGTACAACACTCAGGCATATCAGCGTCAGGCATGTTTTGAAGAAATCAATCCCGGAGCACCGTATCACTTTGCGGGCCCTGTGCTGAGACGCATGACGGCTGAACAGGCCTGGGATTCCATCCTGACGCTGGCCGTTCCGGATGAATATCGCGAATTACCTGCTGAAGTTCGTACGACAGCGATCGACCTCGATCTGACAAAAGTCTCCGCCGAAGACCTGATGGCTGCGGAAGAGAAAGCCCGAGTTGTGGACGGCGAACAGGGCAAGCGGCAGGCACCTTTTGTCTACAAGGGAGTATTGCTGGCACGTGCTTCCGAATTGCCGTCACCGGTTCCTGCCAGTCACTTTCTGCGAATGTTTGGCCAATCGGATCGCGAACTGATTTCCGCGTCATCCACGAGCGGTTCGGTGCCTCAGGTTCTGTTCATGCTCAATGGGCCGATTTCGCACATGCTGCTGGAAAGCAACTCGACGATCTACAACAACGTCATGCGCCGCAAGACGGTGGATGATGGGGTTGAAACCGTTTTCCTGACGATTCTGAATCGAAACCCGGATATGGAAGAAAAGAAACTGGCTGCAAACGAAATCACACAGGCAGGTCCAGCCGGTTACGGAAACGTCATCTGGTCGTTGCTCAATACACGGGAGTTTTTGTTCATTCAATAGTTCGACTGTCCCGGCGTTGAAAAAGGTGTCTGGAACTTTGGATCAGGCACTTTGGAGGCATCAGAACACACGAGAAGAACCTGATGCCGGAGAGTTCCAGACACCTTTTTCAACCACACAAGAAGATCACATGCGAAATATCCTTTCAAAACTGGACGGCATCAATCGCCGCCGATTCGTCGAATACGCGGCCAAATCAACGCTGGGAGTCACCGTCCTGCCGCTGTTCAACGGCGTTCTCAGCGCCGCTCAGGAAAAAGAAATTGCCAAAGCTGCCCCCAACGCGATCAAGGGCAAAGCCAAGCGACTGATTTATCTCTTCATGAACGGAGGTATGACGCATCTGGATACTTTCGACCTGAAACCCGGCCATGAGAACCAGGGCCAGACAAAGCCAATAGCCACCAACGTGGCGGGATTGCAGCTCAGTGAATTCCTGCCGACGTTGGCCGGGGTGTTTGACAAGCTCGCCGTGGTGCGGTCGATGAACACTCAGACGGGGGATCACGAAGCGGGTGAATACCTGATGCGAACGAGCTACGAGCAGATCGCCACGGAGCGACATCCGTCCGTCGGACCATGGATGCAAAAATTCAAGGGACGTCAGAACAAATCTCTGCCTGACACAGTTCTGGTCAGTGCACCGGCACGGCATCCGGGGGCTGGATTTTTCGATCCGACGTTCAGTCCGCTGCCGATCGGCGATCCAAATCGAGGACTGGAAAACACCAAGCCGCCGGAATATCTGACTGCCTCATCGTTTGATAAGCGTCAGGCATTGATTGACGGCTTCGACCGCAAGTTCCGCGAACGATACCCACTGCAACGTGTGAAACAGTATTCAGATTTCTATACCGAAGCCACCAGTCTGCTGACCAGCGGCGAGCTCAAAGCGTTTGATCTGAACGAAGAAAAACCTGAAGATCGCGACCGCTACGGTCGTGATGCATTCGGCCAGGGATGTCTGCTGGCTCGCCGCTTGATCGAGAGCAACGTCCAGTGCGTGGAAGTCACCTGCGGTGGCTGGGACATGCACAGCAGCATTTATAACGGCGGCACGCTGCCAGCTCGCGCCGGAATCATGGACAAGGCTATGGGGAATCTGATTAAAGATCTCGCCGACCGCAGGTTGCTCGATGAAACACTGATCGTCCTGACGACTGAGTTCGGACGTTCGCCGGTGATCAACTACAACGCCGGTCGCGATCATCATCCCGCCGTATTTTCGTCGGTCATGGCCGGTGGCGGAATTAAGGGCGGTCAGTTTTATGGAAAATCAGACGCAGCAGGTCACGCCGTTGATGAGGACGGCGTCGCTCCGGCGGACTTCAACGCCACAATTGCCACAGCCCTAAATCTGCCACTCGCTCAAGTCGTACATTCACCAACTGGCCGACCCTTCAAAGTCGCCCACGATGGCAAAGTGTTGTCAAAGTTGTTGTAGCGGTAAGCAGCGGTTCGTCGGCACTTTGGAGTGCGGCGACTTGTCGCCGCTTTGGTTTTCCATTGCAGCATTTTCAGGCAGTCGCATGGGAAACCGAGGCAAGGGCGATTCTAGATTCAGGTGAAATTGACCTGCATAACGGGAACTGACGACTGAGCCCCGCTACCTGAAAAAGAAAGCGATGACAAGTCATCGCACTCCATAAGGTCGCTTGTTCAGGTAGTAGCGTCACTCCGCTCAGAACTACAGACAAATTTCGCCACGTCAGTACTCACTGACACTCAGTGACAACATCAAGTCATGATGATTGCAATGTGCCCCGTGTCTCCGACGCGGGTCAGACTGGTGCAGTTGCGGCAGCAAGCCCACAGCGTTTTTGCGGAGCAGTCGTCCCATGGAACTCGATTTCCGGAGGAGTGCGACGTCAATGCTTGATATTCGAGTAGGCCGGACCAAGCGCAGCGCCGTTCCGGCAGGTGTCTGGCGATTGCCGGAACGGCGCTGCGCTTGGTCCGGCCTACAGACTTCAGGTAAAAAGTCCTGCCGATGCCCGCTGACTACAGGACGTACTCATGTTGTCTGACAATCCATATGCTCCGCCGCAGGCTTCAACGCTGAACGAATCTCCTGCAGCGATGCGTTCGCATCTCAATCGGATGCTGCTGATGCTGCCGTTTTCGATTGTTGCAGCAGTCGCTGGCGGAGCGCTGAATCGGAATCCCCGAATCCTTCTGAACAACCCGATGATTCATCCATTGGCACCGTCAGGGCTGGTCTTTGGACTGTGTGCAGCGCTGGCGGGTGGCTTAATTTTTCCAAAACGCAGGATCTGGATCACGCCGTTAATACCCTTTGCAGCGATGGCGGCTTTCCATATCACCGCACATTTGATGAATCTGGCTGACTTGCGTCTGCGCAATGGAGGCAGCGCAGCTGTATTTGTTGTCGAACTGAGCTGCGATAGTCTGGTTGGGATGGCATTGATCGCTGTGACGTTTGTTCTCGCGCGCATGCTCACGATCTACGATGCATTTCGGTGGACCGTGATGGGGACATTTCTTGGAGCGTTATGCGTTGTGGTCGTGAACGGTCTGTCGATGGTGGCTTCGCTTTCCTCTCTTCTCTACTGGACAATGTTCTGTTGGCAGCTTCTGATGATGCAGTATCTGTCATGGCTCAGTACAAAGCCGGGCGTCGCAACAAACGTCTGATCACGTTCATGGCACCGATGGACGGGCCAGATCGAAGCGATCGGTCGTGCGACAATAGGATGCTCCGCCGAGGCGACCGATAAGATCCAGTAGTCCCGGATCGGCGCAGCCAGCGTGGTCCAAAACAGCATCGTCCAGATGCAGATGCACAATCTTTCCCACGACAATGTTGGCTCCGCCAGGGCCGGGGGCCAGAGACAGATGGTGCATCAGCCTGCATTCCAGACTCACCGGTGATGCCTGCACGCGAGGCGGTTTCACCATGCTGGACGCGACCGTTTCGATGCCCGTGAGTTCAAACTCAGATTCGTCCGGCGGCAATTCTGCGGAACTCAGATTCATCGCCTCTGCCAGTCGAAACGGCACAACGTTGATCACAAACTCTCCGGTATCCAGAATGTTTTTCAACGAATCTTTCGGAGTCCCGTCGCGGCGATTGGACGGACAGAACACGATGCTCGGCGGTTTCGCGCCGACGCCTGTGAAGAAACTGAACGGTGCCAGATTCGTCACACCGGATAGTGAAACCGTCGAAACCCACGCGATCGGTCGCGGCGCGATGATGCGAATCAGATGCAGATAGAGCGATGAGGCGGAGATTTGTTCAGGATCGATGTTCATGTCGTTTAACCTTTCCGCCATCGGCGCGGGGGCGGTGCGCTCGATTCAAGTTGCTTCCTGGGGGGTTGCCCTTGTCATTACCCACATTTTTTCCAAGCGCACCTACCCCAACGGGGTTTTACAACAAAGCCTGGGGTCGCCGTGACAACGGCGCACCCC
>CAZFDW010000319.1:0-7796 GCA_964517865.1 uncultured Chitinophaga sp.
TCACTGGCAGCGGGATTGGCAGTGCGCGATGCATTGTTGACGCTGATGCCACATTGTCCCTTTGTACTCAAGTGGCCCAATGACGTGCTCATCGGAAACCGCAAAGTCTGTGGCATCCTTGTCGAACAGCATGCGGTCGCTCAGCGGCAGGCCGTGATTGTCGGCATCGGCGTGAACGTCAACAATTCCCTCCGCGACGCGCCCATGGAGATTGCCCAACGTGCCACGTCGCTGTTTGATCTGGAAGGACGCTCGTTTGATCTGAGCAGCCTCCTGATTGCAATCCTGAAAAGTCTCAGCCGTCGCATCGACCAGCTGACAGCACAACCTCGACTGGCGCTCGCAGAAACGAATCGTCACAACGTACTGACAGGCCGCATCGTGACATTGCAAACGGGCGATTCCACAATCACCGGCCTGTGTATCGGTGTCGATGACGACGGTCAGTTGGTGCTGCAATCCGAATTGCAAGTGCATCGCTGCGCCAGCGGGATTGTGGTCAAATGGGAATAAACCCGACGATCCGCTGCGCGGCGACGGTGAGCGCAAGGCATTCCCTGTTGCATTTGCGAAACTCTTGATTACGAAATTCCGTCTTCCGTTACAACGCAGCCCGCAATTGCATCAAGCCCGCAAAAAAAACAAAACAATTCTCTTTTAAGTACTGAATCGCCGGTTTGGGCCTAATATTCAACGGCCGTTACAAACTTCAATACGCCGCGATTCAGGTATCGATGGTCGTTGGGTGAAGGGAAAACGGGGAGTCCACATACTGGATCACAATGATGAAATTGTTCCGGTCACAGCAGCGTCGGCACGAAAGCCGGCCACGGACCGGAAGCGCGATGGTCGAAATGGCCGTCTGCTTCCCGGTGTTCGTGCTGATCTTGATGGGGATCATCGAATTTGGTCGCGCGATGTCCATCAATCAGATGCTCAATTCGGCGTCTCGCATGGGCTGCCGCACAGCGATTCTGGATGGATCCACCAACAGCGACGTGACCAGCGTCGTGAAACAGCACGTGACGAACACACTCGGCTGCCAACAGTCAAGTGTCACGGTGGCGATTTCCGTGACCGATGGCCAGAGCGGTGACACGCTTTCGGACGTGGCGGCGGCATCTACCGGAGATCTGATTGAACTGGATGTCTCTGTGACTTTTGCCGACGTGAGCTGGGCCGCCAAAAAATGGCTGGGTGCATCAAAAATTCGTGGCGAGTGCGCCATGCAGCACGAATAGATTTTGCTGGAGTTACTCCTCTCCAAATTGTTCCTTATGCTCGTATTACAACACCAAACAAGGAAATTCAAATGACACCGTTTTCAGGCTCATTCATCATTAACAGCAGTAAGCAACGGATGGGATTCACGTTATCTCTGATGTTGATTCTGTCCTTTGCGAATTCGGCAGCCGCTCAGTCGTCTGGAAGTACACTTGAACGCGTCGAAGAGGATTGGGTTGCATTGCTCGCGGAACCTGAGTCCGCAACGACTTCACCTCAGATCATGAATTTTATCTCTCCAATTCCGTCCACATCAGGAACCTTCGGACTGGTTCAGGTGAACCATCGTGGTGCCCCGGATTTTTCTGCCGGCGGTCTCCAGGTCCAGGGGTGGGTCGGTTCCTCGCTGAGCAGCTCAGCAAATGCCACCAGAACTGCGGTGCTCAGTCAGAACTCGGACGCTGTTCGCTACACGGTCGCCATGCAGAAGGTGAGCGAGGGGATCAGGTTTGAACTTCTCAATGGGCGTTCCAGAACGTGGGGCCGATTTGCCACAACACCCGTTTCAGTGACCGTGCCCGTGAACGAACCATCGCTTGAGGAGTATTCGCCCGATTTCTCTGTTGCCAACACCACGGTGAATCTCGGTGCTCATCGCGTAGACCTGCTTTATCTCACTACGACGCGCCGCAGCTACAGCGATGGAGTGACGGTCACGGATACCACCGACAGAGTGATTCATCGCTACCAGATCAGTGTCGAGGACGTCTCACTCACTGCGTACGAACAAAACGCTGAAGACTACAACATCGAAATCACGGAATAGTGATGTCAAAAATGCCGGCTCACAGGCAGACATTCGCCGGCAGAGTTCAGAATGAGTCCCTTATTTAAACACCGTTTCAGCCACTTACTAAGCTGGAGAGCGAAGATGAATAAAATGCAGATGAAACCAGCCGCATTGAAGCGGAATGAGTTCAAATCCGAGCGACGCGGGACAGTGGCGGTGCTGGCCGCGGCGACGCTGACCATTGTCTTTGGTATCGCAGCTTTTACGATCGACCTGGGACTGCTGAACGTTACGAAGGGTCAGGTACAGAATGCTGCAGATTCGGCCGCGCATGCTGCCATGCAGGAACTGATCAACGGCATTGGCCCTGGCGCTACCGTCACCTCGCAGGTGGCATCAGAAAATGCAGGGCAGACGGCAACGAACATGGTGCATCGGTTTCGTTCGGGGGACGTCGATGCGACGAATTTGTCCGTCGAACGCGACATGCGATTTGGACGACGTTCCTGGGATTCAACGAGCAACCAGTGGGTTAAGGATTGGGGAGTCACGCCGTTCAACATGGTGGAAGTCTCAGTGCGACGAACTAAAGCCGCAAGTGCGCCACTGGGAACAGTGTTCAGTCAGTTTCTCGGATACGATTCCTTCGACGTCGAGGCCCGAGCCGTCGCTTCGGTCGCACCGATCACTGGATTCAGCCTGCCGCCTGGTTCTAGTGCCACCATCAGTCTGCTTCCGATTGCCCTTGACCTGACAACCTGGAACACACTCTGCCAGCAAATTCATTCCCGCACGGGAAACGGCTTTCAGGACCAGGATCGCTACAACAAAGCGTCCGAAACTGTTTCTTCAGGATCAGATGGCATTCCGGAAGTGAATATCTATCCGGAGGCCAACAGCACCCTGCCGCCTGGAAACCGCGGCACTGTTGACATCGGCTCCCCGAACAACAGTACGACGGATCTCGTAAGACAAATTACGCAAGGGGTGAACGCCTATGACCTTTCATTCTTTCCAGACGGCGAACTGAAGTTTAACAATGAGGGAATTATGTATCTCCAGGGAGATACCGGGATCAGTGCAGGCATTGAAAGCGCGCTCCAGTCGGTTATCGGAGAAACAGGTGCACTTCCCATCTTCATTTCTGTCTCAGGACCAGGTAACAATGCGACCTATACGATCGTCAAATTCGTCGGCGTGCGAATCATGGCGGTCAACCTGAAAGGTGGGCCGACGCGACGGTATTTACGAGTCCAGCCTGCAACGTATGCAACATCGTTCACAACCCGTGGAAATATCCCGGTGAACGTAGATTCTCTTCTGAGTCAGCCGCTGCTGATCGAGTGAGTCGAAAGCCTGACGCATCGAGGTGCGGAGAAACGACTTTTGGTGGAGTCTCCGGGATTTGTATGTTGAACCCGTCGTCGAAGACCTCGATCTTACATGATCCGGACTTCGACGACGGGTTAAATGCGTATTGTTTGATGCACCACATCAAATAACGCTGAGGCGACACACGCCGGTCGTCGCAGGGAGAATGGCTCAAGAGCAAGCGATGTCAAAGCCAGAAACTCACCAGTTGCACGACGAAGATCGCCACACCAACCATGCCTTTGGCAAGCATTCCCAGTAACCGACCTGACATCGCGGCATTACCAATCTCGGCGCGAAGTGCGGGCTCCGTGCCTTTCCAGGCTTCTCCCAGCCAGGCTCCCGCAAACGCGCCGATCGCAGCACCGAGAATCGCTCCGATCACACTGCCCACGATCGGTATCGGGACGATGAATGTCCCTGCAATGCTGCACACGAACGACAGACCCATTGAAATCATCATCGCGCGGCGACTCGCGCCCTTCCGGGCGGCTTTAGCCGAACCCATGGCGAATTCCAGAACTTCGCCTAGTCCAGCCAGTGCGACGCAGATCATGACGACCATCCATGTCGGGCCGTGTTCAAAATCGGATGCCAGCAGAAAGATGCCCAACAGGCCTGTCATGAACCAGTTGCCCGGCAACAAAAACAGATTGCTGAACAACGCGACTGTATTTAACGAAATCAACAGACTGACACACAGCCAGTAACTCATCACGGCTGGCCGATCGTCTTCAACAGTTCCCCGGCTTGCAGCCGCACGTCTGAAGCGAAGAAATTCTGTTTTACCTGGCCGATCACGGCGACCAGCGTGACACGATTCTCCGCATCGATCTGCGGCCAGAGGTCGGCTACGGCTTTCAGACAATTGCGGGCGATTTGAGATTCTTCAATCTGATGCCGTACGTCTGCCTGTTGAATCTCTTCGGGAGTTGTTTCGTTCTTAGCGTTGGGATCAGGTTTATGCTCAAACGGCGTCAGCGAGGTTGTCAGAAGCTGAATCAATGTCGGAACACCATCCACGGAACCATTGCGAGCCAGACCGATCGCGGCATTGGCCCGCGCCTGGCGATTACCATCCGTCAACATCACGCGAAGCTGATCCAGTGAATCAGGCCCACTGACGTTCGCTAACGCATATCCCGCAAGATGTCGGACAACCGGTTCCGGATCCTGAGCCGAACGTCGAAGTTGTTCGAGTACAGCGGCGTTGGAAATTGTCGGAGCAGTCAGCGGCAAGTTGCGTTGCGCGAGCGGTGGAGCATCGGTACCCGCAGCGACTGCGGTGGTGTATCCCGTCACTTCGTCGAAGTGACGACCTGCAATCAACACGATCGACATCAGCGAACTCTTGCGGACGATGATGTCGTGAGTATCCCTGATGCCCTCAGCGAGTACCGGCAGCGTCCTGGCATCTGCGTCGAGGGCTCCCAGAGTGCGAGCTAGAAATTCCTGATGCCTGACGTCTTCGTCTGTAGTGCTGGTTGAGGCCAATGATTCGCTTAGCAACTTTGTCAGGGAATCCACTACGACCGGATTTTTTGCCAGAGGCTCATGGTCCTTCGGCGGCGAGATTTCTTCATTACGCAGCAATTGGGCCAACCTCTCTGCTGCAGGCCAGCGGCGGTGTTCGTTGCTGCTGCTGAGTTCCGTAGCGAGCTGTTTCCAGTCATTATCGGAGTCTGCCAGCTTCCCGAACAGGGCCCAAACTGCGACAACTGCCATTACGATCAGTGCTGGAATCAGGAACAACTGCACAATAAATCCGGCAGAAGGCGGCGTCACCGGTGGCAACTCTTCGGGGCGAAATCCCGGAGTTGCATATGACTCTAAGGTCGAAGGATCAGATTCGGACGCCATTCGTTGTCTCTACTAACGACAATAAATCCAGTCACTGCCGCGTGATATACCCCGCGCGGTCAACCGCGACATGTTTAACCGCGTGCCCAGCGGGCCGCGCTCGCCCGCAGGTGGCTTAGGAGCGCGGCCCGCTGGGCACGCGGTTAAACGAGTGAAAGGTCTATCAATACGTCTCATTCCAAGCCGCGCGGAGTATAAGTGCGTCCTCGCCGAAATGCAGGCGTTTTCGAAAAAGCCCGGCATTCGAGAAACATGCAAACTTCGCAAATGACCCAAAGCTAGCTGTCAACGCACATTCACATCCGTTCACTGCGAGTGTTGAGAATTCGAAAACAGCGTCCCCCTGGATGTGCCGGGTTGATTTGCGAGCGGAATTGGCATCCCTATGATGCCCGAGTCTCGCAGTTCAGGTGACCGTCAGAGTCAGCCAATTGGTTGGAACCGTCTGTTGCCTGAGCGAGCTGGCAAGCGATTAGAGTCAGCGTTGTCTGATCAGCAAGTTGCTGAATCCTGTGAAACCCCGATGTTAGGGTTCGGCTGGGCTGCGGAGGGCAGTCTGGAATCGCTTGCCGAATTTATCCAATTCCGAATTGAAATTCCCCGGAGACGAACGAAGGATGGCTGAACAGAAGGCGACAAACGTTACATGGCATGCACACAACATTACGCGCGAAGACCGTCAGAAGCTGAACGGGCACCGTGGAGCGGTGCTTTGGTTCACAGGTCTGAGCGGCTGTGGCAAAAGCACGATCGCGAACGCAGTGGATCAAATGCTGCACGAACGGGGTGTGCATACCTTTGTGCTGGATGGCGACAACATCCGCATGGGGCTGAACAAGAATCTTGGTTTTACACCCGAAGACCGGACCGAAAATATCCGCCGCATTGGTGAAGTTGCAAAATTGTTCGCCGACGGTGCGACGATCGTATCAACCGCTTTCATTTCTCCTTACAAGGCTGACCGGGATCTGGTTCGCGGCCTCATGCCACCGGGAGAATTTATAGAGATCATGGTCGAAGCGAGTCTTGAGACGTGCGAAGCCCGTGACCCCAAGGGTCTTTACAAAAAAGCTCGTGCTGGCGAAATCAAAAATTTCACCGGCATCAGCGCACCTTATGAAGTACCGGAAAAGGCCGAACTCACGTTGGATTCCGACAATAAGGGCATAGAAGAACTCGCGAAAGAAGTCATCGCGTACCTCACCAAATCCGGAATTCTGAAGTAACAGACTGCTTTGCAGGAACCGGCAGCCGCGACAGGACGTCGCGGCCTTACCCCTGGGGATCGAGCTGATCCCTAAAGTAACGCGGGGCCTTTCAGGAAGAAAGAGCCGCGACCTACCTCTGTTCTGAAAGGATGCTGCGGATGATTTCCGTGAGTGCATTGGTTCTGTTTTCTGTTTCTGTATCGCTTGCTGCGCTGGACCCGATTTCCGGGGACTCAAATAACTCTGAATTATCACACGTCGTCACCGATGCCAATGATGCGTCGTCCGGAAAATGGCTGGATTCATTCGACGACGCAAAAAGAATTTCGATAGAAAAGAATGTCCCCATCATCCTGCACTTTGAAGCCGTGTGGTGCGGAGCATGCCGCCAGATGGATTCTGCAGTGCTTGGTCAGCCGGTTGTGATGAAGCATCTTGGCACGACTGTGATTGGCGTGCGGATCGACGCGGATCGTGACCCGGAACTTATTGCAAAATACGCCATTTCATCTTTGCCCACAGAGGTCGTGATAGGATCCGACGGCTTGGAACTCGCGCGGTACACCGGCAGTGCCACGCTGGCAGAATATACGGATCGCCTTGACAAATCAGGCGTCGGTAACGGAACTGATCCGACCGCAAATCCAATTTCGGAAATGGACGATAACCTGCGTCGATGTCTGCTCGTCATGCGGGATGGCAAAGTTGTCGGCTTGGGTGGATTTTGTCCGGTGGCCATGATGCGTGATAAGAAGTGGCTGAAGGGGAGTGAAGCGTTCGTTGGTTCATTCGACGGCGTTGATTACTTCTTTCAATCGGCCGAAGAGCGAGAGATCTTCTTTGCCAGTCCGAAACAGTTTCTCCCCGGCCTGCACGGCTGCGACCCTGTACAATTGCAGCGGGGACGCCGGGCAGAAACCGGCGCTATTGAACTGGGTGCATTTTACAAAGGCCGTGTCTTCTTCTTCACCACGCCGTCCAATCGCAGTCTTTTCAAGAGCAATCCCGCGTGGTACGCAGAAGGTGTGTCTGCCGACGGAATCCAGAATCCGGAACAGTTTCCGTTTCTGAAGTCCATGAACCTGAATTAGTGCTTTGTCAGTGATGGATTGATGGGTTGTGTGACACTGGCTTTGCCAGTGTTTCATGCCGATGGAGCACACGGGCAGAGCCAGTGGCACACATCGACTGCGTTAACCTGGCGGCGGCTTCGAATCAGGGTGCATTTCGGAAATCATTGCGCGGTGCGTGGGGTTGGACAAACGAATTGGGGACAAGCGAATGAAGACCGACAAGACAAACCGCATCCAGATCTAAAGTAAAAACGCACCGTCGGGGGCTTA
>CAZFDW010000320.1:0-7743 GCA_964517865.1 uncultured Chitinophaga sp.
GCCCGAAACCCCGGGGCTTCCTTCGCTCCGCTCAGTCCAGCCCCGGCCACCCGATCCATCAAAGCAAGAGTGACAGAGCGCTGCACGTTTCGCGCTTATGAAAAGTGGATTTGTAGCGAATCCAGTCGCGTCAGGGAATCGGCGGCTTCCAAAACGGAGCTCTCCAGAATACTTATACTCCACGCAGTTCGGAAATGAGTCCGGCGAGCGGAGCGGCGTGAGCCCTCCGCTACCTCATTTTTATACCGGCAAGCTGACGCATGCCGCTCACCAATTGTCTCACTCATGACCGCGCAGAGTTTATCGCATTCGATCGGTCACGTCCCGAGCGACGGCAAAAATGATGTGATCCCTGGGTACGGATTTCGCTGTCCATTCAAAACAGCGCCAGCTTCCGTCAGAAACACTGTAACGATTCCGAAATTGCACGACGGGGTGGCCGAGTTGCAATTGTGACATGATATCTATCGTTTGATCCCGATCGTCCGGATGCACAAATTCCATAAACGGTCGGGAAAGAAGTTCCTTTTCTGAGTAACCGAGCACCCGCGAAAAGTTGGAATTGACGCGGCGAAAATAGCCATCGAGACCAGCGATGCAGAACAAGTCAAGGCAGAGTTCGAAGAATCTCTCCAGATCACTTTCCGCTCGTCGCAACAGAGATTCCAGATACAGCGTCAGTTCCGCTGCGACACTTCTGGCATCTGCGGGTCGCCCATCCGGATGGGGTGAAAGGCATTTCAGCGCGAGCCGCACCAGCACGCCGTTTGCTCCGCTGCCTGTCAGACTCGAATATGTCTCGCCCAGGTCCGCCTGTTTGGCCTTAAAACACACGTCAAGGAAATTCGTTCCGCGATATGGTGCATAGCCAGTCAGTATTTCGCACAGAATGCCGCCCAGTCCGAACACATCAGACTGCACATCCAGGCATTGTCCACGCGCCTGCTCCGGTGACATATAGGCGGGCGTTCCCCAGAACGCGCCGGCGGGCAAATCCACCGCCAGGTGCCGCGAAGTCCTAACAGACTGTTTCTCTGCAACTTCATCGTCTGAAAGATAATGTTCATCGCCACCCTCGATATGTAGGCGAACACAGTGATCGGCGGAAGCTCGCGCAAGCCCCCAGTCCATCAGATGGACTTCACCAAAGGCACCGACCATGACGTTCGCCGGTTTAATATCAAGGTGAATGACTCCGCACGAATGCGTATACGACAGCGTCTGACAGACATGTTCGAAGATGTTCAGAAACCGCGGGAGATCATCCTGAGGTGACGAGCGAGCAGACAAAAGCTTGGCCAGTGTCATCCCGTTGACCAGCTTCATTGCGAAGTAAGGTCGGTCGTCAGATGTCGTACCGGTTTCGTAAATCGGAATGATGCCCGGATGCTGCAATCGACCGGTGATGCGTGCCTCATTGATAAACTGCTGACGAATCAGAGGCCTGTTCTGATGTTCCTTGAGCAGTAACTTGATGGCGACTTCCCGATCCAGGTCGATGTCGCGAGCTTCGAAGATGATCCCCATTCCTCCGCGAGCAATCTCCTGCTTCAGGTGAAACCGCCCCAAAAAACGGCCTTCCAGATCTGCCGCAAACTCCGGTCGCGGAAGGCCGCAGTCCGGAAAGGGAACAGTTTTTTTCAGGTCCGCTCTTTCACGGTCGCCCTCCAGCCAGGACGGCACTGGCTCGCCGGAGTCGCTTGCATTGACGACACGTTCATCGCCTTGCAGCTCCAGTTCGATCGCCTCGCCGGAATTGGGCGAAGCAGACGTCGCAGGCCTTCGTGGATGCCGCCCCATGGGCAAATCATCGTATTTCATGGCGGCTCGCCTTTATGTATCGTCAAGTCGTCACTCGTTCAAGTTTCGCAAGCCCGTCTTAAGTGAAAACTCTGCCGCTGAAAGTCAGGAATCCGCAGTCAATCTGCCAACTATTACAACATGCATTCCCTTAAACTTCAAGATGGTCCGTCCACAAAGTGACAATACTGTGGGGCGCCAGCGTTCATTTTGATTTCACGATCTGCAGCAGCACGCTTTGACCATCACGACCGGGTGTCGGCCATGCAGCGATCGGCTCCAGCTTCAATCGGTTCAAGAGTCCTTCGGACTTAGCTTCCTCGAATTCTTCTGTCCAGCGTGGGCCTTTGATGAGCAGCATCTGGCCAACCGACTTCCATACCTGCCCGAACCACGTCAGCAGTTTGCTGATCGACCCCACAGCACGCACGGTGATGACCTGAAAGCGATGCTTCTTAAGAATCGTCTCGGCTCGATCTGCATGCACTACAATCGGCAACCTCAACGCCTTCACGATTGCCTGCAACGCGGTCGCCTTCTTACCGATCGATTCGCAGAGTGCGATCTTCAGATCAGGACGCAGGATCGCGAGCACGATGCCCGGGACTCCGCCGCCGGAACCCACATCCATAACCGTGGAATCTTTGGGAACATACCGCGACAGTTCGATCGTGTCCAGCAAGTCGCGCGTTACAAACAAATCCCAATCGGTATGACGTGTCAGATTCAGACGACTGTTCCAGTCCCATAACAGACGGCAATAATGCGCCAGCCGCGCAGCTTGCTCGTCGGTGATCGACAACTGATGGGCCGCAATCACTCTGAGCAACTGCTGAACGTCTTCAGGAGATGCAGACGTATTCGCAGGTGGAATAAGATAGGGCGTGCCGGTACGTTCGAGAGATGAATCAGACAAGACCAAACACCATATCCATTTCTTCAGCGATGTGTTTCAGCTCTGCAGCGTCGCCGCCACCGACTTCTGCTGCGACCCAACCATAAAAATTAATTTCTCGCAACGCCTTGCGGACATCGGCATAGTCGATGTCGCCCTCGGAGATCCGAGCCCATTCGTCATTCGCACGTGAATAACCCTTGATGTCCAGCTTCATCACACGCTTACCAAGCTGACGAATCCAGTCGCCCATGCTGCCGTATTTCCAATGATTACCGATATCAAACTGCATGCCGACCCACGGTGAATTCAATTCATCCACATAGCTGACATACTTTGCGGCGGTCTGTGTATGATCGCCATCGTGATCGTACAGGAATTGGTTCCAGACGTTTTCAATGACGATCTGCACGCCCAACTGAGCAGCGAGCGGCACCGCCAGCGAAATATTTTCGATCGAGCGTTTCCAGATCTCAGTTTCCGGACCATCCGCTCCTTTACCGACGACCAGCAGGACCGAGTGGCCACCCACGGCGTGCGTATCGCGAATGGCTCCTTGCAGAGATTCCAGAGCCTTTGCTCGAACTGCGGCGTCTGCATTTGTGTGACGAATTTCCCAGTGTGTCGAGTTCACTGTTCCATCAACCGGCAGACCGCTTTCCGCTATGGCCTGAATGGTCTCGTCCACATTCATTCCGGGAGCATTCATTTCAATCCCGTCAAAACCTGCCGCTTTCACAGATTTGAACTTTTCAGTCAATGTGCCGGGAACCTGCGCCATCCCGATTTTCAGCGTCTTCCACAACCGCCCCTTCAGACCATCGCCTTCCAAAGCCAGCGCAGTCACCGGAGCTGCCAAAACAGAACCCGGCCCGCTCAGGATCGAACCTGCTGCAGCCGCCAGTGCAGTGGACTGAAGAAACCCTCGGCGTGAAAAATGATCAAACGTCATGG
The DNA here is from genome assembly GCA_964517865.1 of uncultured Chitinophaga sp. GTDB lineage: Bacteria > Planctomycetota > Planctomycetia > Planctomycetales > Planctomycetaceae > SXXK01. The sequence goes on from CAZFDW010000320.1 coordinate 3,650, forward strand.
CAAACTTCCCCGGCCTCGCAAAAATCCAGGATCAGGACAATCCACAATGAGGAAAGTCTACCTGCGAAGACGGCGTTATTCAATCTGCCAGGCTTTCAGCGTCGGATCAATACTTTAGAACCGACGGTCAGCAACGCGAAGACTTCTTCGATGTTCTGGTCGTCCAGATGAATGCAGCCGCGTGAGACGGCCTGGCCGATGGAATCCGGGTCAATCGTGCCGTGGATTCCAATGTGGTTACCGAGGCCCAGCCAAAATTCCCCGAGCGGATTTTTTGGATCATCGGCATCCACAACACCTCCATCGGGATTGTACCAGGTAGGATTCTCCAGCTTTTCTTCGATTTTGAATTCCCCTGTGGGAGTCCCGTTGTCTGCCCCGATCCCGATCGGATAACAATGCACGTACCAGCCGTGAGCGTGAACTGTCAGGCAGAAATCCTCCAGATCCACAACCGCTCCGAACGGGCCTCGCACCACTTTCAGCTGTTGGCCTGCCTGAAGATCATCCGGATCGACACGATTCAAACGGGCGAGATACTGCCAGGGCACATCATACTTTTTCGCGATCGAACCAAGTGTCTCACCGTAATCGACGAAATGTGGTTCAGCGAACTGCCGCTCCGGTGTCGTAAAAATGATCGTCGCTGTTTCATCGATTCGCTCTTGAATCACGGATCGATGCTCCGGATGTTTCCAGTAGATATCGGACATTTCCTGATGAGCTTCCAGGATCTGATCTGCAGCCATAAATTCTTCGATGCGTCGCAGTCGGGCGGCAATGTCGGCGGTCAGCACAGCAGGTTGAGAAGTACGTGAAGGATTCGCTTCGGATCTCTGCGGTGCATCAGGTTCAAACAACGCCTGCTCGACATGGGAGTCGCGCAGGGTATTCGGTGATTTTCGCCCAGTGCGGATGGCCTCGCGGGCATCAGACTCTGCAGCACTCTCCACTTCGCGACGATTGCTTTGCGCGAGCGCATGGACGAGCGGATCTGTGCTGTCAATCACTTCGCTGTCGACTTCCACCGACGATTCATCACGAATGTCGCCCCAGTTGTCATCCAGAAATGAATCGGTCTCCTCGGGCGATGTCTGAATGGACTTCGCCACCGAACCTGTCGCGGCGGACCGCACGCGCGGGATCAGGTCCAGTTGCCAGACCAGAAATACAGCCGCGACAGCACTGACAATCCACCAATGCAGCTTCGCCTGTCGCGCAGGTTTTGTAGCGAACGGTTCCATGTTCGGCGTTACCTCAAGATCCTTTTGCAGTGTCCTTCAGAGCTGTCGGCATTATCGCAAACCCTGCAATTTACGGCTACCCCGGTCTGAGTGCGTAGCGATTCTGCGGTCCATTGACGAGTTCTCGATGCAAAAACAGTTCCATGACAATTCTTCATGCCAAGCAGGAATACTCATGACCGTTTCGGTAACGTTCGAGCCGCTTTTCGAAGTTTCGCATTCGAAACTGGCGGATTTTCCAGAAGGTCCAGGCCAGTTCACCGTTTCGATTTCAATTTGTTCGCTGTCCGCATGCTGCCCCAGTCCCTCCAGCGGCAGTCCACAGCAAGCACAGACTTTGGCGTCGTCCGGAACATCGACTTTCTGAATCCGTGCTGGCAGGTGCGAGTAATCTCGACGCTTCGGTGCCGGACTTCCAGGCTGCCGCCCAATGCCAGTCGATTTAATCCAGTGTCGTCTTTCGCTCCGCGAAAGTAACGCTACTTTTGCGGAGCAAAAGGCGACACTGAATCAGCGAAAGTCGCAAATCGAGTGCCATTGGGACAAGCCCGCATCGGGGCTCCTGAACCGTGACGGTTTTTCAATTTCCGAAGTCGAATTGATACTCCGACATCCAGCAACCAAGCGGGACATTGTTAAGAATTCCGCATTTCCGTCTCTTTCAAAAATCTTTTTTAAATGTTGGCGCAACTCGTCACCAGACAGCGCCATGTAGTCGGGAGCCTCCAGCATTGACCAAAGACCGGCTTTGGTCAGAATGGGACAATTCAGCGAACAGACAACGACTCAGAATGGCCGACACATGACCGAACGCACGATCTTTCTGGCGGCCATTGACATCGCGGATCCGGTCAAACGAGCCGCGTACCTCAGTCAGGCCTGTGGCGGCGACGCAGATCTGCGAGCCCAGGTCGATGCGTTGCTCAGTTCGCATCAGCAATCCAGCCAGTTTCTGGAAACGCCCGCGGCGGCAGCGAGCTCCGCCGTCGAAATGACGCTCGTCGGACACAGTCCCGACGACGAGGACGATGATCCGAAATCCGCCGCACTCTCCGGGGAAGCCGAAGTGAAGCGATATCTGCAGCCAGCGACTCGACCGGGCTGGCTTGGTCGCCTGGCCCATTATGAAGTCGAACAGATCCTTGGGCGAGGTGCGTTTGGGATCGTCGTTAAGGCCTTTGACGAGAAGCTGCATCGAGTTGTTGCCATTAAATTGATGAACCCGGACCTGGCCGCCACATCAGCGCCTCGCAAGCGATTCCTGCGAGAAGCCCGGACGGCCGCCGCCGTGCGGCATGAAAACATCGTCGGCATTTTCGCGGTCGAAGAAGAACCACTGCCGTATCTGGTCATGGAATACATCCCCGGCATCACGCTGCAGCAACGGCTGGACCAGAACGGACCACTGGACTTGCCGGAGATCCTGAAAATCGGCCAGCAGGTGGCGGCCGGATTGGCGGCTGCTCATGCGGCCAACCTCATTCATCGCGACATCAAGCCGTCGAACATTCTGCTGGAAGGCGGGATTGAGAACCGAGCGAAAATTTCCGACTTTGGCCTCGCACGGGCCGTCGATGACGCCAGCATGACATCCAGCGGCCTGATTGCCGGCACGCCGATGTACATGGCCCCTGAGCAGGCAAGGGGCGAAGTGCTGGATCATCGCGCCGACCTGTTCAGCCTGGGCAGCGTGCTGTATCAAATGACCAGCGGCCGACCTCCGTTTCGAGCGTCCAACACAGTCGCCGTCTTAAAGCGAGTCTGCGAAGACACACCGCGTCCGATTCAGGACGTGATCGCCGGAACCCCGGACTGGCTCTGCACGATCATCAATCGCCTGCTGGAAAAGGATCCCGCCAATCGTTTTCAGACGGCGAAAGAAGTCTCCGACCTGTTCGCCAGATGCCAGGCCGAACTGCAGCTCAACGGCAAAGTGACATGCGTCCAAAGTAGCCATCTCGCTCCGCGAGATGAGCCTCCCACAGCGGCCCTCGCATCATCCAGCCGCCCATCGCCTAATCCCCCCGCATCGCAAAGTGCGGCCGTTCAGCCGAGTGCCATCCCAAAAGGCTCGTCACGCGGAGCGATGACGGCACCATTGAAACGCAACTTACTCCTCATCGCCGCCTTCCTCGCCACCATCGCGGTTCTCGCCGTCCTGTTGGCCCGATTTCAGAATGCAGACTTCCTGATCAGAGTCGGTGAGCCGTGGCAGTCGGCAGCCGCCAATGGATATACCGCCCCAGGAAAGATCCGCTCGGCGTGGTCCGGGCCGAACGGCAGTTCGATCCTCGTTTTCATTCAGGATAGTGGTTCATCTTTCACACCGCGATTCTTGCTGGACCAATCCGTCCAGGCGCAAAAGGACGTGCTGGGAGTGACCGTTTCCGTCGCAGAGATTCAGTCGGTCGCGGGGATGCAGGCGATGTGGATGGTCGTCAGCGGCAAAGGGAACGGTTCCTCGCTCGACGGAAAAGGAAGTATCGAGACGACGCAGCATTGGGTGGCCGTCCCGCGCGAACGCGACGTCCTGGTCGTGCTTTTGACGTGTCCAACCGCCGACTACCCACGGCTGCAAAAGTCTTTCGAGTTGGCAGTGGCCACACTGAAATTGAGTGGCTCGCAGAACATCGAGCAGCACGCTGGGAACATTTCGTCTTCCCCTAACCACCAACCCCCGATGCCTGACCCCTCCGCCACCTCCTGGCACGGTTGGCCGGCGGACGCTCCGCTGCCGGCCATTGCCCCCTTCAATGCCGAACAAGCCAATCAACATCAAGAGGAGTGGGCCAGGCACCTCGGCGTGCCGGTCGAGTACACCAACTCCCTCGGCATGAAGTTCCGCCTCAT
>CAZFDW010000321.1:0-7738 GCA_964517865.1 uncultured Chitinophaga sp.
CTTGCGGCTTCCGGGATGATGCAGTTTCAGTATCGCGCGGGATGGCAACAGAATCCGCACGGATTTTCGATTTCGATTTCGCTTCCTCTGGATGGAAATTACGACATCCATGCAAGCCATCATTTCTTTGTCAATCTTCTTCCGGAAGCCAACGTCCGGCAGCAGATATGTCAGTCGCTGAAGATCTCGCAGGGAAACGACTTTGAACTGTTGAAAGCGATTGGCGGCGACTGTGCAGGAGCACTGGCGATCACACAGTCCGACATGCCCGTTCAGCCGGATCAGCGTTACGAAGCTGTCAGTGAGCGTCAGCTGGCCGACTGGTCTGTCGGAGCACCAAATGCATTTTCGGCCGTGACTGGGCAGGATGAGGTTCGACTGTCACTGGCGGGGGCTCAGGACAAACTGCCGGTACACATTCAGGACGGCAGGATCTCAATCCCGCTGGGAAATACACCCAGCACGTATCTGCTGAAATTCGCTTCGCCGATTTACTCGCATCTGCCTGAGAATGAAACTTTTGTCGCCACGTTGGCGGGTGCCATTGGTCTGCCGGTCGTGGACATTCAACTTCGCCGAACGAACAGAGCCGCCATTGCCGTCATCTCCCGTTACGACCGCTTACTTGAGGGAGAATGTTATCGGCGCCTGCATCAGGAGGATTTTTGTCAGGCACTTGGAATCAGCCCGGGCCGAAAGTACGAAAAAGAAGGCGGACCGGGGTTGCGGCAGTGCGTAGAAATCATCCGCAGCCATACGTCCTTTCCTCTGATCGAACTTCAAAAACTGATGCATTGGACGCTGTTCAATTTGCTTGTGGGAAACGCGGACGCTCACGGGAAAAATCTGTCGCTGTTGTATGTGGATCGGCGACGTCTGCAACTTGCTCCATTTTACGATCTGGTGTGTACACGCAATTACAGGAACATTTCGCGTCACCTGGCAATGAGTCTGGGAGGTGTCTCGGACCCGGATCAGATTTGTGCCAAACAACTGCATGCCATGGCCGACGATCTGGGAGTTCGTGCGACGGTGGTCCTGAAGGCGGCTGCCAGCCTGAGCGAACAGCTTCAGCAGACAATGCCGGATGTGGTGACCCGGTTTGCGGACACCTGGGGCCCGTCACCGATTCTGGAGCGAATCCCGATTATCGTCCGCAAACAAATCCGACGGCTGAAGACGATGCTGCGCGGATAGGGGGCTGGATTCCCTGCCCTGTAGCCGGATTCGTGAGAATTCGGAGCCGGGCCACGATTCAATCCGAAGTCTCACGACTTCGGCTACAGGGAAATGCCGAAATGGCATAGTCAGATTTTCCAGGGTGCCCCGGCGGTTGATTCGCCGGGCGGCTTTGATAGCATGTGTCGGTCCCTTTTTGAAGTCTCGGCAAAATCCCGTTGATTTTTTAAAGGATGTTGACAGAAATTGGTCTTCCGGACCTGCTGTGAACCTGATTGTACGTTCGCCTGGTATCGGCTTGGCAGTGCTGGGCAGCCTGAATTTGACATTGGATCACTCCTGCACTTATGGGACTTACCGGACCACTCTTTCTGGCGTGTTGCCTTGTAGGCTTTGCCGCTGCGATGCTGCAATGTCGTACTCGGGTTGCCGTGCGCTGCGCAAGTTACGGTCAGCAAATCTGCTGTCCGACGGAACTTGTTGATCTGCACAAGGTGATTCGGCCAGTGCCAGCTGCCAACGGCCCACCGCGGCGGTCCCGGCCTGCATGGCAGTGGGTGCCCGGGTTCGCTCTCAACCTTTCTGTGCGGTTGCGACCATTTTTTCAGACTGCATTGCTACTGGCAACTCTTGAGTCCACCGTTCTGATCACCGCTGGGTGATCATTGGCGTTCGCTATCGTCAGCTCTTCACACCATCCCATCGCGGATGCAGGGACCGGTTGTGAATTGAGGGGCGTGTTCATGGATAATCCAATGATTGTCGGCGCGATTGCCGCAATCGTGGGTGTTGCGGTCGGCTACTTTGTTGATCGACTGATCAAAGGTGGTGCCTACAAGACCCGTGATGAAATTATTCGGCAGGCAGAACGTGATGCCGAGAACGTGAAGAAGGATCTGGAGCTGAAGCTTAAAGAGGACATGCTGAAGCGCCGCGAGTCACTCGAATCCAAAATGGAGGAAGTGCGAGGTTCCCAGCGAGAGCGTGATCGTGAACTCGACAAGCGTGAATCACAACTCGAGGAGCAGCAGGATTCAATCCGCAAGAAAGAGAAAATGCTGCAGGGCACGCAGCAGAAACTGGCCGAGCGAGTCAAGACAATGGAGGCCAAAGACGCAGAATTGAACCGTCTGCTGAAAGAGGAGCAGGAAGTTCTGTACAAGACCAGCGAATTGACTCGTGAACAGGCCACCGAACAACTGCTCAAGCGACTGGATCGGGAACTCACGGATCAGACGGGTGCCATGATTCTGAAGCATGAAGCCGAGGTGAAGATCGACTGCGAACGGAAAGCCCGCGAAATCATCGGCATGGCCGTGCAGCGTTACGCATCGGCACACACGTCCGAATCCACCGTATCGACAGTGGATATTCCCAGCGACGAAGTGAAGGGACGTATCATTGGTCGCGAAGGACGCAACATCCGCGCATTTGAGAAAGCCACCGGTGTGGATGTCATTGTCGATGACACACCAGGCGTGGTGATCGTGTCGGCATTTGACAGTGTTCGCCGTGAGATTGGCAAGTTGTCGCTGACGAAACTCATTCAGGATGGTCGTATTCATCCGTCACGAATTGAGGAAATCGTCGCGGAGACGACAAAGGAAATGGAAGAACACATCCGCAAGCTGGGAATGCATGCGTGTGAGGAAGCAAGCGTACGTGGTCTGCATCCGAAGTTAATGGATCTGATGGGTCGCTTGCACTTCCGTGTCAGCTACAGTCAGAACGTGCGTCAGCATTCGATTGAGGTGGCTCATTTGACCGGCATGATGGCCGAACAGCTTGGTCTCGACGGGACGCTGGCTCGACGATGCGGCTTCCTCCACGACATCGGCAAGGCGGCTGATCATGAAATGGAAGGCGGGCATCCGGCTGTCGGTGCGGATTTACTCAAACGCTACGGCGAGGGCCCGGAAGTCGTCCACTCTGCCGCGGGGCACCATGATGATATCCGTCCGGAGTACATCTACACGGTACTGGTCGCTGCGGCAGATGCCGTGTCAGCAGCGCGCCCCGGTGCACGGCGGGAGACCCTTGAAAAATATGTTCGCCGCCTGGAAGAACTGGAAGCTCTGGCATGCGGTTTCCCGGGCGTCGATCATGCGTTTGCCGTTCAGGCCGGTCGGGAGATTCGCATCATTGTGGATTCCTCTCGCGTCAATGATCGTCAGGCAGCAAGGATGAGTCGTGATATTGCTGGTGCGATTGAGCAGACTTTGACGTATCCGGGGGAAATCAGGGTCACCGTTTTGCGGGAAACTCGAAATGTTGAGTACGCCCGATAATTCCTCCTGTAATTTTAGATCCGTGCTTCACTCCCCTGACACTGGTGCCACATGCAGGGGCTGCCGATTCCGTGAATCGGCAGGTCCTGTCCAGGAATTGTTCTGACAGAATATTTGCCGCGTGACCAACAAAAAAAAATCTGCTAAGAAGTTTCCCGACGACGTTGCTTCAGTCGATGCTGATGCGTTGAGAGATCTGCTGGGATACCTGAATTTTTCTCAGGGAGCTTCCAGCGCACGATTCCGAGGAACCCTGAATGATCTCTTCCGAGATCAGCAGCGGGCGACCTCACCGGTCTCGCTGCGCGATTTTCTGCTGGCAGAACTGGAGCGGCTTTCGAAATCCGGCGATGCCGCCTGTGCAGATCCGGCTCAGGCGGAAGCGATCATCCGTCTGACGCTTGATGAACTGCTGCCCGCGTACGGCAGACATCACGCCGATTTATTGAGTCATCTGACCGAGGCCGACCATTACGCTCCCCTGCTGCTGGCTCGCATGTTTGAAGCGACACTGGCCGCAAGAGCGGAATACGGTCATGGCAAGTCCGATCCGGTCATTGCCTCCGCTTTGAAGCAGCTCAATCACTTCGTCGGATATCGACCTGTGGCGGTGTTGGAAAATGGTCGCCGGTCTGAAATCTATTCCAGTGAACGCTTCTGCCCTTTGCCGCTGTACTTCAGCGACGTCGGCGCGGCTGTCGGGCCCTATGAGCAACTCATCGAATCGACGATTGCCTTCATGCGGGATCTGCCTGACGACCTGGTCGGCACGTCACACTTTTCGATTGATCGGATGGCGGAGCTGAGTCTCGACATGCGGTCGCACGATCATCTGCATCCTGTCAACAAACGCACGAATTATGTGTTCGGAGAGTGGGATCCGGATGAGATCGATACGAAGGGATTTTATCGCCGGTTCATTGTGCGCCGATTGATTATCGATTCACTCATTGACTGGATTCATCGGGACAAAAAGAAGGCCGATCCGGAGCGGTTGTTCGATGCGTCAGCTGTGCTGGCGGGAACGATTCTGATGGCGTCGGCGATCAGTGGTTCGGGTCCGCAAACTTATGATTCCAGCGTTTCACTGACATCGCTGCTGCCGATTGTCGCACGCCAGCGAGACAATTTTTATCAGCGTCTGCTGGACACAGCGAAGGGCGAACGGGCGAAACGATTGAAGCGACTGGCCAATGAATCACGCCAGCCGTTCGGTCATGTGCGGCATGAACTGAACATGTACCTTTCGAAGTATGGCGCCGATCAGGTTCAGCATCGCCACCTGTCATGGATGTTCGCGCGCATGGGCTTTGAAAAAGCAAGTTGCGAAGAAGCGTCCGTCATTCCATGCCTGAGTGCGCGATTTGAGTCTGAAATTCAGTCACGCCTCGTGATGGTGCCGCGGCTTGTCCGCAACGGAGAACTGGAAACATCTCAGCGGATGATCACGGAGGTCATTGATCTGCTGCATCGAGGCATCGAATGTGGCGGTCTGGTGGACCCGTGGAATATCCTTGGCTTTCAGGGATTGTTCCCGCTGTTCTTTACGCGCGAAGATTCAATTCCGGATTCCCGTGTTGAAGTTTTACTAGACATCATGGGTCAGATCTTTGATGCCTGCACGTTAGCGATGAGCGAAGCGGCAGCGTCCGGGAAAAAGGATCTGCATGGTTCCGTGCTGAAGGATTTCCGAGAACTTGCCGCGCAATGGGATCGCTACGCAACCACAACCGTGAATGATCTGACGCATGTCGAAGGCATGAAATCCGTCGAAGCGGCCACTCAGGTGGCGCGTGTCCTTGCGGAATGGCGCACCGCAGGAGAATCGGCCGGCGATATTTCGTTCTGGCGGCAACATGTCGAAGACTTTGACGCCACCAGCAGTTTTGCTCAGGTTGTCGCAGCGTTGCTGGATCGCAAGGATCATGTGGCCGCGATGGGACTTCTGATGCAGTGGCTCAGCCGTGCCGAAACGGTCCCGCTGGAGAACGGCCCCCATTCCATTCATCGCCTGTTGCATCGCCTGTTGCAGTGCATTTGCGATCAGCCGGAACCTGACAAGCGCTGGAACAATCTGCGACGCCTGTTTGCGTTCATGGAAGCGAACGCCGGAGTGTGCTGGGAGATTCCAAGTCTGGGAGAATTCGCGGAACTCAACAAGAAGAAGCTTAAGGGCGGCAAGGAGGAGCGAGATGATCTGGATCTGGAGCATCTGTTCGATGCCGATGAGTCCGAAGATAATCTGTTCGAAGCGGCGTGGGAGAATGTGACTTACAATGATTCCACCGACGATGGCAATGCGTCCGATACCATGGACAGCGGAGCCGGTCCCGGAACGACAGAATTCGAAATCCTCTACCGTCATATTGAACCGCGGCTGAAGTTTCTGCATACGGTCGGATCGCTGTGGGGAATCGCAGCCGTGTGGGTTTCACGTTCCGCAGCGACGACTGCTTCCGCAACTACGACAGATGCCGCCCGCGAAGATCAGAAAGAACATCTGCGCGAATGGCTGGCTTCAATCCGCGGGAGACTGCATGGGCTCAGCGAACTTGTCCGCGAAGTCCGCGACTATGAAATCGCGGTACACGGTTCGGGCCTGGAAGGAAATATCGAATACGATATTCAGATGCAGTGCCGTCTGCTGCTGATGCAGAACGCATTGTCAACCACCGTTGAGTTTCTGATGGCGGAGCGCCTGATTGGTGCCATCATCGCCGAAGAAACTGTCGGCGGCAGTGACAAGGATTCGTCGCTGGATCGTCAGTTATCCCGTATGTTCACGGCCGTGTTTGCGCAGGATGTGAATGCGGCGCAGAAATGTTTTCCGGCGCTCTGCAAGGAACTCAAACGCCGTCCGCTGCTGTACGTGCCGTTCGAAAACGGTGGTCAGCCGGCAGCCATTCTGAAAGCCAGAATGCTGCAGTCGGTCATCCGCGTGCTGCTCAGTCAGTTGCCGCGCCTGGGGATGCTGGAAGAGACGTTTGAACTGCTTCAGACGGCGCTGCAGATGGAACGTACGCTGAGACCTTCGGGTCAGGCCGTGACAGAATTTGATCGACTGTTTCGAATCGGTTTAAGCAGTTCTGTCGAGTGTATTCTGCAGTCGGCAGGTCGCTGGAAGACTGAAGCCCCGCGCCGCGTGCAGACGCTGCTGAAACGTATTCAGAAGCTGCTGGATTCGTATTCCGACCTGTGGACTCGGCATAGTGGTTCCATGCGGCTTTCGATTGTTGAGGATCTGCATGATGATGAATTTGCTGTCGAGGTGAAGGAGTTCATTGAGAAGTACGGCGACGACCTGTTTCACACACGCATGTTGACGCTGGGCAATGCACGAGCCATCCTGCATCACGGTGCAGAATCGATGTTTGATGAACTGCAGGAAACGGTCGCTTTGACTCAGAACGTGCCACTGCTCGAAGATTTTGAATCCGGTGAAATGGATCGTGAAGACGCTGCCGAAATGGCTGAGTTTGTGTACGAATGCGTCGTCGATAACTTCGATCGCTTTCTGGAATACAACACGACAACCACGCATTCGGACTACGGCAATCGACTCTACTGTCTGCTCGACTTTCTTCGTCTGGAAGCGTTGTACGATCGATTTGAATGGAACACCATCCCGTGGCAGGTGGCGCACGAATCGATGGTTCGCAGTGGCGATCTGGAACTTGCGGCTGGTGTGGAGGCCTTCGTCGATGACGAATCACGCGACATTGCCAATTCCTTTGTGGAAGAACTGGAGCAACTGGAATCCGAATACGGCGTGCGGTTACCGGCACTGCATGATCACGTGGGTGAACGCATCCTCGGAGCGCTGGCCCAGAATCGCATGGCCGCACTGGTGTCACGTTCCTGCCCCGGATCTCCCGGACTGACTCAGGCGGAAGCTGAAACCAATTTTGCTTCCCTGAGGCAGGAAATCGCCGACTTCATGGGAAAGCGAATCGGTTCCGGAATTGAACCCCCCGAGTGGATGCAGCGTCTGGCCGGCGAACTGGATCGCGTCCAGGACGGTCGCCCCGCAGCCCTGTCGGACTCCCTGATGGACGGCGACTTCCAGAAACTGACGCAACGCAGCATCGACCAGCAACTGGCCGGCATCACCAAACTGAACGACGCCGCCAGCTCCGGGTTGTGAGCACTTGACTCTTGGCGCGGGCTTCGCCCGCAACCCAGGTTGAAGAGATGTCAGTCGCAGTCACAAGGAGCGTGGTTCTGCCCTCAGCCCTGTTCTTACTTTTGTGACTCTTGTGAGTTTTTGTGGC
>CAZFDW010000322.1:0-7730 GCA_964517865.1 uncultured Chitinophaga sp.
TCACGCCACGGAGACATCCACGATGGCTTTGAGGACGCCCGTTTCGGGGCGGGTGAAGGATTCAAAGTCAGCCACCATGTTCTGGAACGGTGTCCGATGGGTAATCCATGGTGTCGTATTGATCGTGCCGTCTTCAATCAGGCGAATGATGCGACTGAAATCCGATGGCAGCGCGTTCCGTGATGCCTTCAGCGTCATTTCCGGACGATGCAGTGTCGTATGTGCAAATGTGATTTCTTCTGTCGTGATGCCCACATAAACCAGCGATCCGGTATGAGCCACATACTTCATCGCAGAGGCCATCGAATGTTTGTTGCCCGTCGCATCGGTGACGACAGGGTACATGTCCCCGTTGGTGATGGTCTGCATCTGCTCCAATTCACTGCCATCGCCTCTGAAGTGAATGGTGTGATCGATTCTGTAGTTTTTCTGACAGAATTCCAGCCGCGACGGCACCATGTCCATGACCGTGACCGTCGCACCCGTGAGTCGCGTGAACTCCAGCGTGGCCAGGCCGATCGGACCTGCCCCGATGATCAGGACATGGTCGCCCTTCTGTGAGGCTCCGCGATCTGTCGCGTGACAACCAATCGCCAGCGTTTCCACCAACGCCAGCTGCTCATACGTCAACTTCTTTGAAGGATGCAGTTTGTCCGCGCGGATCAGGAAACGTTCGCACAGTCCGCCGTCGATCATCACGCCGATGACATTTAAAGTACAGCAGCAGTTTCCCTGACCACGTCGACATGCATAGCATTTTCCGCAGTTCATGTAGGGCTCCACGCTGCACCGATCACCGGCGGCGACATTCGTCACGCCGTCGCCGACTGCCAGAACTTCGACTCCCAGTTCATGACCCGGAATTCGTGGATAGCGAAAGAACGGAAATTTCCCGAGCCAGCCACTGAGGTCCGTGCCGCAGACTCCCATGCGATGTGTCCGTACAAGTACCTGGCCCGGCCCAGGCTGCCCCGGATCAGCGACATCCACGTATTGAAAGTTCTTTGGTTCTTCGAGTCGAATGGCTTTCATGGAACCTGTGCTTGCGATGTGTTGAATGAATGTGGCGGGCGACAGTATGCGCGAAGTATAGAAAAGGTCACGAACTTCGTCACGGGTTCGCATGGATTGGATTCTTGCGGCGAAACGGCGTACCATCCCAGATGCTCATTGGCGGTTCCACTGTGGCGAAGATTCTTTTCGGCACGACGGACTCAATTTGGAGTGCTGCGACTTGTCGCAGCTTTCTTTTTCATTCAACTTCATGGAAACGAACGATTTTTGGCATGGCAACGGGGTTTGAAAATGAAAGCGATGACAAGTCCTCGCACTCCACAATAGGTCCTTTCTGGCAGAATGGACTTAACTCATGAACAACAACAAGGCAGCACGGATTCATGCCGATCACGCGACATTTTTTGGACTGGAATAAGCCGGCTCTCACAGCGGCGGCTGATTATCTGATCAGTCGGTATGCCAACGGCGACCAGTTGGATATGTCGAAAGTGATCCTGGTTTTCCCCGGACGGCGAGCGGCTCGCCGGATGCTGGAGCTACTGGTCCAGCGAGGCGGCTCAAAATGGCCAGCACTGGTGCCGCCGCGGATGGTCACGTTTAATCAGTTTCCTGAATTGCTCTATCCGCAGCAGCAGAAACTAGCCGATGATCTCACGCAACTCCTGGTCTGGCGAAAAGCGTTATATGCTGTCCGTCCGCAGGAGATTCATGCGGCATTACCAAATCGACCGGATGAGAATTCTGTCTCGTCGTGGCTGGCACTCTGCGAGTCGCTCCGCAAGCAGCACAACGAACTCGCCGCTGACGGAATGGAATTTGACGAAGTCCATCAGAAGCTCGTCGAACTCGGTCATTCCGAAGAAGCCGAACGCTGGAAAGCCCTGCGTCGCATTCAGTCGGAATACCTCATGCAGATGGACGAACTGCAGTTGTGGGACCGTCAGGCCGCGCGACTGGTTGCCGTAGAGATGAAAGAATGTCGCACTGACAAAGATCTGATTCTCATCGGCACGGTAGATATGAACCGCATCATCCGGCAGATGCTCGATCAGGTCGCCGATCGCGTCACGACCATTATTCACGCGCCTGAATCCGAAGCGGACGCCTTTGACGAATACGGCTGTGTGCGTCCCGAACAATGGGAATCGCGACTGCTCGACATCCCGCTGGAAAACACCCGCATCGCAGATTCTCCGCTGCAGCAGGCACAGTTGGCTATGGTGGAACTCGCCAGCTTCGACGGGAGATTTCGAGCCGACGATATCACAATCGGCGTGGCAGATGATTCGATGGTTCCGACGTTGACTCAGGCGATGGCCGATGCCGGGATTGCCGGGCTATGGCCGATCGGTATGCTGCTGCGAGATTCGCGGCCGTTTCAGTTGTTGTCGGCCATGGCTTTGCATGTGGCATCGGCCCGCGATGAGATGCCGCCCGATTTTGCCACGTTGGCTGACTTCGTCCGCCATCCGGATGTGTACGACTGGATCAACGAACACCTGAACCAGAATCTCGCCGACGACGATGCCTTCACACGTCGCCACGCATGGCTCACTGAACTGGATCAGTACCTTGCCGAACATTTACAGCTTACACCCGGCGTCCTGCTGGGCGCCGCACCTCGACGAATTATCGTGGCCGAAGTCTGCCGCGCTGTGGAATTCCTGTTGCGCTGCCTGATTCCAGGTGCGACAGAAGCAGAAGGTGCTCGATCAGCCGTGGGTCGCGCGACCCCCAATGTGCAGGGAAAAAAGAGACTGCGGCAAAGAACGCTTGACGATCTGGAGGACGCCGCCGAAGCGTCGCTCACACACCAACTGGAGAAAAAACGGTCGCTGTCGGAATGGGCCGACGGAGCCGTCCGAATTCTTGCCACGATCTACCGTGATCGGGAATTACAGAGTGATTCCGAAGCCGATCGCGGCATTGTCGCGTGCGTGACCCGCCTGCAGGAACTCAACGAACAGCTGCGACGAATTCCGGCCAGCGTGCTGCCCGAATGCACGGCCAGCCAGGCGCTGCAGTTGTTACTGCGTCAGATTGGTGAGACTTCGATTCCGCCGGAAGCAAATGACCAGGCCGTCGAGCTGCTGGGCTGGCTGGAACTGCCGCTCGATGACAGCCCGGTACTGGTGCTGACCGGATTCAACGAAGGCAAAATCCCGGAATCGATCAACGCTGACGCCTTCATGCCGAACAGCCTCCGCACACGACTGGAGCTCACCGATAACCGACGGCGCTATGCCCGTGACGCATACGCGCTGACGTCAGTGCTGCACAGTCGGCGGCGCGTCATCCTGATTACCGGACGGACAGATGTGAAGGGCAACCCACTTGCTCCCAGTCGATTGTGGTTCGCAGCCGATCCGAAATCACTTACCGAACGTGTCCGCCGATTCTACGATCCGGCTTCCGTGAGTGACATTGCCTCCGCGTTGCCCGTTCCCACGGAACCCGAAGCTGCGCCAACACGTCAGAGTGGTTTTCTTGTGCCTCCGCCAATGTCGGTGCCGCCCGCTCCCACAGAAATTCCCGTCACCAGTTTTCGTGACTATCTCAACTGCCCGTATCGTTACTTTCTCAGTCGCGAATTGAGGCTGCGACCGGTTGACGACGATGTTCGTGAACTGGACGCACGGGCTTTCGGTAGCCTGATCCATGAAGTTCTCAATGAGTTCGGGCAGTCACCGTATCGCGACGCGCACGACGATGAAGCGATCCGGGACTTTCTGCTGGATGCCCTTCACGGGGCAGCCCTCGGACGATTCGGCCGCACGCGATCGGCGACGGTCAGCGTGCAACTGAAGATGATCGAATCGCGTCTTGCGGCATTCGCAAAATGGCAGGCAGCGACCTGCAAAGACGGCTGGCGAATTCATCAGACGGAAAAGAAATACGAATGCACGGACTTCGCAGATATCCACGAACGACCTGTCAAACTTGTCGGTCGAGTCGACAGGATCGACAAGCATGTCCAGACCGGCCACTTTCGAGTGCTGGACTACAAGACAAGTGAAACGGCTTTGGCGCCGAATTCCACTCATCGCAGCAAAGATGAATGGATCGATCTGCAGTTGCCACTCTATCGGTTGCTGGTCCGGTCGGAAGGGATCACCAGCAACGTGGAACTTGGCTACATTCAACTTCCCGGCGAACTGTCGAAAATTGGTGAGGCCATAGCCGACTGGACGGATGCAGAATTGCTCGAAGCCGAACACCTGGCCCGCATCATTGCAGCCGACATCATTGAACTGAAAATCACGGACGTCGTTCCATCCGGAGACCGGCGTTCATCCGAGTTCTCGCGCATCTGCCAGGACACCGTCATTGATCGTGGCATGCCGTGGTTGCCAAATTGGTCAGGCCGAACCTAGTCCAGCGTCGCCTGTTCGCCGGTGCGAAGGATCTCGACGACCTCGGCGGGGGTGCGGACAGTGCGGAGGCGTTCGGGGATGAATTCGCTTTCGTCCAGCAGTGTCGCGATGATTGCCTGAAGTCGTTGATGGACGCGCGGTTGCCCCATCGGTGTTAACAGCACGAACAGCAGATGAGCGCGTTCGATGGTGCCACGATACGGGATACCTTTTTCCGAGCGTATCACCAGTACGATCGCCTTCTGCAGACCCGGCAAGCGTGCATGCGGCATTCCAAGATGGCGGCCAAGATAGGTCTCAATCAATCGCTCTCGTTCTTCAACGGCCCGAATAATCTGGTCGGCAGGGACCGGCAGCGATTCGCTGTTCATGCGAGACAAAGCGATGCGAACCGCTTCGATGGTGCTCTCAGCTTCAATCTGCAGATGCACCCGATCTTCGAGCAGCGCGTCAGTCAGATGAATCGGCTCTTCGTCTTCAAATTCATCGCGAATTGTTCCGACGATTTCTTCAATCACATCCTCCAGCGTCAGGTAACCTGTCCAGACACCCTTCGCATCTTTCACAATTGCAGCATGGATGCGCTTCTTCTGCATTTCGGCCAGCACAGATTCCAGCAGGGCCGTCTCAGTGACGGTCAGCAATGGCCGCAGCAACGGCTTCAGATCGTTTCCATGTTCGCCGACAAATAACACGTCTTTCAGATGCACGCTTCCGATCGGATTCGCAGCCCCTTCATCCAAAAGCGGGTAACGACTGAATCGATAACGCCGCGCGATCTGAAGATTCTCCTCCCATGAATTCTGCGTCGTCATGCAGCGCACCTGCGAACGTGGTCGCATCGCATCCCGCACGACCAGTTCACCGAGGTCAAAGACGTTCTCCAGAAACAGCAGGCGCCGAAACGTCATCATGCCGGTGGACTGAGACTGATTCAGCAGAATGCGGAGCTCGTCTTCGCTGTGGTTTTCATGGTGCTTTGAACCACCCAGTCCCATCAACCTGAGCAGCACATTCGCCGATCCGTTGAGAACCCAGAGCGGTATGACGAACAGTGTACGTACTACTCGAAGCGGTGCGGCGGTCAGCAGAGCCGATCGATCGGTGCGGCGAATGGCCATGGACTTTGGAATGAGCTCACCGATGAGCGTATGCAGATAGCTGGCCAGCAACAATCCCAACCCGGTCGCGATGGCATGAGTTGTCAGAAACGTGACATTGCTCTTTTCCGGAAAGAGTCCCGTCCACATCAGGATCGGTTCGATGAGCTTGACCAGGGACGGTTCGGCGACGAACCCAAGTCCGATCGACGTGAACGTGATTCCTACCTGGCAGACGGACAAATATTCGTCGAGCTTGTCCTGAACGTGTTTCGCCGCCACCGCGCCGCGAACACCGTCATCCATCAGTTCACGGAGGCGGGAAGGCCGCATCTTCACGGCCGCAAACTCTGCCAGCACAAAAAAACCATTGATCAGAATGAGCAGGATCGCCAGGAACAAATAAAGGATCACCATTTCCAAATGTGCCTCGTGATGGAAAACTCTTGGAAAAGGGGTCAGGAACCAATAGCCAAATGGCCCAACGGGTGCTTCGCACTATTGGTTCCTGACCCCTTTTCCAAACTCGCACCTGCCTGCAGTTTAGCCAGTACCTGTTCCACTTACCAACGGCTGAGAAATCCTGAATCGTTTTTCACATGTCGCAGCCTCGCGCGTGCAATTGGAACAGCGAATGCTTAAAACCAATCTGGTGGCAACAATCACGAAAATTTGCCATCATGTGCTCTCGAACGGAGCACATGTGCTCATTAATACAGCAGCCAATTCCTGATCGTTTGGCTGACGGGGGCGAAGCGGGCGAGTGTCTTATGGTTGCCAGTGTCTGGCAACACCCGGTAAGTTCCTGCAAGGATGCGGCTTCCATCGCGGGAAGCAGAGCAGGTTGGGCTGAAAATTTATCACCGCTTCTCGTGTGACGAGATTGCAGTGGACGTCCAGCGATACCGCGAATCTACAGGTTTTTCCGGGAGGATAGACAGAGCATGTCGAAAGCAAAGTTGGAGTACATTTGGCTGGACGGCAGCAAACCCACACAAGGGCTGCGAGCGAAGACAAAAGTGGTGAAGGATTTTGGTGGCACCCTTGAAGAATGCCCGATCTGGTGCTTTGACGGAAGTTCCACGAATCAGGCTCCGGGTGGCTCTTCTGACTGTCTGCTCCAGCCGGTCGCGATCCTGCCGGACCCCGGTCGGATGGATGCGTTCCTGGTGATGACGGAAGTGTTGAACGCCGATAGTTCCGTCCATGATTCGAATGGTCGTGCCACGATTGAAGATGACGACGGCGATTTCTGGTTCGGTTTCGAACAGGAATACTTCCTGTGGGAGCGCGAAACAAATCTGCCGCTGGGATTCCCTGTTGGCGGCTACCCTGCTCCTCAGGGACCTTACTACTGTTCTGTGGGTGCGAAAAACGCCTTTGGCCGAGAGCTGATCGAAGAGCATCTGGATCTGTGCATCCAGTCGGGCATCAATATCGAAGGCATCAATGCCGAAGTGGCTACTGGTCAGTGGGAATTCCAGGTCTTCGCAAAAGGCGCAAAACGCGCAGGGGACGAAGTATGGCTTGCCCGGTATTTGCTCGAGCGTACTGCCGAGAAGTACAACCTTTCCATCAACTGGCACTGCAAACCGCTGGGCGATACCGATTGGAACGGCTCCGGAATGCACGCCAACTTTTCCAATACTGCGTTGCGCACATGTGGCAACAAAGAAACCTACGAAAAAATCTGCAATGCGTTCGCGCCACGTATTAAAGAACACATCGCGGTCTACGGTGCAGACAATCACCTGCGTTTGACGGGTAAACAT
The DNA here is from genome assembly GCA_964517865.1 of uncultured Chitinophaga sp. GTDB lineage: Bacteria > Planctomycetota > Planctomycetia > Planctomycetales > Planctomycetaceae > SXXK01. Next base: position 7,264 of record CAZFDW010000322.1, read on the forward strand.
GAAACGCAGACGATCGATAAGTTCAGCTTCGGCGTGTCCGATCGCGGTGCTTCGATCCGTATTCCGATCGCCACCGTCCAGAATGGCTGGAAGGGCTGGTTGGAAGATCGTCGTCCTGCATCCAACGCTGATCCTTACAAGGTTGCTGCGGAGATCATCCGGACTGTCAAGTCCGTGAAAGTCTGAACGAAGCCAGGCTTGGAAAAGGGGTCAGGAACCAATAGCCAAATGGCCCAACGGGTGCTTCGCACTATTGGTTCCTGACCCCTTTTCCAAGCGAAACCAGTCATCCCGAATCGCCTCGGTTCGTCCGTAACGTGGACGGATGGCTGGATGGGAGTCACTGCTGATCGTGGGGAGTAATCCCCTCGATCAATCCTCCCGGGCTGTCCAGTGGCAACACTGGACAGCCTTTTTTATTGGGCGAACGGCAGGGAAAAACTTGTGTAGCTGAATACCGTTGTTTT
>CAZFDW010000323.1:0-7728 GCA_964517865.1 uncultured Chitinophaga sp.
ACGTCCTTGTAAGATTCACGCAGTTTCTTGACAGCCGACATATCGACTTCGTTGAACGTCGTCAGCAACGCCGCTGTCTGCTGCGCATCAACAAGCCGTTTGGCGATCGTCTGACGAATCGGGCTGAGAGGCATTTTGCGGGTTTCGCGAATTCCGCCGACGCGCACCGGAGCCGATCCTGACTGCACCGTGCGCACGACGTCTTCCTTGAGGACTCGCCCACCCGGTCCGGTGCCCTGCACAGAACCTGCGACCAGTTTGTTTTCGGCCATCAGGCGTTCCGCCGCAGGCATCACATGTCCGCTGGCTTTGGCATCTGCAACCTTTGCTGCGGGAACGGCTGGAGCCGATGCCGCCGGAGCGACTGCGGGTGCCGCACTGGCTGCCGGCGCTTCGGCACGGTGGAGAAAACCGATGACTTCGCCGATCGTGGCAGTCTCGCCGGCGTTTTTCAGAATCTTACTGACGATACCACCCGCCTGCGCCGGAATATCGAACGTGGCCTTATCCGTTTCCAGTCCCACGACTCTGGCATCCAACGCGACGTACTGACCTTCTTTGACGTACCATTCGCCGACAAAGGCTTCGGAAATGGACTCACCCAGTTGAGGAACCTTGATTTCAATGTCCTGCGTGCTCATACCAGTTCAAATGCCTGTTTCAGAATGTTTTGTTGTTCGATCTTATGACTGGTTGCGGAACCCGTCGCGGGGCTGGCCGCTTCCGGACGACAGATTCCCCGATATGGATACTGATCCAGCAGACGTTCGCCGAAACGAGTTCTTAAAAAGCCCCACGCACCCATGTTGCGAGGTTCTTCCTGAACCCAGAACAACGGTGCGGTCGTGGCATACTTCGACAACTCTGCTGCCAGTGCTTTTGCCGGAAACGGATAGAGTTGCTCGATGCGGATGATGGCGACGTCATCACGTTTGGCTTCTTCGCGATACGCGACCAGATCGTAATAGACCTTGCCTGAACACAGGAGGATTCGCTTGACGTCTTCCGGCGATTTCGCAACATCCGGCAGAATTTCGTGAAACTCGCCATGAGACAGCTCGGCCAGCGACGAGACAGCATCCTTGTGACGCAGCAGACTTTTCGGCGTCATTACGATCAAAGGTTTTTTCCAGCGCCGCAGCGCCTGACGCCGCAACATGTGAAAACACTGAGCAGGAGTGGTTGGATTCACAATCTGAATATTGTCGTCTGCGGCCATCGCCAGAAAACGTTCCAGTCTCGCGCTGGAATGTTCGGGCCCCTGCCCTTCCATTCCGTGGGGCAGCAACAGCACAATACCGCTCAGACGTTTCCACTTGTCTTCGCCGCTCGCGATAAACTGATCAATGATGACCTGTGCCACATTGACAAAGTCGCCGAACTGGGCCTCCCACATCACGAGGCCGTCAGGACAGTCCAGGCTGTAGCCATATTCAAAGCCCAGGACGCCGACTTCTGACAGCGGGCTGTTGAAGATCTCGACACGCTCAGGACGCGCGGTCAGATCCTGCAATCCCATCCAGACCCGACCATCATGCGCATCATAGAGCACGGCGTGGCGATGACTGAACGTTCCGCGTCGGACGTCCTGACCACTGAAACGCAATGGAATTCCTTCGGCGACAAGAGTTCCCATCGCGGCGATCTCAGCACCACCCCAGTCGAATGGCTTATCACCGGCCGCCATGTCACGGCGCGACTTCAGGACCAGATCCACTTTGGCGTGGGGCGTGAAGCCCTCCGGTGGAGTCGTCAGCGCGTGCATGACGTGCCGAATCACGTCCGCAGCAACGGCGGTGGGCGGCGAATCTGCTTCGCGCCAATCTCCGCCGAAGTAGCCTTTCCACATGCCGCCGCCGCTTTCTTCAAGATACCTGAAGCCGTCCGTGCGGGCTTCCACCAATTCTTCCTCGAGCATCCGGCCACGCCGCGCGACAATTGCGGCACCTTCTTCCATCGACACCTCGCGAAGCGAAACGAGAGACTCCAGGAAGCTGTTGAACACGGTCTGGCGACTGCGGATCAGCTTGTACATTGCGGGCTGCGTGAACGCCGGCTCATCCCCCTCGTTGTGGCCGCGCCGACGGAAACAGTACATGTCAATAATCACGTCGCGATGAAACTTGGCGCGGAAGTCCATCGCCAGATGCACCACCTGAGCGACGGCTTCCGGATCTTCGCCATTCACGTGGAAGATCGGAATCTGCAGCATACGGGCGACGTCAGTCGCGTACGTGCAGGAACGGGCCTCGGAAGGCGAAGTCGTAAAACCGATCTGATTGTTCACGATAATGTGAACCGTGCCGCCCGTCTGATAACCAGGAAGTTCGCTCAGATTCAGCGTTTCCTGACTGACGCCTTCACCGGCAAATGCCGCGTCGCCGTGAATCAGAATCACGCAACTCCTGCGACGATCTGTATCGCCGCTGCGGTCCTGCTTAGCGCGGAGCCGCCCAAGCGCGACCGGATTGACAAACTCCAGATGGCTGGGATTGAAGCACAGCGTGAGGTGTACTTTCTGACCGGACGACGTCATCCTGTCCGTGCTGTATCCAAGATGATACTTCACGTCGCCACGACCCATTTTCAATTGTGGATCGACGTCGTCGAACTCGCGGAAGATTTTTGACGGCTTCTTGCCCATGATGTTGGCGAGAATGTTGAGCCGCCCACGATGAGCCATTCCGAGCACGATCAATTCCGTGCCCTGGCTTCCCGCGCGTTCAATCGCCATGTCCAGCAGAGGCACCAGGCTCTCTGCACCTTCGAGCGAAAAACTTTTTGCGCCGACATATTTTTTCTGCACAAACTCTTCAAAGACGACAGCGTCGCTCAGTCGTTCCAGAATCCGGATCTGCTCAGATCGTGACAGCTTCAAACGATTCGCCGTGCGCTCCATACGATCCTGCAGCCACTGCCGAACCTGCAGACTGTCGATGTGCATAAATTGCACACCAATCGAACGGCAGTAAGTTGTCTGCAACCACGTCAGCATTTCATGCAGCGTTCGTGTGTCCGGACCGCCCGCCCATTGAGTCGAAAATTTGCGACTCATGTGTTCATCGGTAAATCCGTAGAACGCCGGATCAAGGTCGGCAGGTTGCGGACGTTCGGCGTTGAGCGGATCGATCTTCGCAATAATGTGCCCGCGCACCCGGTAGCTGCGGATCAACTGGTCAAGTCGCTCCTGAAGGATGACGGCATCGGAGGTTGACGGATCAATGCGTACGGCGGTGGACCTGCGAAAAATACTGTGTGCCTGAAAAGGCACCTGCATACTTTCCGGCGTCAGTCCGGAATCGACAATCTTCAGGTCGTCGAAATACTCGCGCCAGTCCGGTGACACAGAGTTGCGATCGCGGAGATAGTTTTCAAGTTGCGATTCAGCGAACTCAAGGTTTTGAGCGCCCAACTGAATCTGAATTTTCGCGGGTTGAGTTTCGGATGCCCGGCCAGGCTCGGCATCTGAATCCGACGACTTCAGAAAAGCAGGGGCCGAAGACGGTAGAGAAGTGGATTTGGGCATTGGCAGTCAGGTCTGTTTGAGCAACTCTGCAGCAGAGTGGATCGAGCAGTAGAAGTGTAGCAAAAAAACGTCAGGAATCTCATCACCGTTTTCGGGATCATTCGCTGCACGCAGTTGCCGCATGATAGACAGACTGCCATGATTGGGAAGCTTTCCCCGGCGGACTCATCCGGATTTCCAGGCCGCATAAATCGCCGCCGGTTGAGTCGCTTGTCTTGTTCGTCTGAGTTCCGATCGATGCAAACTGCGACGCGAATTGGTGTGCTCACCGTATCAGACCGAGCCAGTCGGGGTGAATACGAAGATCTTGGCGGTCCCGCAATCGGCCAATACCTGCAAAAAACGCTGATTTCAGAGTGGATCCAGGAGTACCAGGTAGTTTCCGATGACCGTCAGTTGATCGCGTCCAGCCTGCGAAAAATGACCGACGAATTGCACTGCTGCCTGATTATTACGACCGGAGGAACTGGCCCGGCGCTCCGCGATGTGACTCCGGAGGCGACCGCCGACGTCTGCGAAAAAATGATGCCGGGTTTCGGGGAACTCATGCGAAAAGTGTCTTTGGAGAAAGTCCCCACTGCGATTCTGAGTCGCCAGACTGCCGGAATTCGTGGTTCCTGCCTGATCGTGAACCTGCCCGGCCAGCCCAAAGCCATCCGCGAATGCCTGGACGCCGTCATGCCCGCCATTCCTTACTGCGTTGACCTGATCGGTGGCCCAAGACTGGAAACCAACCCGGAACATATCGTGGCATTCCGGCCAAAATCAAAGTAAGAATATGGCGGCAACAGGTAGGATGGACATTCATGTCCGTCGTGTTTTCCACGATATGCGATCTATTGCTCTGTCAGCAATGGATTAAGAATCCCCTCGGAGCAACGGGGCCATCCATCCGGAGCAACGGGGCCATCCATCGGTCGTTCGCAATTTTGGAAAAATGGGAAGCATTGCCCACGCAATGGCCCCGTGTTCCCGCCGCCCCGTGTTCCCGCCGCCCCGTGTTCCCACTCGGCACGGCAACTCGCGGGTCAGGCAAAGATCCGGCTCAGTTCCAAAACGAACCCCGGCAGTACAGACTCATCGGAGACGCTGTGCGGTTCACTGAGGACTGCAGGCGGTTCGATAGGACGATAAATGTGAACCTGCTTCTGCAGCGGATCAATCAGCCATCCCAGTCGCACGCCGCAGGAGGCATATTCTTTCATCTTTTGTTGAAGGTCGATGACTCGATCGGTCTGTGATCGCAGCTCAATGACAAAGTCCGGCGCAACCGGAGGAAATGATTTCCGTTCCTGATCGGACAGACTCTGCCATCGCGCAGCCTGAATCCACGAGGCATCCGGAGAACGAAGGGCTCCGTTGGGAAGGCGAAAAAGGGTTGATGAGTATCGTATTCGCGCACCAACGCAATTGCCAGACGATTCCCGGTTGGCTCTTGAGGACTGCATACATTGTCCGTTGTCAACTGCCGCACGGAGTTCAGTCACAGCAGTCCGCCCCACGCCAACCAGTTGGCACCAGTGTGTCAGCACCTCATGCATGGCGTGAGCCGTTAAGCAGGAAATTCGTCAGGGAGTTACGGCGGGCGCTGGAGCGTTGAGGGTTGCAGTGCCGGGCGTTTCGCCTTTCTGGTGCGAGGCCTGTTCAACGCTCGCCGGTTCGTTTGCCTGAGCGTCCGCCAGTTGTTGTTCGAGTACTGCGGGATGCACATAGCTGTGCTTGTCGGCCATCGTCAATGGCTTGACTTCGTGCGTCTTACTCTTCTTTTCAAACGGCGAATTGATCCGGTTTCCTGCCAGTAACGTGCCGTTGTAAACACTGCCGCGTGTCAGCGGGCCAATGCCCATGAACCACGAATCCCGCGCGTCGCTGCGCGCGATGGCACTGCCTGACTGCCAGACCGGAATACTCGTCTCACGGTGATACGCAAAGACAACGATCTTGGAGATTCCCTTCACGCCGTTGCGTTTACCGACGGAAATTTCAGGAATGGACGGGACTGCAGGAACCCCACTCAAGGCGGTTGCGGCCACACCAAGACCATTGCTCGACGGGATTCCGTATGTCACTTCCATTGAATCTGTGCCCAACGCACCCACGCGCGCTTCCAGAACGTAGTCGGCCTCTAAACGAGTCGCTTGGATGAAACACCCCGTCGTTGTCAACTTCTGTCGCAACGCACTGATGATGTAGTCTGAATTGATAAAGACATTGGCACCTTTGAACGTCTTCATGTACTCAGTGTCAAGATACACCTTACGCCCCGCCAGTGGAGAAAGATCCAGTTGATCGATCGCCCGATCCACAGAATCAGACAATAACAATTGCTCGGTTCCACTGCGTTGAATGGCCGCACCACATCCGCTGGCGAACAGCAGACAGCACATTAAGAGACAGAGTTGTCGAAGGATCGATCCAGGCACGAATTCTGTTTCCCGCCAACGGAGCTGCGCGCGAACGGCACATCCGTCGCCACGCTTGCAGGACTTCTCCCGCATCACATGAAGTTTATTGCGTCACACCTGTCTCGCTTTACCTCACTTCGCGGAAAACCGCCGTTGAACTGCAACAGAGTTGCCAGAGGTGTGACTCACTTCGGCAGATTCTGCGGATGTGGCTTGTCATTTTGCGGGTTGAACATGCGGCACAATCATCAAAATGATTAAAGTGAACGTCTGCCAACCCTGATCCAGATGGAAGAATCTTCATCGTTTTCTTCAATCTCCGCCGAGATTCCAGTGCGGGTACGCCAGTACTGTACATGCCCTCAAATTCGGACACACAGATGCCGCCGAACCCAAGCCGCTCGACAGCAACGAGTTACGGCCACTCGGAAACTTCTCAATAACACAGCGCCTAACAATTGTGGTGCGTAAAGCATTATCTCACAGCCACTTACGTTGTTCATCTGGATTCTCTGTTTCAGACCGCTAGGATCGTGCGTACTCACTGGCAAAAGTGAGTCGTTGGCGTTGTCCAGAGGAGTTCCACGGACAACGAATCCTCCCTCGAACGGATGCCCGTCCCCTCGGTCTGCGACACAGAGTCGCAGTTCGAACTCAGGCAGTTGGCGTCAACCATCTTCTGCTGCCTCCGGCACGTAAGTGTCAACGCCTGCTGATCTACGGGTCCTGCTATGCTGCATCACAATTCATCTCACCGAACCACAACCCGCTCAAATCTCCCGGCCGCGCGGCACGATCGTGTTTCGTCACGCCGTTCCAGTGCCCGTCCGGCGTCGGCGCATCAGCATCGGGGCGACGGTCTGGCTCATGGCCGCGCATTTGATGCGCCGGAAGTCTGGCACAATCCCCTCTGCAGCGACGAAGGCAACGATCACAATCTGCAGATTGTGACTCAGATCGCCGGACGCGGATATGTGCATCCGGTGTCAGCGGATGATGTGCTTGAACGAGTCCTGCAATTGCCGGCAAGGTTCCAGAAAAATCTGGATATCGTACAGTTCAGTCGCATGACGAAGAAGCGACGCTTGTTTCCGTGCTATGGTCTGCAGTGGGGCACCGCCGTATATCTGTATCCAATCGAAGAGTCCATGGAAGAACTTTACGTTCGTGCCCCGCGACCGGCGCAACGGATCGAAACGGAAATGTACGGTGGTCGATGGGAGCAGCATGGTGACCTGTGGCGACTGATCTGGACGGAAACCACGATTCGGGACTTCTATCTCAACAACGTACTCATTCACGAGATCGGCCACATCAACGACGACCGAAATACCAGCTTCCGCAAACGCGAACAATTCGCCGACTGGTTCGCGATTGAATATGGCTACAGGGCGTCACGGAAAAAGCTTTAAAAAAGGGGGCAGTGCAGAGCACCCTCTGGGCCATTTGGCTATTCGTCGCTGACCCCTTTTTTAAATGACAAAGCCCTGGCCACCGTTAACGGCTGTTGAATGTTCAGCCAGTCGTGCTTTCACAAACGCCAGATCTTCTTCAGCGACCGCAGTGTTACGTCCAGTGCGCATGGCGAGAGGCAAAGCTTAGCTACGCTTACTTTTCAAAACATGTTGCAGATGAGTCAAGTTTTGGATTTCAGGGACCCCAGCCGGCTTTACGCCGCTGGAATCGAGGTTTGGAAACTGGCACGTTTCCATCCCGCTTGCTCGTCCCCGTCGGCCTCATGTCTTGTCGTTACCCACATCTTTTCCATGCACACTCAACCCCAACGGGGTTTCACAA
>CAZFDW010000324.1:0-7699 GCA_964517865.1 uncultured Chitinophaga sp.
CTAGCGCGGCGAAGCCGCAAATCCGAAATCCGAAATCCGAAATCCGAAATCCGAATCTCGAAATCGCAAAGATCGACGGCCAAAAAGATGCGAGCAAAGAGCACAGTTGTTTGGAAGAAAGGATCAAAGGTCCGTTTGGTGACGATGAATCATCGAGCCTGCAGCCTGGTGGCGATGATTAGTCTGCTGTGTGCTGGTGATGCGCTCGCTCAGGACGCGGCCGAAATGAAAGCTGAACCGCCGCGAGTCGCGATGTGCGTCCCACTGGCCGTGCCTGTGAGTCCGGCGACGAAAATGATTGTTCGTGGCTGGGCACTGGATACCGCCACAGAAGTGCGGTCGTCGAGTCCGCAGATTTCGTTCAAAGTCCTGTCTGCCGTCAGCGTCGCCGTTCCAAATGGACAGGATGCGAAGCAGATCGGCAATACTCAGATGGAACTGGAAGTAACGGTCGTTGAAGGAGTCGCGCTCGGCGACGCGACTCTGACTGTGGTCTCACCGACGGGTGAAAGTCCACCTCATAAGCTACTGATAGGCAGCGTCCATCCGCTGGTCGATGACAGTGAACCGAATGATGGTTTTCGGCAGGCTCAGCCGATTCAGATTCCGCAGACGGTCGATGGACAGATCCACGGTGACAAGAACGTGGATGTGTTCTCGTTCGAAATTGCCGATCCGCAGAGCGTCGCGATCGAAGTTTTGGCCCGTCGTCATGGTTCGGGTCTGGACGGCCTGCTGACGCTGTTTGATCATCGTGGCAATATTGTGGTCGTGAACGATGACCATGACGGCAAAGCCGATTCTCGCATCACTGCGGAACTGGCAGCCGGAAAATACTTCATCAGTCTGCAGGACGCCCACGATCACGGCGGTCCCGCGCATCCGTATCGTCTGGTCATTCAGCGAATGGAATTGTTAAAGTAGGTCCTTTCTGCCGGAAAGGATTTTCACTTGGCCGCAAGGCGAACCGCCATGGGTCGCACATCCGCTCCACGTCGGCGTGTGGCCGTCCTTTCGACCGCCACTCGTCGCTGGTCGCGGCAAGCCGCGAAGTCCTGCTCGGCAAGCAGGACCTACCGAAATCGGCGACTGAACCGCCGTGACGGAAGCAGTCCAGACGCTGTCGTGCGCGAACGAGTGCTGCTATCATTTAGAGATTCTGCGTTCGATTCTGAGGCTCGGCATGACCTTGTCGATGATCAACCGCATCGACGAGGCGTGACGCTGCGACGCGCACAAATAGTTTCAGATAAAGGGTCTGCCAATGATGTTTCGACGACTGAGTCTTCTGCTGGTCAGCACGCTCGTCGCAATGCATGCGCTGCCAGCGACGGCCCAGGAATTTGATCTGCAGCTGCCCGGTGACCGTGAGTTCATCAGCGACAAGGCCGGAATGCTTGACGAGCCGTCGATCACGCATATTCGGGCGGTGTGCGACAAACTGCTCACCGACAAAGCCACGCCCATCATTGTGGTGACGATCGATTCGATGGCTCAGCATGGCGGGGCCAATATGCCGATCGAAACCTTCGCGGCACTGCTGTTCAATCAATGGCAGATCGGTCACGCAAAGCTGGAAGGACAGGACTGGAATACCGGGATCCTGCTGCTGATTTCCAAAGGAGACCGGGGAGCCCGCATTGAACTGGGAGCGGGCTGGGGACGCACGGAGAACCAGACGTGCCAACAGATCATGAATGAGTACATTATCCCGCAATTCAAGCAGGGGAAGTTTTCCGCCGGGATCGTCAGCGGCGTGGATGCACTCGACAAGATGGCGCGCAAGCTCGAATTACCCACGCGGCCTCGGTCCGCGGCTGAGTACATCGTGCCCCTGATTTTCTTCGGCCTCGCCATCTTCACGGCGGTGTCTTTGTATCGCCGAGGTGCCAGTGGCTGGGCGTGGTTGCTCTGGGGCGGAGTCTTCACAGTCATCTGGCTGATCATGCGCAGCATGGCTCAAAACAGCGGCAGTGGTGGCGGTGGGTTCAGTGGCGGCTCATTCGGTGGTGGTTCGTCCGGCGGTGGTGGTGCCTCGGGTTCGTGGTAAGGAATAGTTGTAATGCGAAAAGCTTCTGAAATCATCAGCACCGAGCAGCGTACCCGGATTGAATCCGCCGTGTCGGCTGCGGAATCCAAAACCTGTTGTGAGATCGTGCCTGTGGTCGCCACGGTGTCCGGCCGCTACGACCGCGCAGAAGATCTGGTTGGTCTGTGGTGCGCGATCGTTGGTGCGGCAGTGGTCTTTCTGACATTTCCCGGACACACGGATGCCGGCAGCTGGGGTGGGATTCCGATGTGGGGACAGGTCGTGCTGCTGGCCATTGTCATGCTGTCCTGTTTCGTCACCGGCACGGCAACTGCGCAACAATTTGACGTTCTCCGTCGTTTGTTCACGCCTCGGCAGCAAATGCAGGAGGAAGTCAATCTCCGGGCGCGGGAACTGTTCTTCGATCGTCGAGTTCACCACACCACGGGAGCATCGGGCCTGCTGATTTTCGTATCGCTGTATGAACGCATGGCTGTTGTGCTCGGTGACCGCAGCGTCGTGGAGGCGTTGGGCCAGACGTATTGTGAGGATCTTTGTCAAAGACTAACGGCCAGTCTGCGCAGAGACGACCTGGCTGCAGCCATCTGCGACACGATCCAACATGCCTCCGCGTCTCTGGAATCCGCGCTGCCTCGAATGGAACACGACGTCAACGAATTGCCGGACACGCTCGTGTTGCTGGATTGAGCAAACGTAGGCCGGACCAAGCGCAGCGCAGTTCCGGCAGGTTGTGCGTGCGATCACGTCGTCGTTCAGTCCATCGCCGGAGCGGCGTTCCTTTGCTCCTTGAAAGGGCGTCCATTATTTGTGGGGGCGAAAAAGTAAGGGTCTGGGCCGATTGAATTTTTGTTCGCATATTCGATGCAACGATTTGGTGTTGTTGCCTGGCAGTAAATCTGAGAACATTCCGCGTGAATTGTTTTGTGAGAATCGCCGCGGAATCCCGTGTCCACGGAAGGATTGACTGATCATGGTTAAACTACGAACATCGCATGAAGCTCGCTGCCTTGTCGTTTTGGCCGGCCAGGTACTTGAGCGGCAGATTGAGCAGCTCGCAACCCGAATTGCTGTTGCGCGTGGGGCGGAGCTGATTGAGCCGGACGATGTCCGGGCTGGTACCGCTGAAGTACTTCGTGATTTCTGGTCATCTCTTCCGTCCATAATTGAACAGGAACTTGACGGGTTCGAGGCTCGAAATCGGAGTGCTGCATAAGTCATGGCGGCAGGTCACGATCCCAGAGACAACGACCGTCTTGTTTCCTTGCGAGCACGCTTTGAAGAGGCGGTCGATAGGATGATCGGGGGTTCAGAATGGCACGGAGCCGATCTGACCACCATGGCCGAATCTGCATGCCGTCGGCTTGACGAACTGATCGCAGCCGATTTTGACGCTGTTTCCGTCAAAAACATATGCCCATGTAGCTGCCACTTTTGGGCTCAACCGTCCAATGGCATCGCGGACGACAGCCTGAAGTTCGATTGGCGTATCAACATGTTTCCCCATTGGGAAATCCTTCCCGATTAAACAAAGTCTTGCGGATAGTCCAAGTAGATTGACGAAACGATTGTGATGATTCCAGCAAGTAGGCCGGACCAAGGAGCGGCAGCGACGCAGTTCCGGCAGTGGGTGAGTGGCAGAATCAGTGTCAAACAAGACGCTGCCGGAACGGCGCTGCGCTTGGTCCGGCCTACAATCTGCGAACCAATACAGAGATGCCGTGTCGGAAAAGGCACTCCGATCGGAGTGCGCTGCTTTTCCATGCCTCATGTGTCGGCGAAGATAGAGAGGCAAGGTGACAGGCACCGCAGCTCTCATCACTTCATCTGTTCTGCGATCAGAAATGCGATTTCCATCGCCTGCTCGTAGTTGAGTCGAGGATCGACCTGGCTGCGGTAGTCGCGGGCGAGGTCAGCTTCGGTGAGGTTGCCGGGACCACCGGTGCATTCGGTGACGTCCTCACCGGTGAGTTCCAGATGAGTGCCGCTCAAACGAGATCCCAGCTCCTTGTGGATCCGGAACGCGGTAATAATCTCGGACATGATTTCGTCAAACGATCGTGTTTTGATTCCGTTGCGAGCGGTCTGCGTGTTTCCGTGCATTGGATCGCAGCTCCAGAGCACACGGTGACCAGCCTTGAGCACCGCTTCGACCAGACGCGGCAATCGCTCACGAATCTTTTCGGCACCGAAGCGATGAATGAGCGTCAGGCGTCCCGGTTCGTTTTCTGGATTCAGAACACGGATCAGTTCGACCAGTTCCTCGGGCTCCATAGAGTTACCGATTTTCAGGCCGATCGGGTTACGGATACCGCGAAAGTACTCCACATGTGCACCGTCCAGTGTGCGTGTGCGGTCGCCGATCCACGCCATGTGAGTGCCAAGATTGTACCAGCCGCGATTTCGTTCCATGCGGGTGAGTGCCTGTTCGAACGCCAGCAGTAGGCCTTCGTGAGACGTGAAGAAATCGACGCGCGTCAGCTGCGTGAGTTCGCCGGCGGAGACAGCTTCCATAAAGCGAATCGAATCGCTCAGTGATTTCAGCAACTGTTGATAGCGGCGCGAACCGGGCGTGTTGCGGACGAATTCCAGATCCCAGTTTTCCGGATGATGCAGGTCGGCAAAACCACCTTCGCTCAATGCGCGGATGTAGTTGATGGTGAGCGCCGATTTCTCATAAGCGCGGAGCATCAGTTGCGGATCGTTGCGTCGTTCAGCCGGGGTGAAGCCTGATTGATTGATGATGTCGCCTCGATAACTCGGCAGCTCAACGTCGCCGCGTCTCTCCGTATCGGCCGATCGTGGCTTCGCGTACTGTCCGGCAATGCGACCGACGCGGACAATTTTTTTCTTTGAGCCGCAGATGAGTACCAGACTCATCTGAATGAGAACCTTGAGCTTTCGCAGGATCGATGTGGAATTACAGTCGTCGAAACTTTCTGAGCAGTCGCCGCCCTGCAGCACGAAAGCGTTGCCTTCCTCGGCGATCGCCAACTGTTTGCGCAAGCGATCCACTTCCCAGGCAGTGACGAGCGGCGGAAGTGTGGTGAGCAGGCGGATGGCGTCCGCAAGTTCCTGCGGATTGTCGTACTTCGGCTGCTGCTGCGCCTGGCGTTTTTGCCAGGATTCGGGGGTCCAGTGTGGGTTCATTCTCAGATTGTTTCCACCCGGACGCCATTTGTCACTTCCGACCGTGTGCGGTTTTGAAAGCCGGGGGGAAATTTCGTGGCGTCGGTGACTCGCGTGCGAATGGAAGGTCAATTCTCCGCGATTTGCCCTCTTTGAAGGATCCGGTAAGCGGGGTGTTGATGCAATACTAACCCGAAGCGTCAGCGAGGATTGCAGGCTTTTTGCCTCGCTATACCTCACGCGGCCATGAGTGACACGTTTTTGCAAACCTGAAAAGCGACATGTTGGAGGAGCGTTCCAATTTGCTGTCCGTTGCGTTGTTTTTCGTGCGTTTCATTCGGTTGTCCCCATTCGGTTGTCTCCCTGCGTTGCATGAAATGGACAACCGAATGGGGACAACCGAATGCACAAAATCGCCGGGAACACCGGGGCGGAATGCACGCCATCGGGGTGAATCATGGGGTGATAAAACCGTCATAAACCGAAAAACAGGACGAATGCGTAAAATCGTTATTGCAACTGCTCCACTGCGGCGCTACGCTGGCTGTTCTCCCGTCAAATCTCGCTGACGAAACAAAGCACGTCGAGTTATCCAATGGCAAGCGTCTCCCACGGAATGGTGACCTGCCTGACTCTGGCAAACCGAAAAGTGCTGTCGTGAAAACAAGTGACTTCGCCGCGACTCATGTTGCGTCAATGGCGCAATTCCCAGCTGCCATGCTTCTGTGTCGGACACTGAGGTCCCCGGCAGAAGTGTCGTTTTCCACGACGATCCCCCGGCTTGCCGCATGCTGGAGACCCGTTCGATCGCTGTGGGAGCAGAATCATCGGGCGGAAGCGTTCTCATCGATGACCGAAATGACTCGGCGCCCGGGACAGGATACGAGCAGCAGTATCCCAACGATGTTTCTGATGGCTCACATGCAGATGGATGGTGGTGATCCAGTCATCGCGCGGCGATGTCTGCAGTCGGCGATGAAAGAGCTGGGACATCAGGCGGAGGTGCCCGTGAAGCCGTCCGTTCAGGCACGATCGGGGATGTCGGGATTCGAAATAACTTCGCCTTATGCACTCCGCGACCGCGAGTGGTTGATTCTGGCGATTCAGACGCTCCTGAATCACGATCTGGAATCCTGTCTGCTGTGGGTCCATCAGGCAGATCGTCGTGTGTTTGATTCCGTTGGTGCATCAGAATCCCCTCGGCGACTGCGACTGACGGGTGACCTGCACTCAGTGCTGGCCTGCGCTGCTGTACAGGCCGGGGAGATCAACGAAGCAGAAAAGTTTCTGGCGACCGCGTATGAACGACATACACATGCCGAGGCATTTCCGTCGGTTTGTCGGGACCTCATCCTGACCTCACGACTGGCGATATTACAGGGGCAATCGGACCGCGCACAATCCCTGCTGGACGCCGCCGAATGTCAGCTCGTGATGGCGTGTACTCCTGATGCAGCCGACCGCAGTCCGCTGATGAGCATCATCCACAGCGACCGGATGCAGATTGCCGATACATTGCACGGCACACACTCAGGGCGAAAACGTCAAGCGGCGAATTGACGTGTCGCATGAGAATCCGGAATGCGTGAGACCAAAACGCACATTTCAGCAGATTCGGCAGCTTGGGACACCGATTTTATCCGAAAAGTGAAGAACCGGCTCTCTGCTCAGGCAAAATTGACGATGACCGTCACAATGGCGCTTCCAACGAAGGGCGGATGCCCTAAAGTCACACCTGATTCACTGGTGCAGATGCCCGCATACGTATGCGAAGACACTTCAGTACACATTGGCTGGATTCTACGGAACAGATTCGTATGGCTTTCCCGAAACCGTTTTTCCGTTGGCGACCTCACCCGTGGCATGGCCTGGAAGTCGGTCCGAATCCTCCGCATCTGGTGCATGCGTTCATCGAAATCTCGCCCTTCGATCTGGTCAAATACGAAGTGGACAAAGTGACGGGCTACCTGCGAGTTGACCGCCCGCAGCGCACTTCATCACAGCCGCCCGCACTGTATGGGTTTATTCCGCGCACATTCTGCGGAGCCCGGGTTGCTGAGCTGATGCCCAAGGCGCGGCGCGGCGACAGCGACCCACTGGACATCTGCGTGCTCAGCGAGCGCCCGATTACCAAATCCGAAGTCATCGTGACGGTCCGCGTCATCGGTGGCCTGCCCATGCTTGACGGAGGCGAAGCCGACGACAAGATTATCGGCGTGCTGGCACAGGACATGATCTGGTCGCATGTCGAAGATCTGGATGAACTGCCTCAGGCACTTGTCCAGCGATTGCGGCACTATTTCACGACATACAAGATGATGCCGGGCGACACAACTCAACAGGTATCCATCGACCACATCTACGATCGCGCGCACGCGGAAAAAGTGATCATTGCCGCTATGGCCGACTACGACGACGAATTTGGCGGCGCGTAATCTGACGGCCTTGCAATCATAACGCAGTTTCGGCACCAGGTTCGTGAACGTGATACGTCTCGTATTTCATCGGCAGGATCTGCCGAAT
>CAZFDW010000325.1:0-2652 GCA_964517865.1 uncultured Chitinophaga sp.
TACCAGCTCCAGTGGAAATTCTGTCAACGACACGGAGTCCTTGACATGGACGTAGGCTGCGTCAATGAGACGATAGACTTCCAAACGATTCTCCACCCATCTCCAGATTTCCGGGACATGGAATTCCGCATACAGAGGCATGCGCGTGGCAGACATGGATGTGACATCCACTTCGATCACAAGGTCGGGAGGCGGATCGATGTCGGCATCATATTCATCCCGGTCACGAACAGCTGCTTCGTTTTGAATGTAAAAGCACTTATCGGGCTCCAGACCACGTTCGAGCAATCGGCTCTTCATCGTGGTCGAACCGCCACTCAGGCACGCAATCTGTCTGTCTTCTGTCCACACGAAGACCAATCGTCCCAGAATCTCTGCGATCCGCTCGTGCCGTCGTGACGGTGCCATCAGAATGAGTACTCCGTGGTCGTAGGTCATCCGCACTCCACGATTGCCGTCAGCGGACCTCAGACGATCGTATGTCTCCCAACTGACATCGCGCAGCGTCACAACAGAGTTTGTGGACTCACGAATGTTTGTCGTGACGCTCATTGACAGCTCCTGCGACGCGAATTCAAAAAATCCCGTATCGGTAGTGTATCAGGCACGGCGGCGGAAACAGAGGCTGAATAAGAAAATGTGTCATTGCTTTTCTGCAACGGCAATGTCCGAGAGGTTTTCATTGAAGGCAGGCACTTGATACGCTGGTGCCAGGCAGATGATTTTGCACCGCGTGATATGAAATGCAATGCAACTGGACTATTCTACTGCGGTGTCAAGACTTAATTTAGCAGTAGGCCGGACCAGGCGGAGCGCCGTTCCGGCACTTGCCCGACCTGCCGGAACGGCGCTCCGCTTCGGCCTACAGATTTAACCTCGATTCGTTGTCTTGACAAAGCACGATTACGCGAACTCAGAGCTGGAGGCAGACTACAGACAATGACCGAGAGCAAACGGCAACCGCCGAATCCAGGCCTTCCTCCGGATGTTCAACATCCTCAGGATACTCGCACCTTGGTACAGGAAAGTGTTGGAATTCCACGATGGGGTCATGCAGATCTGCCAGCACCCAGACCGCTTGGTTTCAGTAATCTTGCCGGCCTGATCGGGCCCGGCATCGTGATGTGCGGGATTCAGATTGGCGGCGGCGAATGGCTGTTTGGGCCGGACGTGACCGCGAAGTATGGCGGCGGACTGATGTGGATTGCGACCATCGCGATTATCACGCAGGCGTTCTACAATATCGAATGCGGGCGTTATGCTCTGTATTGCGGTGAGCCAGTCTTTACCGGATTCATGAGAACCGCGCCCGGACCGGCGTTCTGGATCGGCGTGACGCTGATCATGAGCTTGTCATCATTGATTCCGGGACTTTCTACCAACGCGGCGGTGCTGATTGCTACATTGTGGCTGGATCGACCTCCCACCGGCGCTGATTCATTTCTGGTCAATACCATCGCCTACATCACTCTCGGAGCCGTCGTGTTTCCGGTCCTCATTGGTGGCAAGGTTTATAACACTCTGCAGTTTGTGATGACGATCAAGGTCTTTACCGTTCTTGGATTCTGTCTGTTTCTTGGATTGTTCTTCGTGGGATTGGAAGGCTGGATCGATGTCTTTAGCGGATTCGTCAAATTCGGCAACATGCCGACGACAGACGTTGACGGCAAGGACACTGTCACCAATGCCTTCACTCATTTCTGGTCCACCGGAACTCTTCCCGTGCTGGCACTCGGGAACATCGCGATGCTCGGCGCGTTTGCCGGATACGCTGGCGGCGGAGGTCTGAGCAATTCTGCGTACAGTAATTTTGTGCGCGATAAAGGGTGGGGCATGGGAAGTCAGGTCGGGGCAATCGCCAGCGCGGTCGGCGGTCGGAATGTGGCTTTGAGTCATGTCGGAAAAGTATTTCCGATCACGGCGGAAAATCTGCGACGCTGGAACGCCTGGTGGAAATACATTCTGGCCGACCAGCTTTTGGTTTGGGTTCCCGGATGCTTTATGGGAATGGCATTGCCGGCCCTGATGTCGATTCAGTTTGCACGCAATTCAGCAATGTACGGCCAAAATATTACTTTTTCACAGCCGCTGATCGCCGCTGACGGTATTCGACAAACGGCCTCGTTGGGAAGCTGGGCCCCGATCCTCTGGATTGCATCGCTGTTTGTCGGTCTGATGGTCTTCCTGCCAAGCCAGATGTCGATCGTCGATGATTTCGCCCGCCGCTGGACAGATATCCTGTGGTCGGGAAGTCGGCTTGTGCGAAAGCGGCTGAGAGACAACCAGGTTCATTATCTCTATTATTCGATCCTGACGCTGTACGTGGTCTGGTCGTTCGTCATGGTCACGGTCTTTTTGCTGGTCGGAGACGCACCAAAATTGATGGTGACTTTGATTGCCAATGTGAACAATGTGGCACTTGCATTTACGGCGTTTCATATTCTCTGGATCAACTGCCGCCTGCTGCCTGAACCGATCCGGCCGCGCTGGTATCAGCGAGTGGGAATCGCCTGTTGTGGCATCTTTTATGCCGCGATGGCGCTGCTGGTGTTCTGGACGAAAATCTGGCCATTGATGGTCGAGTTTTTTCACCAACGCATCGGCCCATTCTTTGGATTCTAGATGAGCATCGTTGAACTCAATGAAAAAATG
>CAZFDW010000325.1:2752-7668 GCA_964517865.1 uncultured Chitinophaga sp.
GCGGGAGATGCCGGAACGGCGCTGCGCTTGGTCCGGCCTGCAATCGAGGTTGCTTATGCGTTCTCTGCGCTCTTTTGCGGCTATTCGAACATTTGTTTATAGAAAATAGATGACATGCGTTTGCCGCAAAAGAACGCAAGGAACGCAAAGAAGTAAGTGGTCATTCACAGGTCTGGATCATTATGAAACTGTTCGATCTCAGTGGAAAAGTGGCGGTCGTGTCTGGGGCGGCGCAGGGCCTTGGTCAAGCAACCGCGTTGGCATTGGCAGAATGCGGCGCGGATGCAATGCTGGTAGATCGCAATCTCTTGGGTGCCGAAGCAACGGCGGCGCAGATTCGCGAACTGGGCCGTCGCGCGACGGCATCTGCATGCGATGTGTCGGATGCTGATGCGATTGCAGGACTTTTTCGTCAGGTCGATAAGGAGTTTGGCCGAGTCGATTTTCTCGGAAACATCGCGGGGGATGGTCATCTCGCTCGACCGGAAGAACTCACGATTGCGGATCTGCATCGCGTCCTCCAGAATCTTGTGGTCGGGCGATTTGCCATGTGTCAGGAAGCTGGACGTCGTATGTTGGCTCAGGGAATCGGGTCGATTATGAACATTGGATCTTTGGCCAGTACCACAGCATTGGGACGAGGCCATATTGCGTACAGCATGGCGATGGGGGCCGTGATTCAGATGACACGTGAGCTGAGCACAGAATGGAGTCATCGTGGTGTGCGAGTCAACTGCGTCACACCGGCGCAGGTCGTGAACCCGAGCCTGGAGGCCCGCATGAAAGACGACCCTGGCCTCGAAGGACGTTTTCTGAACGGAATTCCGATTGGTCGTTTGGGTCAGCCGAACGATATTCAGGGTTTAGCCGTACTGTTGGCGTCCGATGCCTCGCAATGGATCACAGGAGCGATTATCCCGATGGATGGTGGCAACACGGCAATGAATGCCGGTGGAACGCCCGGGCATCAAGGGGCGACAGTGCAGCGGTTTGACGGCAAGTAAGGATCGGGCGAGCGGCTGGGCGTTAGCCCTCCGTGGGGATTCCAGTGCAATTCTGTTTTCCAGTCATTTTCTGGCACGGTGCGGTTCTCTTACAAAGTGATTCCTACACGGAGGGCTAACGCCCAGCCGCTCGTTGTTGATTCAGGACAATACACGCATGACCAATGATCAAATCATTTCCCTCTATCGCACCATGCTCATCATCCGGCACACGGAAGAGGAACTCGCACGCAGTCATCAACGTGGACTCATTCACGGAGCGTGTCATACGTATGTCGGGCAGGAAGCAATTGCGACGGGAGTGTGTTCACATCTCACGAAAGCCGATTCGGTGTTCAGCACGCATCGTGGCCATGGACATGCGCTGGCCAAGGGCATGCCGCCGCGAGAACTGATGGCCGAACTTTTCGGTCGTGTAACGGGCTGTTCACGAGGTCGCGGTGGTTCGATGCATTTGTTTTCTCCTGAAATCGGAATGATGGGGACCAGCGGCATTGTGGGACCCTGCATGCTGCAGGCGTGCGGAGGCGGTTACAGCGCGAAACTGATGAAGAACGGAAACGTGGCAGTCGCATTCTTCGGTGATGGTGCTGTCAACAACGGCGCGTTCCATGAAGCGCTGAACATGGCGAGCATCTGGAAACTACCAACTCTGTTCATCTGCGAGAACAATCAGTATGCCACCGAGGTCCCGTTTTCCTATTCCAGTGGTTCGCCGACCGTTGCCGGCCGCGCAGCGGGGTATGGGCTTCCGGGATTTGAGGTTGATGGCAACGACGTCGTTGAAGTCGCTCGGATAGCGGGTGAGGCGGTGGCTCGAGCGAGGTCGGGGCACGGCGCGACACTGATGGAATGCAGAACCTATCGCACACGTGCGCATGCGGAAGGAATGGGAGACTTTACGTATCGAACCCGCGAAGAGGTGGATGCGTGGAAAAAGCGTTGTCCGATCGCCCGACTCAAGGCCGCAGCTCCGGACGACCTGCGCGGCAGAATGGATGCGATTGAAACCGAAGTTCTCGAAATGGTCCGGGAGGCGCGAGAGTTCGCTGAGAAAAGTCCGTATCCCGAAGCGGCATCCGCGACGATGCATGTGTATTCTGCAGAAAGTGCGGCACCGACACCCGAATCAGTCACCATTCGGCCAGCAGCACCCTCGCCCCCGCGTGAGATTTCTTTTACGCAGGCGACGGTCGAAGCGCTGGCCGGCGAGATGGCTCGGAACCCGAAGATCTTCGTGATGGGTGAAGGCATCGGAATTCGTGGTGGCAATTTTCGCACGACTCCGGGACTCTATGATCTGCACGGCGCGGAACGACTTTGCGACACACCAATCTGCGAACGCGGCTTCGTGGGTCTGGCAGGCGGAGCGGCGATGACTGGGACTCGCCCGGTCATCGACTTTATGTTCGCCGACTTTATTCTGGATTCCATCGGTGAGATCATCAACCAGATTGCCAAGATGCAGTACATGTCCAGTGGTCGACTCAAGATGCCCGTGCTGCTCCGTGGCTGCGTCGGTATCGGGCATTCCGCTGCGACGCATCATTCCGGCAGCTACCATGCACTTTACGGTCAGATTCCGGGCCTTCGCGTGGTGATGCCGTCTAATGCGTATGATGCAAAGGGCCTGATGCTGCGGGCCTTGCGGTGCAATGACCCGGTGATGTTCCTGGAACATCGTGAAATCCTGACGGCAAAATGTCATGTACCGGAACATGACTATGAGATTGAATTCGGCAGGGCGTCCATCGTGCGTGAAGGAACGGACGTCACGGTCGTGGCATTGGCGAAAATGGTGCCGGTGACGCTGTCACTCTGTGACATGCTGCAACAGGAAAATGTCTCGGTCGAGTTGATTGATCCGCGCACAATTTCACCTCTGGACACGGCAACCATTCTGCAATCCGTCGCGAAGACTGGCCGGTTGTTGATTGTTGAGGAAACTCCGGCTGCGTTTGGCTTGGGAGCCGAGATTGCCGCGCAGATCGCGGACGCCGGTTTTAACGATCTGGATGCCCCTGTCAAACGCATCAACGGTGCATTTGCTCCGACTCCCTACGCCCCTTCCCTTGAGGCTGCGGTCGTACCGACGGAAATGGATGTGGCGCGGGCGATCAGAGAGTTGGCGCGGGAATAGAGTTCGCCACAGGCTCACAAGTTCGCCACAGGTCCACGACTCCGACGAATCGTCTCAGTGCAGAACAATTGCGCGTCCCGGACTGGCGTGGCAGTCACGAATGCGGGTTGGGGCGAACAGGAAGTAGGCGTTGCCTGGGATTCGGCCGACGTTGTTCAGAAATTCAACGCCGACCATGTCGTGGCCTCCGAGAGCCCAATAGGTCATCACAGCGCGGCGGGGTTCGACTCCACCGAGATCCGGCGCATCTGTAGCGATGCAACGGATGCCTTTGGCGTGCAGATAGTTGATTGCGTCCGGGCCGGGTGCAGGCCAGCCTTCAGATTTTCCCGTGAGTGGATCCTGCCAGACGCCTTTGTCATCCGGAGCTGGCTTGAAGTGTTGATCGAGGTGTCCCGTATGAAACAGAACGATCTGGCCACGTTCAAATTCACCGTGAGCCGTTTCATCAGCCTTCAGCAGTGCGACAGTAATCTCGGGCGATGCGGGCCATGCAGATTTCGACGTTGTACCGACAAGACTTCGCACATCGACAACTCGGGCATCGCCGCAGGTCCACTCGAGCGGCACTTTGTCTGTCGTGCGGGAACTGAAGCGTCGCCTGCCGTATGTGGATTCATAATCAGCCAGCCAGCCGCGAACTTCCGGGGAATATTCGATCGCAGCACTTTCGGGCGGCAGCGCAAAGGATGGCGTGATCAGATGAGTCCCTGCTGTCGCATCCATCAGATGCGTGTGGTGCCACATGTCGAGGTCCGAAGAATACAGAAAATCAACCTTCACATAAACCTGTCGATGACGTCCCGCGAGCGAACCGGGGTTCGTCACAGGAAGATTCATCGCCAGCGTCGGCGACAAATCGATGGCGCGCTTGTTTCGAGCCGACTCAATCAATCTCGCCGGAAGCTCTCCACCCACAACAGCAAACGCCCGCGTTTCGGAATATGGACCATTCGCATGCTTCGGACCCAGCATGCAATAAAACGCACCGGTCGGAGGCAGCTGGCCGAGACTTGTCGCTCCCTCAGTCCAGATCATTCCATGCCGCAGCCCGGCATAGTGCGTTGGTTCAGCCAGATTCGGCATTGGCCCCATGCTCGCGCTGTCAGTGCCGAGTGTCATCACGCCGCGTGTTGCCAGAAATTCCATCGTATCGGGATTGGGATCGGGATAGCCAGGTGCTTTGCGATCCACCACATCGGCAATGTAACGGTGACCTTCCGGAAATGGACGATAATATGTGTCCGAGTAGTCGCTGCGGAACAGGACGACGTCACCGAATTTCAATTGCCGATGTTGTTGTTCAAAACGTTCGACGTGGGATGGCAGAACGAGCGGGCTGACTCCGTTTGGAGCCTTATCAAGCAAATCCCGCACATCGACAATGCAGGCTTCACCACCAAACTGCCACGCTTCAATCTTGTCGGTGTAAGCCAGGCCGAATGGACCGGATTTCTCGCGATTCAACTCCGGTCGCACAACGGAATGCGGCGGCACATCGAGTTGCGTTCCCGTGTTCCCGTCGATGAGCAACACGTCGATGTTGTAAGGACTGTTCGGCCCGATCGACTGTTCGTGGATCAACTGAAATCGGGGAAATGGATGCGTCGGCCACGTCGCAGGATACTCGGGTGCGATGAGCAGGGAGCAATCGACGAACCGTGTTGTCGCGTCGTGCTTTTCCTGAGCGCTCAAATTGGTTCCAAAGGAACAGCTCGCAGCAAGGAGTAAGCCAAAATAGAAGTTTTTAATTGATCTAAGCTGCATCATGT
>CAZFDW010000326.1:0-7666 GCA_964517865.1 uncultured Chitinophaga sp.
CGAGATTCTCCAGCGTTCCCATCGCGGCCAGACCCTGGTCAGTCACGCGGGTCGCGGCAAGATGCAGTTCGCGGAGACTCGGTACGGACCCCAGATGCCGCAGTTCCTCGTCGCCAAAGGATGTTCCGGCGACGTCAACGACAACGGGCTGCTGTTGGTCGTCGAAACGAACCAGATCGAGCGCGGCCAGCGCGTGGATCAACGTCCGTTGTTGATGCTGGACGAACAGACTGACGACCCCCGCGAGCGAAACTCCGGTTCCATTGATCGCAATCCGTCGCAATTTCCGCAACGACCGCAATTGGGGCAGGCCAGCGTCTGTGACTCGGGTTCCCGTGAGCCCCAGTTCCTCCAATTCGGTCAGCCCGGACAGGTACACAAGTCCCGCGTCGGTGATCGGCAGACCGTTCAGCAGCAGACGACGCAGGGATCGACAATCTGCCAGCGCGGCCAGCCCCTGATCGTCGATGCGAGTTTCGTGCAGACTGAGCGAGAGCCACTGGCTTCGGTCGGCTCGCTGCTGCAACTCGTCTGCGGTGGAATGCGGCGGCATCACGATTGCGAAGGAGCCTTCTTCGGAGCCGATGCCGGAAGTCAGTGTTGAGGCGGAGTGAGGCGCAGAGGCAACCGCTTGAGTACGACCGCTGATCAATTCAGTGATCGGCTGACCGGCGGGAAGGAGCGGAACCGGTCGCCCAGCCTCATCGATAAATGTCTGCGCGAGATTGATGCCCAGCGAGTCATAGATGGTCGCCAGCAAATCCTGGTAGGTGACGGGGCGGTCCTGCGGAGACTCACCCAACCTGTTCGTCGAACCCACAACCTGACCCATGTTCAGGCCGCCGCCATAAAGCAGTGCGCAGCCCGCAGGCCCCCAGTGCTCTCGCCCGGGGCAGCCCTTGTGAACGTGGATTCGCGGCGTCCGCCCGAATTCACCAACAACGACGAGCAGAACTTCGTCGCGCAGACCTCGCTGTTCCAAATCCTCGATCAGCGCGCTGACCGACTGGTCGAACTGCGGACCTCGCTGCCGCATGATTGCAAAGATGTTGCCATGGACGGCATGGTCGTCCCAGCCAATCATCGTGCGGTCGTAATCGCCTCGTCCGTCTGGCGAAAAACGCGCGGCCACCACGCTGACCCCCGCTTCGACCAGGCGTCGAGCCAGCAGGCATTGCTGGCCGGCCAAATGCAGCCCGTACCGCTGCCGCACGTCGATGGGCTCACGAGACAGGTCGAAGGCGCGGGCCGCCGCTCCGCCCGTCACCAGTTCAAAGGCCTGTCGACGAAACGAGTCAATCGCGCGAAATGAATCTTCGGTCTTCAGAAGTGAACCGTCTGAGCCGCCAAGCCGATCCAGTGCCGCAAGGATCGCATCTCGAGCTGTCAACCGATCAGTACTGAGCGAAGACTCGAGGTTCTGGATGGTAAATCCCGGTTTCGCTGGATCGCCCGCGACCCGGAACGGCCCGTCCACAGGTCCCAGGAACGCAGGTCCGCCGCGATGAAGTCCCAGGCCAATGTCAATGTAGCGAGGCAAATCGGTCGATCGATCGGAAGAGACCTTGCTGGTCGTGTTCCCTCGCATTCCCCGCGCCAATCGAGGATCGGTCGAAACGCCAATCGCGATTCCTGAATCCTCAACTCCACTCCGCATGCGGCTGATCACGCTCGCGAGATCGGGATAACGCGACAATCCTCCGTTTGACTGGTCGTACCATCCCGTCAGGACATTGTGCGAACCGACAACATGATCAGACGACGGTTGATGAAGCGAGCGAATGACGGCAGTTCGATCCGCCAGTGCGGCGAGACGCGGCAGAACTTCACAGTAGGCGACGCCCGGCAGCGATGTCTGGATCGCACTCAATTCGCCGCGATACTCGCTGGGAGCGTTCGGTTTAGGATCAAACGTTTCGAAGTGGCTCGGACCGCCATCCTGCCACAGCAGAATCAGCGACCTCTTCTTGCGGGAAGTAGTCGAAGCCGCCAGGGCCTGCAGATCCACAACCAGCGGTAAGCTGAGCCAGCCAGCGCTCTGAACCACCGAGCGCAACAGGCCGCGTCGAGTGAGGTCGCTTCCTATGAGGCCCCCCAGTCGAACGCCTGATTGTTCCAAACGATTGGTCTCATGTCGCTTGGCAAACATGGCGCGAAATCCAGAGTGAGAGGCTGTCGGGTGACTGCATGATGGTATTCGAACGTCCTTTGCCGTTCAACCAGTGATCGAGGCTTGAGGGAACAGCATCACGAGCCGGATGGCCTTTCATGTGCCTGACTTTCCGGAGATGGCGAAGTACCAGCCCCAGGGTTCCTCGCAGTATCGGGATTTCGCCCACGGTGTTTCCAGAGTTGAGTTCCCGCGATATCCCCCGCGTTCCTGCGGCTGGAAAATCGACCCCGAACCACCTCGAGTCAATCTCATGACAAGAATTGGGTCAATGATTCACTTTTGTTCAACCTTGCTTGTCACAAAATCCCCAATGCGTCTGACAGCTTCACGAGATTCGGGCAACCCTCGAATCTGAAAGACGTGTACCATTCCTGGCCAGATTTCGAGCAACACGGGGACGCCGTCGGCGCGCACTTTCTTCGCGACGCGGATGCTGTCGTCGCGAAGCATTTCGTGTTCGCCGGTTTGAATCAGAACGGGCGGCAGTCCACGAAAGTCGCCAAACACCGGAGACGCCAGGGGATTTTGCGGATCCGTCACACCGAGGTAGCGAGTCCGAAACTCCGGCATTGTTCGCGAACTGATGATCGGATCGTAGACCGACGTCAGCGACTGGCTTGCCAGAGTGAAGTCTGTCCCCGGAGAAATCGCAATGGCCCCTGCTGGAAGCGGCCGTCCACGTTCCTTGATGGCCAGCAGAGTTGCCAGCGTCAGGTTTCCTCCGGCGGAGTCACCGGCGACGAAAGTGGCTTTGGCGGCGCCGGGACCAGATGGTCCATTCGCGATAAGCCAGTCATGTGCGGAGACGCAGTCGTCGAGTCCTTCAGGAAAGGGATGTTCGGGGGCCAATCGGTAGTCGGGGAGCAACACCACGCATTTTGCGGCAAGAGAGATTTCGGCAGCCAGCGGAAGATAATTGCCGCCCGATCCGGAGACCCATCCGCCGCCATGTAAATAAAGAAGTCGAACATCGGGATCCGCACCGGGAGTCATGACCCATTCACAGGGGACGTCACCTACGTCCACCTTTTTCAATGTGACGCCGGAAACAGTCGGTTCGTTTCGCGCCCCCATGCCTGCACGCAGACCAGCAACATCAAAACCCTGAGCACCAAACGGTGGCGACTGACGACGTTGCTCCAGATACTGAAGCCCCTCTTTCGACACTTCGTGCTGCCAGATTTCGCGTGATGCATGGCGACGAGTGGGTTCCAGCAGATCAATGATCGGCAGTTTCTCAAACACCAAATGTGACTGGCTGCCTTCATACACGATTCCGACATGATCCGAATCGATGCGTGTCAGGCTGGGATACCCGGCACCGCGACCTTCATCGAGCAGCCAATGATGTGAATCCGGCCAGGTCAGGCCATCGTCAAAGCTGACCTGAATCGTATGATGCGTGCGGCCCTGCTGGGAATGGGGATTCGCGAACAGCAGCACGTGTTGCTGCTGTCCGTCGCGTTCGTAATCGAACCGCAGCAGACTCCCGTTGCAGTTCGGTTCAATGAGCGTGGTGCGACTGGTCTCGTGAGGTTGCCATGTCTGACCGAGATCCTTCGTCACCACGACGGCTCGGAATCGTTCCTGGTCATTGCGAATATTCAGCATGATCGAGCCATCGCCGAGCAGCGCTGCCTGGCATTCATTCCCGCCGCTGTAGCCCGGCTCGCCGACCGTCCAGCTTCGACCATGATCGCGACTGGTCATGATCGTTGCGAATGTGGCCAACGGCTCGCGACCAGTTCGGCCCTGAACTGGCATCACAAGGGTCCCGTCAGGCAGGCAGATCCCCGCCTGCGGCGCGGGAGCCAGCAGCCACCAGGATTCCTGCTTCAGTTGCCGTGTCAGGTTTTCGGGTGAAGACCAGGTCAGGCCGTCGTCCGTCGAACGCACCATCATGAACTGTGCCGATTTGCCAACTTCAAAACCAGGTTCCGAACCATCGTCAACCCACTGATGCTTGCCGGGTTTGCCATTCATCCACAACGCGAAACAGAAGATCTCGCCCGTTTGCTCATCGACGATGATACCGGGATCGCTGCAGCCATTCTGCTCCTGAGGCAGCCCGCCGAACTCGCCCAGATCCATGATGACTCGCGGCGGCTCCCACGTTCGTCCGCCATCCATGCTACGGCTGAGACCGATGTCAATGTCTTCCTGCAGGTCGCGACCGGCGCGGCGCCGCATGTCGTAGACGGCCAGCAACGTCCCTTTCGCCGACGTGGCCAGTGCCGGGATGCGATAGGTGTGAACGCCATCGTCCTTGTGCTTTCGAAGAGCGACTCCGATTCGTTGTCTGGCAGTCGCCGTGTCATCCGGCGGAGTCACGGTTCCAATAGAAGTGACGATCGACGAGCACCTCGCTGACACGTGATGTTGCAGATCGGCAGAATCCTGCAGCCGACACGACAGCCAGAAGATGTTCTTTCCTTCAGCCAATGCCCGATCCATCGGCAGCGTGATCATCAACGCCGGGGCGACGGCCTCCCCGATCGGAGCAACTGGCGAAAAGGACTCCTGATTGCCTGCGTCGAACAACTGGATCGCTTCGATGTCATTCAGGTCATCGGTGCCATTCATCGCGAATTCCAGCGACGTCAAACGGGCTGTCTGTCCCGTCGGAACGTCAATCATGATGCGCAGCATGGGGCCGTGCTGATTGCGAATCAGGACGGGGTGTGCTGGTCGGACTACGCTGGCGACAACACCCGGATCCCGGTCATGCGCGAGCGAACTGGTTAAGAGACCGATCCAGACAAAAGCACACGCAGCCAGCACAAAAATCGACCGGCCCAACCGTGCATGCAGAAGGCTGTGAGTCCAACTATTCCTCAGACATTTCATCAGTATGCTCCACGGAGACAAAAAAGGGGGAGACAAAAAGCCTCGCTCCGCTCGATCCGTCTGCCGTAGGCTATCGAGAATTCTGTGGCTTGAGAACCTGGGGATCGATCGTAACCATTTTCGCCAACAGCTCGAGTTGTTGAAGATCGCGCGCAACCTCGAATCCAGACTTGCGCGAGGGCCTGAACTGACGATACACTGACGGGACATTTCCGGATCCGACATTTCTTTCGCTGGGGAATAGCCGGACGCCGTATCCATCGGACTGGCCTTACATCGGAACAGTCGTGGTGGCCAAACCTACGGCTCCAGCGACCGCTACGGAGAATATCCGTCAGACAAACCGCTGACCCCCGCAGACATCACCAAAACCGTTTACAACGCGATGGGGATCACTGACCTGCACGCATTCGACGCAGTGAACCGGCCATACAACCTGCTGGCTGAAGGCAGTGTGATCTCTGATTTGTTTTGAATGACTAGTGACACTTTGGTTTTGATGGAAAACAAAACCTTGCCGGCCTGCAGACAACAAAGGTAGTTCCCGCATCGGCTCAATCTCCGCTCGATCGTCATAGTAGAGCCTGAATCGGTTGACCGCGGTAGATGCGATAGGGGCGGCCGCTGGAATCATGAAACTCGCGATCGGGGCCGATTCCCAGACAGTGAAAGATCGTGGCGGCAAGATCCTCGGGGGTGTAGGCTTCTGTCTCCGGGAGTCCGCCATGTTCATCGGTGCGTCCGACAATGCGGCCGGGCTGGATGCCGCCACCGGCGAAGAAACAGGGAAACACATCGCCCCAATGATGGCGTCCCGGAGTGAACACTTCGCCGGACGCGTTCTTTCCACCCTCCGCAATGGGCGAAATCCTTGGCGTGCGTCCCATTTCGCCGCACATCACGATCAGCGTTTCGTCAAGCAGCCCGCGGTCGGACAGGTCATCCAGAAAGCCGCTCAGACAGTGATCGAGAGACGGGAGAAGTTTTCCCTTCAGGTCGCGGAAAGCGTTCTGATGCGTATCCCAGCCGCGAAGATTCACCTGAACCATGCGCACTCCGGATTCGATCAGCCGCCGAGCGGTGAGAAATGCCTGACCCCATTCCTCGCGACCATACAGGTCCCGCGTGCCGTCGGATTCCCGCGTCAGATCGAACGGATTCTGGCTTCCAGGCCGCGTCGCCAGCACGAAACGGAGTGCCTGTCGCTGGTAGGCATCCCACTTCGCGAGCGAACCTGCGTGCTCCCGCTGGTCGAGACCGCGGCGCAAGTCATCGAGACGTGTCAGCAGCGCGTCACGATCCTGAATACGGCCAACTGTCACTCCTTCCGCTTGACCGAAATCCGGCAAATGAAAGTCCGGATTTCGGCAACTCGAATTGTTCCACCACGCCTTTGCTCCGGGACCAGGTTTGCGCTCGGGATCGAGATTGGGATCGTCGTGGCTGTAGCAGTTCGGGCACGAACCTCCCGCGTCCGGCGAATTGCATTTGCAGGCCAGGTCGACACCCAAGCGGTCGTATCGAGGCCCGAGCAACCCCGCATCGCGACCGGGGTACTGCATCAGATTCGCCCGCGGCACTTCAATCATCGCGGGCCAGCCGACATCAGCGTTTGGCGGGGCCGCGTAAGCAATCATCGACCCGATCGAAGGCCAGCTCATCCGGCCAGACCGCGATCCCGCAATGGAGGCGTTGGTGTCACCGACCGGAAGTGATGTTGTCCCAGTGTGCAGCAGATACATGCAGCTGTTGTGCTCGTTACGGAATTCCCGCCCAGCGATGTGGTTCATGGTCCGGACAATCGAAAACCGATCGGAGCGGAGCGTCAGCCTGGGCAGGTACTCGCAGAACAGTTCGCCCGGAATCCGCGTCTGCGCCACTCCGTATTCGCCACGAATCATGTCCGGCGCATGGGGCTTGGGATCGAACGTCTCGTGCTGGGAAGGGCCGCCCGATTGAAAAATGAAGACGACCGATTTCGCCTTCCCGGCCCGTGGACCGCTTTCAGCCGCCTGCGCCTCAAGTCGCAGCAAGTCCGCGAGCCCCGCGCCGATCAGCCCCATCCCGCCGACCTGCAGCAGATCGCGTCGGCCGAACCGAGGGTGATCGGCCCCATGGCAACCCCTGGCGAGATGGCCTCGTGACGATGAGAGTTCTCGGCGACCGGCAAACGAACTCATCCATCAGACTCCCTGAAAACGGTGCTACTGACATTTTCGTCGATCATTTCGTCGGTGGTGCCAACAAATCGGGGTGCGATACGCAACCGGCAGCGACGAACCCGCCATGAACGGGACTTTCATTTCGACCGCGCGGTCATACATCCATTTCGCGTCTTCCCAGACCGTGCTGATGTGCTTGTCATTGAAGACCGGAACCACGTGGCCGTATTTCTGGAACGTGTCGGTGATCTCCTGAAAGAACCGCTTGCGTGGATAGAGCTGCTGCCCGAGGTCATTCACCGGATAGTTGCCGTGCTCGCCAATGCTCAACACGCCATCGACAGCAACGGAATTCCCGCCTGCTGTCACCGCCTTTTCGATCGAATCGAAAAAGGTTCCTTCCGTATCCCCGTCCGGAAAATCTATTTCAGTATAGCACGCAACACCGTACCGTGGACGTCGGTCAGGCGGTGGTCGCGGCCGC
>CAZFDW010000327.1:0-7609 GCA_964517865.1 uncultured Chitinophaga sp.
TTCATGGCCAAAACGAAACTTGAACTCACATGGATCGGCAAAGACACTCGCCCGAAGCTGGAGCCACGCATCCTGCTGGCTAAAATTCATTTCATGCAGTATGAACCGGCCTGCCGGATTAAGAACTTGATTTACAAAATACGGTGACAAATGCAGTGTTTCAGGAATTCAAATTCGAACCGATCCTTTGTCCTCGCGGTCTTGATGGCTGTCATGATCGGTAGTGGCTCTGCGAGCGTTGCAGCCGATGAGGAGAACGTGGTGCCTGGGCTCCATGGTGTGGTTTCTGACGGGCAACACACTGTCACGAGAATTGATCGGCGGCTGAGTTTTGACTGGACGGATTCCCGCATTGATAGTCGCGTTGTTGACGTGCAATCCGTGACATGGTCCGGGAATTTGCTGGTTCGCACGGCTGGTCGTCATACGTTTCACGCGCACGTGTCGGGGGGCGTGGAGATTGCTGTTGATGATCAGGTTGTGCTTGCGGCGGATGGGTCGAGTATTTTTGTTTCTGGCACGGCGGTGGATCTCTCGGCTGGTGATCATCGGATTCAGGTTTTGTTTCAGACGACTCTGAAAAATCGGGATACGAAAGCTCCACGAGACTTCAAAATGCAGTTATTCTGGTCGTCTCCGGAGTTTACGCTTGAACCAATTCCGGCGGATGTGTTGACTCATGCTGCGGACCAAAATGCGTCTAACGCTCAGCAGGGGCGAAGGCTTGTCGATGCGCTTCGCTGCGCTGCGTGCCACACGGGTCTGGCTGAACTTCCGACGCTCAAAGCCCCCGCTTTGCTTCGGCTGCGCGGTCACACAAGCGATGCCGATATCGTTCGCAGACTGACGCATCCGGAGACTGTGGGCAACTGGAGTTCCATGCCCGCGTTCGGATTTTCCGAACAGGAAGCAAAAGATATCGCCGCGTTTCTGATCAATTCTTCGGAAGCCAGCGGCACCGGCAGCGATCAAGTGGAGGAATTCAAGCCCGATGATGTTGATGCAGGGCAAAAGCTGTTGCTGACAACAGGCTGCGCGACCTGTCATGCGATGTTGCAGCTGCCAAACGGCTTTGAACCGCCAGCGGCTCCCTGGCATGGTCCCGATCTGTCGATGCTCAGCGAACGCCGTAGTGCTGCGTGGTTGAAAACATGGTTGAAGACTCCGCAAGCGATCAACCCCGACCATCGGATGCCCGTCTTCACGCTGTCGGCGGACGAACAACGACAGATTGTGGCGGCATTGGTCCAGAAGTCGGCGAGTGTCCCGAAGAACTCCGGCAGTGATTTTCCATCAGACACTACAGCCGTCATCCGCGGTCGTGAGCTGGTCGCGAAAGCGAACTGCGCCAGTTGTCACCGCATTTCGGGAATTGAACCACCAAAGGCCAGCAAACCTCGTCCCTTTGCCGACACGGAGAGCGATGTTCGGCATAACTGTATTGCAGGGACAGAAAACGCTGCAGACGATGCGTCAGTGAGGTTGCCGCAATTCCAGCTGAATGAGATTCAACGCGAACAGATCCAAAGCTGGCTGGCAACACTGAATGCCGGTCTGCCTGCGTCGGCGGAATTCTCGCGAGGAGAACTGCTGCTGCACCGCAATGGATGCGTTGCCTGTCACGATCGAGATCAGCAGACCGGACTGTCCGCCATGGCGGCCACAATTGAAGCGAGGCGGGACGATTTGCGCGGACAAAGTCAAGCGTTGATTCCACCGCCACTCACGGCTGTCGGCGACCGGTTACAGGACGACTATTTGTTCCGCGCTGTGGCGGGTGAACAGAAGGAACGTCGCCTTCCCTGGTTGCTCGTTCGGATGCCGCGATTTGAGTTGTCGCCGGAAGATCGGCAGGGCATCGTGCGTTACTTTATCGGCTCGGATCGCATTCCTGAATCTGCTGATGTTGCGCGCCCGGAATTGTTTACACATCTTGATCCGCAGCATCCTGTGATTGCCACCGCAGGTGAACTGCTGATTGGCAACCAACTTGCAGGGGCCGGAGGCTTCAACTGCATCGCCTGCCACACTGCTGGTCCGTATGAACCGAAGAATGTTGCGATGGGAACACGCGGTTCAGATATTATGACAATGGGCCAGCGTGTGCGTTCACGCTACTTTATGCGTTGGATGCGAAATCCGATTCGTGTCGTCCCAGGTATTGAAATGCCTGCAATTCGAAAGCCCGTCAGCGGCTTGCTGGAAGAATCGCTCTCAGAGCAGGTCGCTGTGCTCTGGAAGGCATTAGCGGATCCGAAGTTCTCGCCACCGACGGTCGTCAGTCGGTATGAACAATTCGTCACGCTTTCCCCCGGCGATCCTCCATGCGTGATTCGTGATGTCTTTACGATTGGCAATACTAAAGAACGTGACGGTGTCGCCCGTGCCTTTGCGGTGGGTTTTGAAAACGGACAGAATCTGCTGCTGGATCTTGATTCGATACAGCTGAGACAGTGGACAATCGGTGAATTCGCGCGGCAACGCACGGAGGGGAAAAGCTGGTACTGGGACATGGCCGGTGTGACTTTATTGCAGGAACAGGACGATCGTGTATTTGCGACTCTCGTGAATCCAGACGATCCCGATTCGACTCCCATGTTGCCTGTAGTCGATGAACATCGACAGGCAGAATTGTTGTCGTACCGCGTCATCGGGAAGTCGGTTTCGCTCCGTGTGCGACTCTATTTTGATCCGCAGCGTCCGGATGGAAAGTCAGGTCGCCAGTTACCGACTCATTCAGCCGTCACTGAATGGAATGACCCGGCGCGTCCGTTGATTCAGGCGATCCTGAGTTTTGTCCTGAAGCCGGCTCCGGCCGAAGATGATCGTTCCGGATGGACGTGGGAAGTGGTGCTTGAAGATTGCCCGGATTCCTATGCGCTGCAACTGGACTCGGCAACTCCCCGGAAATCGCGTGGCGAGATTCCCTGGAGCGTTTCGTTTGTGTCACTCAACCAGAATGCTGCATTGCCGCTCGCCCCACGCCTCAGACAGGGCGAGGGCATCACCTTGCAGTATCTGTGCGACGTCACACCGACCATCCTTTCCCTGCCGCCCGTAGCTCAACTTTCCAGTGTTGCTGATACCATTACCACGGTACCCGGATTTGAGGGACAACGGCTGCCGATTGGCTCTGCAATTATGCCTACCGGAATGGCGTGGCTGGGAGACGGTCGTATGGTGATGACTTCGCTGAAGGGTGACGTGTGGATCTTAAGCGATACCAACGGTGACGCATTGGCAGATTCCATGTCGCTTTTCGCCGCCGGGCTTTCAGCTCCATATGGAATTCAGGTCGATGGCGACTCCATTCTGGTCGCACACAAGCCAGAAGTGCTGCGGTTGCGTGATTCGGACGGTGACGGACGCGCGGATGAATTCGACGTCGTGGCGTCCGGCTGGGGTTTCAGCGATGACTATCACGACTGGACGACGGCACTCGTGCGTGATCGCAACGGCGATTTGCTGGTCGGCCTGGGCAGTGACTATTCACAAAACAAGCGACCAGCCGACAACGATCGCTGGCGTGGCACGATCCTGAAGATCGATTCCACGGGGAGCATTTCGCCAATCGCAACTGCGTTTCGATTCCCGATGGGGATGGCCTTTGATCGCAATCAGAACCTGTTCGCAACCGACAATCAGGGTGTGCAGAACACGTTCAATGAGATCAATCATGTGAAGTACGGAAAACACTACGGTGTGCCCTCACGCCACGAAGTCGCGGCCGTCGAGCTGCCGGAAACTCCAGCCTTGATGGTTCCGCATCCATGGACGCGAAGTGTAAACAGCATCCTGTTTTTTCCGGAAAACTTTTCGAATCCGGATCTGGCCGGACATGGAATTGGTTGCGAGTACGATTCTCGATGTCTCATTCGTTTCACGGTTCAGGAAGTCAACGGCGTGCAACAGGGGGCGTGTTATCGTTTTAGTCGTCCTGATCGGCCCGGTGGAGGTGGCAACTTTGTCGGCCCAGTGGCGTCCGCCGTTGGGCCCGACGGAGCGTTATACATTGGAAGCATCTGGGACAGCGGCTGGCAAGGTGGCCCGAACACCGGCAGTATCGAACGGCTGACGGCAGGCGCGTCGATGCCAAACGGAATTCGCGAAATCCGCGCGACAGCGGCGGGCTTTGAGGTCACATTCTTCAAGCCGCCTGAGAACGCCGCACTGATGAGTATTGCGGCAACCTGGTCAATCCAGGGATACACACGGCTCTGGAGTGGCAGTTACGCCACGCCCGATTCAGAACGTCACACGCTCACTCCCGTAACGGTGAACTTGTCCAATGATCGCAGAACTGCGATTCTTGAAGTTCAATCGTTGAAGGCGGGTTTTGTGTACGAGATCGGAGTCGCTGAATCAGTGGCCAGTAAGGAAGGTTTTTGGCCGGCAGAAGGATTCTATTCGATGAAGGTCCTGCCCTGAATTCCCGTATTCCGCATGCGATTGGCAGAGGCTCGTTTTACCGCATGCTCAGCGGGCTGCATCCCGCTCGATGGATTCGAAAGCGCGGGGCGTTGCCCACGCGGTCAAACGAAGGCATCCGGCCCAGCCGATAGATGGAATCGCCGTCCGAATTCAATTCGGATCAGCCTTATTGACCGGGTGGGCTCGACTGAGGAGTCACGGCCGGTGGCGGATCAGGTTCGCCGGGAAAATCGTAGGCTTCGAAGTCTGAGAAAAGATGCTCGCTTAAAAACACATCTGCCTGTTCATCCAGCATCGCCAGATAAGCAATGGCAACCCCTCGGTAACTGGATTCACCCCCTTCAGAGATCACCGCTTTCAAAAGTGAAAGTGCCGATTTAAGATTCGCTTCTTCCAGACGAATCATGGCGAGCAGGAACAATATTTCAGCACGCGATGCCGGCAGTATCTCCATCCCCACACTCAACGTATCGAGATGCCGCATCGGCCACACCGGGACCGGTGCATTGACCATGATGTTTGCGTCTGCCACCATCGGCAACGACAGCAGCGACCCGACGTATGGTTCGTGCATGGACATCACATTCTCCAGTTCCTTCAACTGCGTTGACCATGTGTCATAAGCCGACGTCAGATCACTGATCGCCAACTGAGACAAGGCGGTCGGAAACTGCCAATCCGTACCGGCCATCTTCTCAGGCTGCTGACGCGCTGGTTCGGCCATCATGGCCAGTGCCTGATGAGCTTCCTCCAGTCGACCCACTTCCAGCATCAACTGTCCACGCTTGACAACTCCCAGTGGATCTTGACTCACGGATTCCTGATCGTCGTCCAGCAATTCCAACGCGGCAACGCCAAACCCGGCGCTGTCGATTTCTGTCGCAAGAGCCACCAACTGGCTGACTCGATCTTCTTCCTTTTCCGGCGTGACTTGTGTTTCAAGGAATTCATCCATGCGTTTCTGATTATCACGAATCATGTCGCGATAATCGCGTCGGAGCCCCTGTTGTTCGGAAAGGAAAGCCTGAATCTGCGGGCTTTCAGAATCCAGATACTTGTCTTCCAGCAGCGGCAGCAGATGATCGATGGCCTCTCCTGCAAGGTCAATCCGATTCTGCTGACGGTAGATTTTAAACAGCTCACCCCAGGCGATTTCATCGTCCGGCTCCGTCACCAGAGACTGTCGAAAGGCCATGACGGCCTGCAAGTAACGCATCCGCTTAAGGCGATCTCCGGGTTGAGGGCCTCCGACCATCTGTTCCAGTTCACCCAGGCGTGCATACGCCATTCCCAGCAATCGATACGCGTTGGCATTACTGGAAGCCTGATCCAGCGCAAGATTCAGCCGTCGAATGGTGAGATGGGAGGAGGCAATGGCTGACATCGCTGCTGCTGGTGACTCCGGCTGCATGCCGGCAAGAGTAGTGTAATGCATTGCCAGGCGAATATTTTCATCCACGGAAGGACGGATGCGGTACACATGTTTCTCATAAAAGTTCGGTTCGCGGGCGAATTCCCGCAGCGTCGAAGGAGCAATTTCAGCGATTCGAAAGGCTTTCTTTATCCAGTCCGGGGCACGGCCAGCGCTTTCCACGGCGGATATCGCCGGGCTGACACGTTCCAGGATTGCCGCCGATGCTTCAATACTGATCGGAATCCACTGCTGTGTTTGAGCCAGGTTGAACATGGATCGATAGTCGGGCAGACCCGGCGGTGCCAATCGTGTCATCGCGTGAGTAATGCGAAATTCCGTCAAGGCATCTTCTGACACTTTCATTTTTGCCTTCATCGTGTCTTCGTACTTCTTCAGTTCAGTCTTATCCTGTGTCTTGTCTTCAGGCGGTGGGGTCGGCTGGAAGAGTGTCGTCAGCAGGATGGAGTGCCTGGCGAAGACCGATTTGGCAAGTTCTGGTTTTTCATCCGCTTCACCAGGACGCCCGAAGGGCAACATTCGGCTGTCAACAAAACTTTTACGTCCGTTCCAGATCAGCAAATCGCCCTGCTCCAGGCGTGTATGCAGAATATTTGCAGCCGGATCAAGATCCTTGAGTTGTGCCGCAAATGTATCCATTGTTACGCGTGTGTCGCTGTCAAACCCCCAACCCAGTGGGGCAGCCCCCGGCAGTCTGGATGCCACGACAAAGAATGCCAGACCTGCCAAAGCCAGCACAGTGACGGCACGTCCACCGCGCGAAAACAGGAGGTCCTTCGAATCCAGTGTGTACTGCTGATTGAACGCCCGCCGATACCAGTCCTGAGCTGAAATGCTGGCCACGACCGCTGCCACGATGGCCGCCGCCGGAAGTTCGTGCGCTGCAAGGAGCGACAGTCCGGTGACGCCCAGGAGCGCAAACAGGAAACCCAGATCACGCCGTGTTCGTGCGAGTAACAGCACGACAAAACCCATCAACAAGAGTGCCAGACCAGCAATTTGAGAATGATCGAACAGCCGAATCGCACTCGGGTTCAGGACAGAATAATAATCGACGCGACCGTCGAAATTCACGGTTGCCGACGGTATGTCCACGCGACGCTGTGCCTGCATTGCCGGGTACTCGACAGAGTACATCGTGACCGGGCCAAACAATGAGTTGCCGGGAAACGGATTCACCAACAACGCGACAACACTCAAACCGGCAATCAACCACGGCGACGGGCCTTCCGATTCGATGCGCGCATCTGACTTTCTGGCCGCGATCCGTTGGCTGACGAACGCACCAGCCACGTACATCACCACCACAAACGCCCCCACCCACGCCCGTGAATCAAAATTGCACCAAACTGCGATGAACAGTGGCAACTTCCAGTAAAGCCCTGACGCAATCCCGAGCCGATGCTGGTACAGCCATCGCATTGTGATCGTCATGCCGAGCATCGTCACAAGTTCGGGTAACGGCACGAAATCCGAAGAACATGCCACAATGGCAAACACCGCACAAATGGAATTCCACCACGTCGGTACACCGCGAATTGATATATGTGTGAGCAGGTAACCAACCAGCCCGGCAATCGCGACCTTGAGCAATGTGAGGGCTTTGTCACCGCCCGCCGACCAGCAGAGACTGATGACATGATCAAAAAGCCAGCTCACATTCGGAGAAGGTTTGCCCACCGCCGTCAGGGAAAGAACGTCTGTGCGCGGCGGCAGCAGTCCATGCGCCCGCATGTAGTCGCCCGA
>CAZFDW010000328.1:0-7593 GCA_964517865.1 uncultured Chitinophaga sp.
TCGTGCCCGGTGATTGCCATTGTCTCTGTATTCCATTCAAGTTTCGTGCCGGGCAATCGCGCGGCGATATTGCCGAGCTGAACAGTTTCAGAAAGTGGCCCTGCGTATTCGAAGCCGTCGGTGGTCTTCTGTCCCGCAATCACAGCATCAACCCAATCGTGCCAGTGATTGGTTCCCTGAACATCCGGCATCTTAACGTCGGCATACTTTGCCTGCGGATACAACAGCGGCGCCGCAACGTGTGGCAGAATCATCACGCCGCCTTCACCAATGAACAACGACCCTGCACCCGGCAACTCCGTGCCGGCAGGCAGCAATGCCAGTTCTGTCGGCGGCTTGAGTCCACCGTCACGCCAGATGACTTTGATGGTGCTTCCCACCGTATATTTCGTGCCGGGGAATTCAAACGTCAGTGTTTCCGGGCCCGGCCAGACTTCAGATGTTGTTCCAGCATTTGCGGCTTCAATCGAAATAGGCGCCCGAATTCCCAGGGCAGTGAACACCGGATCCAGAATATGACAACCGAAATCCCCCAACGCTCCGGATCCGAAGTCCTGCCAGTCACGCCATTTAAATGGATGATAGACGTCCGCAGCAAACGCACGTACGGGAGCCGCACCCAGCCACAGGTCCCAGTTGACGCCTTCCGGAACCGGAGCGTCTGCAGGACGATCCGTACGATTGCAGTATTGTCGCCCCTGAACCCCGACCCACGAATGCACTTCACTGACTTTGCCAATCGCGCCGTCCTGAATGAGTTTGACGCCCAGGCGGTATTCAGCGTTTGAATGTATCTGATTCCCCATCTGCGTCGTCAGTTTATTCTGTTCGGCCAGTAATCGCATCTGACGGGATTCCCAGACAGTATGCGTGAGCGGTTTTTGACAGTAGACGTGCTTTCCTTGCTTCATAGCCGCCATGGCAATCGGAGCGTGCATGTGGTCCGGTGTCGAAACAATCACCGCATCCACTTTTTCGCCCAGATCAGCCAGCAGTTGACGATAATCGGCAAAGTGCGGGACGCCCGCAAAAGCTGCGTCTGCTTTGTCAAAGCGAGCTGCATCAATGTCGCAGAAACCGACGAACCTGACACTGGCATGTGATCCGACGTTGGACAGGTCCGACCATCCCATTCCATTCACACCAATGGCTGCGACATGTAACTCCTTCCGCAGCGTGGCCGCGCGGACAATGGATGGCATGGCAAACACGGCAGTCGCCGCAATGGCGGACTGAGTCAAAAACTGACGGCGTGGAAGTCTGGACCGGTTCATGCATGGTTCCTTAGTTGTTGGTGTTTTCGAGTATTGTTGAAGAGATCATGTTTCAAAGGGCAATCATGGGGCTACAAGCAGAGGGGCCCAGGTGCCTGCCTGTATCTCCGGAATCTTTCCGTCGGGGGGCAGTGTCGATGCCACGGCGTCCTTTAAGGTGACCGCCAGTTCATCCACCGTTGCCTTATGTTCGTCATTTCCCGCAATGTTTGTCAACTCGCGCGGGTCATTGTCATGATCGTAGAGTTCCCGACCGGCATCCCCGCCGTCCCATTCTGTGTAGCGCCAACGTGGGGTGCGCAGCGAATAGCCAAAGAACGGCCGGTCGGTTTCATTGCCATTTTTAGCATTAACACGCCTGCCGCCGCGTGTCACCTGCGTCAACGCCCAGCCGCGTCCAGCATGTGACGGATCTTTGAGCATCGGTACCAGACTCTGGCCCTGTAGATTGTCCGGAATCCTGACATCGCAGAGTTCTGCCAGCGTGGGAAACAAATCGATCTGCGACACAGGAGTCTCGGAGATCGTGCCTTTTGACATTCCCGGTGCCACGATCAGCATCGGCACGCGGGCACTTTCCTCAAAGAGGCTCATTTTTTGCCAGAGTCCATGTTCGCCCATGTGATAACCGTGGTCACTCGTAAACACGATGACCGTGTTGTCCGCAAGGCCCTGACGTTCAAGCGAATCCACAACAACGCCGACCTGAGTGTCCATAAAGCTGATACTCGCATAATATGCCTGTCGGCATTGTCGGCGAAGTTCATCGGTTAATTGTTCCTGCTCCTTTTTCTGGCTGGCAAGACCCGCCGCCGGGATGTCCGCTCGATCTTCTTCAATCCCCTGCACTACGGGCATTTCAGATTCTTTGTACATCTCAAAGTACGGCGACTTTGGAGCGACGTACGGTGTGTGCGGACGAAAGAAACCAACCGCCAGAAAGAACGGACGCTGTTTTTCTCGGGCACAGCGTTCCAGGACCCAGTCCGCGTCTTTCGCCATGAGCGCGTCAGTATGGTGCTCGTCACTCTCCGGCGACGCATACCAACTGAGTGTGCCGCCGAATTGATTCTTTGTCAGACTGAAAATGTGCGGATGTTCTGCCAGGCGATCGATGCCGGCAGGATTGAGTTCCATCTCCCACGATCCAGGATCATCATGTCCGTTGGTGCCTATCGAATTCGGTACGTTGTAGTGATACAGCTTCCCGATTCGGGCCGCAAAATAGCCCTGCTGTCGAAACGCCTGCGGCATACTCAGCTGGTTGGGAATGGTCTGGCGGAAGACCTGACCATTTGCCTGGATGCCGGTACTGTTGGGGTACAAGCCCGTGAGTATCGAATTTCGGCTGGGTCCACAAAGCGGAAACGAGCAGTACGCTTTGTTGAACAGCACGCCTCGCGTTGCCAGACGATCGATATTCGGCGTCCTGACCTGCGGGTCACCATAACAACCCAGCAGGTTGTTGAGGTCATCGGAGATAATGAACAGCACATTCCGCCGAGCGTCCCCGGCAATCGCCGAAGAGCCGCACAACATCGTCAGACAAACACACGCGAACCACTTCTGCATAACAGTGGCCTCCATTGAAAACAGGCGGAAACGGAGGCTGCATGTTATCGTCAGAAAATCCAATTGGCTATTCTGTGGGACAGATTGAATAGCCGCAAAAGATCGCAGAGATCGCAAAAAAAGCGGTGGAAGGCAGA
Organism: uncultured Chitinophaga sp.; assembly: GCA_964517865.1. Taxonomy (GTDB): domain Bacteria; phylum Planctomycetota; class Planctomycetia; order Planctomycetales; family Planctomycetaceae; genus SXXK01. The sequence continues at coordinate 2,984 of CAZFDW010000328.1, forward strand.
TATGTGAGTGAAGCCCCCGCAGATTCATTCATTCTCTCTGCGTTCCCTGCGTTCTTTTGCGGCCAACCTTGACTTCGAAAAATCAGAAAGGCAAAGCATGACGACTATTTTTGAGCTCTGTGACATTGTTCGGGAAACCGCGTATGCAGTTCACCGCTACCATGCCCATGGACATCTCGAAAAGGTCTATGAGAATGCACTGGCACACCGCCTTCGAAAGCTGGGTTTGGATGTCAGGCAGCAACATCCAATCACGGTACAAGATGAAGATGGAACCGTTGTCGGCGAATATTTTGCTGATCTGTATGTGCAAAACAGTCTTATCATTGAACTGAAGGCCGCTAAGAGTTTATCCGATGAGCACATCGCTCAACTACTTGGCTATCTCAAGTCGTCGCGCATCGAACATGGCCTTCTCATCAATTTCGGCAGCTACCGCTTCCAGATCAAGAAGTATGCGCTCTCAGAACGACGCGACTCATCAGGCAGCAATCCTTCGACGTTGATTTCGCTGTTCTTTGCGATCACTGCGTTCTTTTGCGGCCATTGACAACGGCGGAGCCGCGAGTCCTTTCAGGCGGAAAGAACCGGTCATCGGGATCCTGCTAAAACTCCGGCAGCTTTTCATCCCACCATTTCGGTTGCACGAAGACATTTTCGATGGAGATGCTGAAACCGGGCAGGAGGTCGCCGACATCCAGTGTCTGCCACTTCCCAAGCGACAACGTGTGGCTGGCGCGGCGAATGACCTGGACCTCTTTCTTGAACGGGTCAGGCACCCAGACGCATTCGACTCCGTGTTTCATGTACGCCGTTGTTCGTAATCGCATGTCACAACGGCGATCATTCGACGACGCCACATCGATCACGATGCGTGGAATTTCTGTCGCGATCACGTTGTCAAACTGGCCGAACGGCTTGCCCTCGCGAAAAACGCTCATCGCGGGAACATAAACGGTGTCCGGTTCCGAATGCACATGCAGTCCCAGGTCGTGGCATGCATAACCTCGCGTCTGCTGTGGCTGTTTTTTAAACCACTCCGCCAGAGCGCGCGACAAATTGAGCACAATTGTGCCGTGTACGTCGTCGGGAGCGGACAGAACCACGGTCTGACCATCGTGCAATTCATGCCAGCGACCCGCTTCGGGCAGGGAATACTTAAGTTCCGCAAAGTCCTGCGCGGAAAGTGCAGATGGGCTCAGCATTTTACGGGGCTCAGCATTGCGTAGGCGTTTTGTTTTGTCATGCAAGGATCCCGTTGATGAGTTCTCCATGCACGTCGGTCAGTCGGAAATCACGGCCCTGAGACCGGTACGTCAGACGCTTATGATCCAGCCCCAGCAGATGCAGAATCGTCGCGTGCAGATCGTGGACATGGACACGATTTTCGACAGGCCCGAAACCCATTTCATCCGTCGCCCCGAAAATGTGGCCGCGCTTGACGCCGCCACCTGCCAGCCACATCGTGAATGCATCGACGTGATGATCGCGACCAGTGGATTCTCGCGGTTCGCCCATCGGTGTGCGACCAAATTCACCGCCCCAGATCACAAGTGTATCGTCGAGCAATCCCCGAGCTTTCAAATCCAGCACTAATGCGGCCGCCGCCTGATCCACTTCGCGGCAGACACCATCCAGTGTCACATCCAGATCTGCGCCTTTGCCACCATGATGATCCCAGTCCGTATGGTACAACTGTACGAAGCGCACACCGCGTTCCACAAGTCGTCGTGCCAGCAGGCAATTGTTTGCAAAAGAGGCCTTTCCCGGGACCGCGCCGTACATCTCGAGCGTTGATAGGGATTCTGCTTCCAGCTGAGTCAGCTCCGGAGCCGCCATCTGCATTGAAAATGCCGTTTCGTACGCGCTGATGCGAGTCTCAATTTCCGGATCACCGACTTCCGCCAGGCGCAGTCGATTGAGTTGTCCCACGGTGTCCGTGAAATCCTTCTGAGCCTCCCGCGTGATCCCCGGCGGACTGGAAAGGTTCAGGATTGGACTGCCTTTGCTGCGGAATGGAACGCCCTGCAGACTGGTCGGCAGAAATCCACTCGACCACAGTGTGTTCCCCGCGCGAGGCCCCCGAGGTCCGGATTGCAACACCACAAAACCAGGTAAGCTGTTCGATTCGCTGCCCAGACCGTACGTCACCCACGAACCGAGACTCGGACGCCCCGGTGCCTGAAAGCCGCAGTTCATAAACAGCTTTGCCGGGCCATGATTGAAGACGTCTGTAGCTACGCTGCGCACCCAGCACACGTCATCGACGATGGCCCGATGATGAGGCAGTAATTCGCTCAGATCCATGCCGCAGTCGCCCCAGCGTCCGAAATGCCGGTTTGATCCCAGCAATTTGGCATCCGCCGGAAGGAAAGCAAACCGACGGCCCTCCGTCATGCTCGCGGGCGGCGCTTGCCCGTGATACTGATTCAGCACTGGTTTGGGAGTGAACAATTCGAGCTGACTGGGGCCTCCCGCCATGAACAGAAAGATGACATTCTTCGCGCGTGGCGTAACATGCGAATCACGCAGTGCCATCGCTCGTTCAGCCGCAGTGGATTCGGAATTCAGCAGTGTCGATAGCGCTACGCCGCCAAGCCCGAGTGCCGAATTCTGCAGGAACGTTCGCCGACCATATTGCGTATCGGGTGATGATTGAGTCTGTTTCATGCTGGCCAGGTTCATTGTGAATCGTCATGCGGAATGAGTTGCCGTCTGCGTGCGGCGATGATGCTTTGTTCAGCATATGCGATCCACCGTGCAGAACGAAGTGAAAACCTGCAACCGCCGGAATTCATCGCATGTTCAAAAGATGTCGGCTCGGTTCCTTTTCGAATCGCAATGGAATCCATTAAGCTTCGGGCTTGAACGGTTGAACGCAGCCACATACGTAAAACAGGGATGACATCATGCGTCACACAGTCGGCTTGATTCTTGGCGGCGGTAAGGGAACGCGACTGATGCCGCTGACCGAATATCGATCCAAGCCCGCAGTGCCACTGGGCGGAAAGTATCGACTCATCGACGTCCCGATTTCAAACTGCATCAACAGCAACATCAACCGGATGTACGTGCTGACACAGTTCAATTCCGTCAGTCTGCATCGGCATATTCGCCAGACCTACAATTTCGACCTCTTTCACAACGGCTTTGTGGAAATCCTTGCGGCTCAGCAGACGCTGGAAGGTGCCGACTGGTACCAAGGCACCGCCGACGCTGTCCGCAAACAGGTGCGATTTCTGAAAGAGTATGGCATCAAGTATGTGTTGATTCTGTCCGGCGATCAGCTCTACCGCATGAATTTCAATGAAATGCTGGCAACGCACATCAACGCGAACGCCGATGTGACAATTTCCACGGTCCCGGTCCACGCCGACGCCGCGCGGAGTTTCGGGATTATGCAGCTGAATGATTCCGGCAAAGTGGTCGATTTCGTGGAAAAACCAAAGGACGATGCGTCGCTCGAAAAGGTTCGTACACCCGCCGCATGGATTGACAGCAAGGGGATTGAAGCAAACGGTCGCGAGTATCTGGCCAGCATGGGAATTTATCTGTGGAACCGGGATCTGCTCGTCGATCTGCTGGAATCCACAAGCCATGACGATTTCGGGCAACACATTTTTCCGATGGCGATCAAGAATCACCATGTCCAGACGCATCTTTTCGATGGATATTGGGAAGACATCGGCACGATCAAGGCATTTTACGACTGCAATCTGGCGCTGACTGACGAAAATCCTCCGTTCTTGTTTGCGGATCGCCGAGCACCCATTTTCACGCGGCCACGTTTTCTGCCATCGACACGAATGGCATCATGTACCGTGCGTGACAGTCTGATCGCAGACGGGTGTTTCATCGGCACGAGTACCATCATCGAAAAATCCGTCATCGGGATGAGGACACATATTGGCAAGGACGTCACCCTGAAGAATTCCGTCCTCATGGGTGCCGATTTTTATCCGACAACCGACGACCATCTGTACTCTTTCGGTGACTCATCAGCCGTGTGGGGCATCGGCGATGGGGCCTATATTGATGGTGCAATGCTGGATAAGAATGTGTGCATCGGCCGCAACGCCAGAATCGTCGCCAATGAAGCACCATCGTCGGACTGCGACTTCGGCGAAGTACTCGTTCGCGACGGAATCCCCTGCGTCCGCAAAGGTGCCCGTGTTCCGGATGGCTGGCGCTTTCCAGCGAAGTAATGTTTTGATTCCCGTGCCCTGAACATTCATGTCTCCGAGAGTTCACCAGAAAACTGGCAATCGGAGCCATCCAAACCTGTCACAATGGTGAAACACATCATTCTTGATCAGCGGATTTGCACAGCCCGCCTCAGGCGTATCGTGACACGGATGTTGGAACCGTCGATGACACGGCGGCGTTGAAACGGGACGCAGGCGTGACTCGGGTTGCGGAGCGGCGGTTCCCGAATTGCTCAACGACCTGCAATCAAAGTTCCGGAGACAGATTCAACCGTTCCGGAATCGGCGGCGCAGTCTTCGCCACAGAGCCGCGTTTGCCTGGCTTCACGTGTCGATCGGTCCAGTCCAGTAACTGCAGGTATTCCGGCAGCGACATAAACACGCAACCGCGATTGGACGCTCGAC
>CAZFDW010000329.1:0-7591 GCA_964517865.1 uncultured Chitinophaga sp.
AGGTTCCTGGACACCGAAAAGACTCATGTAGCGATTAGTGGCTGCAACAATTCGAATCCCTGGCTTGAAGGGTGGGCCAGAGTATCCAACTGGGCACATACCGTTTCCATCAAGCAAGCGTAGGAGTGCGGCTTGGGCAGTTTCGGACAGTTCGGCGACCTCATCGAGAAACAACGTACCACTGTAACGCTCGGCCTCATTAGTGAGTCCGGAAAACTCAAATCCATTATCGCATAGCGCTGGCTTAGCACTGGCGTCATTCAGCCACTCTAAAAAAGATACCGGATACCGTTCCAACTCCTCACGCAACTTTCTGAGATCATTTACTGCCTTAGAAATCGATGCAAACACGTTCTGTTTTCCGCAAAATTTATCGACAAAGTCTCCTAACTGGATTTCTCCAAGCTCATACACTTCTTGCAGTATTGTTTTCGCGTCAGCGGCCGTTGTATCGCCCGTCTTTCTTCGTCGAGGAGGTGTCTGAACGCCGGCCGCCTCAAGAATTAAGCCTAAGCGATGCTCAAGCGCACCCGTGAATGCACCCTTCACATGACCGAAAAGCTCCGACATGATCAAGTCGTCGCTCATAGCCGCACAGTTGATCGCACGAAAGTGGGTTTTGGGCAATCCGCTTTTATCGTGGATCTCTCTTGCCAGGGATTCCTTGCCCGTACCCGTCTCTCCGATGATCAAGACTGGCATCATCGACCGAGCGATGTACTGATCGATTCTACGGAGGGTTTGACGAGTCACGACATCCGAAACACCGATCGTTTGGCCGCCAACTGAGCGAGTTGGAATTATCACATCGCTATTAAACAATGGCTCAACAATGTCATTATAAGCGGTCTCGAAATCTTCCGCCTTGCTGAGAAATCCATCTAATCCGGATTTCGAATGTGCTCTCTCAATGTCACCCTTGTCCTTGCCAGTAAGGAGGACAACCTTGAGGGCTGCACCAGCCCGTTCCTTTAGTGACGTTCCCAAAGTGTAGCCATCCGGACCAATTGTCAAACCATGATCCACCACAACTAGGATGGCGTCGCGGAGGATTGATGCATCCTTTTCAAGTGCAGCATTGACGGTACCCCCATTTTTATATGCGGTGACATGCCAGCCCTTTCTCTCAAATAAGTCTTTGAATTGCGCGCGAGGCTCTGCCTCGTCATCGATCAGAATCATTTTACGATCTGGAGTAGGATTCATGATCTTCTCTCCTGGGTGGTAGCCGCGAGTTCCGCAGCAAGCCTGATTTCAATCCGCGTTCCAAAATCATTACCGACAATTCGGCTCCCCAATGATGTAACAGATGGCAATCCAAGATCAGCAACCCGCTCTATCGCAGCTTCTTCCGTGAACGGTGACGATACATACGCGCGCGTCAGGTGCATTTCTCTCATCAATTGCGACACGGTCTTTAATCCAAGCGGCTCACTCCCATCGGGACGTCGGGGCACTTCGTTGCATTCGCCTCTAAGAAAATCTTGACAATTAGACGGCATCGCTTGAGCACCCGTATTCTCAATCCAAACAATCGTGTCTGCGGAATCAGGTATCCTCAGGCATCCAATTGCGACAATACCGTCTTCATCAGCAATCTTTTGCGCGTTGTCCGCAAGATTCGCAAGAATCATGTATAGGTGTCTTGTAATAGTCGCTTCATAACTCGGCGAAGGCACACCAGATGGCCATTCTGGACTGCTGTCATTGCCCATGAAGTAGACGGTGCGAAGATGGGATAACAACAATGACAACGAACGAAACTTTAACAGTCGACGCTCAATTCCCATCGCACACTCGTTCAAACACAACAGATTGTCGATAGAGGATGATACGCGCGAAAACGCTTGTCTGTGGTCCGCATCATCGTTGTTTGTCAATCTGCGTACGCGTTCGAGTCGATAGTCTGTTCGGATCACTGCGTTGACCAGCAGATGGCGCGAGAACTCATGCGTCGCTTTGATTTGTTCGGTCACCGTACGCTCAGATGCCGCCTTCGTGTCACCTTCGGCGAGGGCCGCTTGATGGAGCAGCCAACTGCAACGAATGGCTGCTCGTCGAAGGCGGCGAGGCGTTTCCGATGTCGCGGCTCCGTTTGGTAGCAAGACAGCAAACAGACAACCACCGGGACTTGGTCCGAAATCAATAAGCTCGGTGAAGTCCTCTGCATGGAACTTAATCTGGCGGAAGAACGGGATCACCATCATGAAAGACCCAGCAGTTACGCACTCCGCCGAATCATGCTCGGTGGTGCGAGGCGTCTCCGATAGCCCTTGTCCGACTCGTTTCAGGAACTGTTCCGCCAGTTCCTGAATTCCGACTTCAGGCGTCAACGTCGGTGCGACAGATGCGAAATGATACGCCCTAGTTCGCGTCCACGGAGCAGTCGCTGGAATATCAATGCTTTTACCGTGGAATTGACGCAGCGTGTCAGTCACTCTGGGCAGAGGATTGAGGCAGCCTGCCTGACTCGACGATTCAGGAAACGGGTGGATAAAGTAAGCGTACTTATACGTCAGCGGGCTAGGGACGAAGTCAAATGGCGCGCGAGTTGTCGATTTGTTAAGCCAATCGTCGATGGCTGATTGCCAGCAATTGAGCAGAGTTTGGCTTGGGGGGACAGGTGGGATGCAAGCATCCACATAGGATGTCATCACCGAATCGAACTTCGCTTCACCTGCTGAGTGAACCCGCTGATCCTGAAGGACCGCCACTTCGATCAACAACGGTAGAAATCCCTCGCTGAGCAAGATGCGGCGAAACGGCTCTGCTTTTTGGCAACAATCCAGCGCGGTCAGACGCTCCTCCGCAATCGATTCGAAATAGTCGGCAAACGTGCGTTGCGACTTAGTCTGCTGGATTGAATCTACATGTGCAGTCCACTCTGCTATCGACTGTTCCATACGAATGCTAGATGGTGGAACGCCTGTTGTGAGAGTCTCACACACGTCGCGGCAACTCTGCTGCCACGATTCCAGGACGCCGGCCGAGATCCCGAACTCCTGGGATAAACCATCGCTTCTCTCGCCTCGCTCAAGCCGCAGTACCGCGTCAAGCACCTGCTCCAACGAGGGATTGGCAGCACTACCCCCGGTAGAAGTCAGCATTTCGTCCTCCGCCTGATGCCGTGGTGGGTCGATCGAGGAACTGCGTTTTTTACGAGCCATTTAACAGCCTGCTGGAAAAACGTCCTTGGTTTGGGGGGCGTGACAAGGCGCTATGATACGCGGCAGCGAAGGAATCGCGAGCAGGAGGAGTTGGGAAGTGCGATGGGGCGATGGCAGAATGTGCGGCGGCAAAAGTTTTGGATTGCGGCCGAGGAGTTGTCGCAGGCACCTTGGCATCTATTTTATCAGCGGGTGAATGAAAAGCTCGCCGAGGCCAGATTCGATGTACTTGGCATACAGTGCGATGGATCTCGACACCGGAGCCATCACCGCCACCGAAATCTATCACGCGGATCAATCAGACTCGGCTACACTGGAGCCGCATTTGAGCGTCCGGTGTGATGGTTGCAGCGGGCTCCGTGACAAGCGCGTAACGCAGCCGACACGATCACGAGATTATTTCACAGGTCGGCTCAGAGTCTTTTCGGATGCTCTTCTTGTAACTGCCTGCGCAGTCGCTATCTGCGCAATTCTCTCGCCGACCGGCGACTTCGGCACATCCGCTGCGTTGAGCTTCACACGCCAACTCTTGGCGAAACAGGTCATTGATAGGGAACGACACTTTAGTCGGCAGTCCCCTGACCTGTGGCTCTTTGGCAATCTGAAACGCAGCGGCAACCAGAGAACCTCGGCAAGTCCGAGAGGGACGTTAATCGTCCGGCCGCTGTGGTGAATGCCACGCAATGCGACGCGCCGGAGGGTCGGAGAAAAATGGGAAGGGGCAGCACGGTAATGCTGCCCCTCAAATCCTCATACGGTCATGGACCGCTGGGGATCCCGTAGCGACATCCATCCTACCGCGTCGCGCAATCTGCGGAAACACCATGTCGGTGTGCCGCGCGTGGCCCGCTGGGGATCCCGTAGCAAGGTCATTCCAGAGAGGGCCACACTTTTTTTGGCCCCATTTCAGAAGGAATGAACCATGCTTACGCAGGAGATGGAAGTGGTGCGCACGGACGCGATGGAGGTGGATGGTACGTGGCAAGAAAATTCAGATTCGGATGGAGACACGACGGAGCAATCGCTCGACACTGTCGAATCCTGGATTCGTGACAAACTGCCCGATCTAAACACGACCGTCGAGGATGATGGAATTAACGCCGTCGAGTTCGTCGAAGTTATTCGACCCAAGGTTGAAGCACTTCAATCGCTGTTTGGAATGAGCACGGCAGGGATTTCCAAGCGGGTAGCCAAGCGAGTGCTCAAACTCCTTGGGTTTCTGATTGGCTCAGCCGAACGCCATTTTCAGATGTCGGGCAAGCCGAAAGGAACCACCTGGAAGTTCCTGCCCGATGCGGAATACTTCTTGGCCGATATTGCAGAGGTGATTGGCTTGCCGCCGATCCTGAGCCTCGACGGTTACTGGCTGGAGGATCGTGGCCGCAACGCCTTGACGTTCACCGGTGAAGTTGGAGAACGGGCCTTCAAAGGATGCGTCCAAGTCTGGAACGCATGCTGCGAAACGGCCAGCAATCTGTTGCGACCAATCTGCCTAGGCGACGTTCCAGTCGAATCAGACGCGGCTGTGATGGCAATCAATAAGGCCATGAAGTGCTACTCAGCAATTGGCGAGAAGTACGAAGAGATGCGGAAAAGTCCTTCGGCTGGCCGGGCGGGATTGACACCCGAAGTTTTCAATCGGTTCCGCGTCTATCTGTGCGGATATCCCGTTCGCGGCAAGGAGTCCACAGGCCCAAATGCCGCGAATCTCCGCTCGAACTTTAGCGCGGATCTGCTGTCAGGAGTCAGTGACGAAACTTATTTCGACAAGATCACTGAGAGAATGGATTACCTCACGCCTGAAGACCGCGAGGTCGTGCAGACGGATATGGCTTTGCCGTCCGTGGTGGACCAGTTCCTTGGTCGGCTCGGGTTCAGCAAAGCAGAGTTGGTGGCATCGGAAACTGCCGTGGTGGCGCAACGAATTGCGGATCAGTCAGCGACTTTTCGCGATGGGCTGACCGAGTACAAGGACTTGTATCGAGCCATTTGTACTTTGTCCGCCAAGCACTGGGGATCGATTCGGAACATCTTGATTAAGCCGTTCGAGAAGATGACTCCCGAAGAAAAGGATCGCCTGCCGGTTTCACCGGACAAGTCCGTCGGTGGAGCGGGACATGAGCGGCCAGAGGCCATCTTCAACATGCGGAAAGAGAATCCGGTGGTCAAAAAGTTGTTGGCCGGATTGGACATGTTCCAGAAGTTGAACGGCAGCAAGTTGACCGCAATGTGATCGAAGACGTTTGTGGCGAAGCAAGCGGCCGGTGGCGGTGGCTTGCTTCGCCGTTTTCATTTCTCAATTCATGCCACAAAGGAGATTTTCCATGTCACGGCAGTATGAAGAAGTCGGAGTCGTCCGGGATCTGACACGGTTTCCCGTCAAGTCGATGTCCGGCGAAGCAATTAAAGAAACGCGAACTGGTTGGCACGGATTGGACGGTGATCGCCGACTTGCACTGCTGAATCCCGACGATAAGTCTGGTTTCCCGTGGATTACATCGCGGGACTACCCGCCGCTTGTCCGGTATCAGCCCTATTTCGTCGATCCGTTAAACATCCGGGAATCGGCGGTGCGAGTGAAAACTCCGGACGGCCTCGATTTGCCGATCGACAGCCCGGAATTGCTGGACGAACTTCGCCGTGAAAGCCGCAAGCCGATCCAGCTCATTCAGCTCTGGTCCGGTGCCTTCGATGCGATGGACATTTCGATGATAAGCATCGAGAGCATCAAGTCGCTGGAAGCGATGGTCGGCAATGATCTCGACCGGCGACGGTTTCGATCCAATGTCACGATCGAGACAACGCCATACGTCACGCGGGAATTCCCCGAAGACAAGTTCGTGGGCGGTCTGCTCAAGTTCGGCGATCGTGAGGATTCGGCAACCATCCGAGTCAAACGAAAAGACGTGCGATGTATGGTCGTGAACATCAACCCTGACACGGCGAAGCAAGAACCGGCGGTGTTGAAAGAAATAGTTACCCAACGCAAAAACCAACTCGGCGTTTACGGAACAACAGAACGTCCGGGAACTATCAAAGTGGGAGATGTGATTCGGTGGTCGAAGGAATGATCGCCGGTACTTCAACGACTCTCTTTCGTTCGCCGTGGCAGCAACGATCGAATCCGAACGGCACTTCACCCCATCCGAAATTCAACTTTCGGATGGGGTTCTTTTTTTTGTATGCGGCCGAAACCAGCAACGGCCGCGACCCATCGGACCAGAAACAACGGCAGTAGCATTTGACCGTCCTCTCCTTCAAGCAATGTTTCCCGCTTGACGACCTCATTAAGGACATCTACCCGGAAATCGACTTCCAGCATGAAGCAGTCCCGTTCGTTATGGCAGCAGTCGCTGCAACATTTGGATACTGCCTGACGAGGCGGCAAAGCCGCGATCTTCAACGTCCCAGTGCGGGCCGAATGACTGCGTCCAATTCTTCACGATTCAGATTTTCCGGCTGACGTCGCTTGAACGCCCCGCCATGCATCGCTTGAGACCAACCGAGGCGGACATCAAGGCCGCGTTCGTTGAAGAGCCAGAGGGCTTCCTTCGCTCCGTCGTCGCCAGTCTGTTCGCAATCAAAGAGGAGCAACACCTTGCCGTTGGCAAGTTGCTTGGCCCAGCGAGTGACACTTTCGATTTGATGCTCGGTGATGCGGTTTGACATGATTGCGACTGCGGGGATGCCGAGGTTGTCGAGGCCGATCACGTCGTTAAAGCCTTCCACGACAATGATGCCGTGACGAGCGATCGACTCACGATAGCTGGGTTCCTTGAGACGCCTCGCTTGTTGCCCGAAGAGTTCGAGTCCGCGATGAAAGCCTTTTGGAAGCCGATGCTTGATCGGTGCGGTGGCTGCGGTCCGCTCGGCTGGTGTGACACGGGCGAAGTCGCGTTCCTTCTGCTCGTAGGTCGGATCGCGGCCGATCCACGCGAGCACTTGTCCGTCTTCGGAGAGGACGGGAGAGATGACGTTGCCTCGCAAACTGAAGCCGCGTTTATCATCGCCGCCGCTCATCGGCAGGATGCCGCTGTGCCATTTCTTCATCGCTTCGGGAGAAAGGCAGGGGTGGCAGCGAACGAAGCTCGCGGTGGCGGGCGGCATGGTCGCGACATCGACGATGAACTTCTCGTCGAGCGTGGCCACATCCCGTACTTTGGCGTCGTCTGATTCGATGAGCGGAATGTTTCGTTCCGGCATCGGAGAAGGGGACTCGTTCGTGCTGGGTTTCGGTGAGTTGCTTATGGCATTCGCTGCTTTTGTCACCGCATCGGCGAGGATGTTCTTGACGCGATGAAACTCGTCTCCCTTGAGCTTGTCGCCGGTTGGCTTCGTTTCGGTCAGCCAGCCGTGCATCAATGCGAGGAGGTTGCCTCGAAAGCCACACTGATACGCATGGCACATGAAGACCTTCTGCGGAT
>CAZFDW010000330.1:0-7567 GCA_964517865.1 uncultured Chitinophaga sp.
GCTGAACCAGTGGAATTTGGCCAGCAGCGAGATAGCCCGAAGGGGGCTATTAAGGATTTCTGATTTCGATTTCGGCTCATTGCTGAACGATATCAGTCAACCGAATGGAATCGGTTGTGTACTGCGGAAAGGATTCTGCCATGCCTTCACATTCTCCATCCTGCCAGGATGGACCGATGCCCTGCATTGCCGGTCTTTGCTGCAGCGCTCAATTCGTTTCCGGCCCGCTTCGCACCTGAGACACAGCAATTCGCGGTGTCCAGTCGATCTGCTCAACCTGGGAGGGAACCTGTTCATGAGCATTCAGAAACCGATGGTAGGCATTACCGGTGATTTTCGTCCGGAACGCTTTAACGGTGCAGCACTCACGTGGTTTAACACGGGTTATTACGACAGCGTCAGCGCTGCCGGTGGTATTCCGATGTTGCTGCCCCCGCTTGAAAACGATGATGATCTAAATCAGATGATGGAAAATGTGACTGGCGTTGTGGTGTCAGGTTGTAATCTGGATTTGGATCCCACGCGGATGAAGATGCACATTCATCCGTCCGTGAAAGTGATGCCGAAGCGACGCGAAGACTTCGATCGTCGTGTTGCGGAAATGGCCATCAAACGCCGTCTGCCGATTCTGGCAATCGGTTCCGGAATGCAGCTGGTGAATGCTCTGTGCGGTGGCACGCTGTACCAGCATATCCCCGAAGAAGTTCCCCGCGCTCTGCATCATCGCGATCCAGTCGAACAGAATCTGCGACATGTACTGGAGATTGTTCCTGGAACACGTCTGGACGCGATCTACGGACCTGGTGAAGTTCGCGTCAACAGTGCGCACCACATGGCCGTAAAAGATTTGTCGTCACGTTTTCGTGTCAGTGCGACGTGTCCTGACGGAATCATTGAAGCCTACGAATCGATCGAAGACGACTGGTTCTGTCTGGGAGTTCAATGGCATCCGGAAAGCAACACCGCGTCCGCACTGGATCTGCAGATCTTTGAAGCCTTCATTGATGCTGCAGCCAAAGAAGCCGCTCCGGCAGACATAATTCCGATGAACGACATGTTCCGTCGCGCTGCGTAGTTTGTGCCGCCAGAAATCGAAACTGCTCTGACACATGGCCAGGTCGAACGACCTGGCCATGTTCGTTTTGGAGGCGTACAGACTTCAGCCCGCCGGTGTATGTTTCGCCTGTTCCATTAAGTGGCGCACCCAGATCTCAACCTCGGCAGACAATGGTGGATAGCATCGTCGGGAATAATCAATGCGTTGATCGTAGCTGCCCGCATCGTACGCCTGCTCCAACGCAGCGCGAATGTCGAGGCGGACATCCGGGTCGTTGCCAGCCAGCGGAATTCGGATGCATGGCAGCGTCTGCAGGATGCTGCGTGGATAGACCTCGAATCGACGTGTTCGAGCCCGATGCACACAAACCAGGTAGTCGTAATCGAAACGGCCAGCGGTCAAATATTCCGCCACAGCCACCACATGTGGCCCGCGGCGCAGCAGGTCAATCTCCACGAGATGCGTATCGCTGCCAATCACTTCGCGTTGCTTCATTACGTACGAATCTCGCCCGGCTCCAGCGTACTTGTTGCTCGGACTGACCAGTTCAATTATCGTGACGACACGCATATTGGATTCCCGATCGAGAATCTCAATGAACGGTTGCCGAATTTCGAGGTCCTGAGCTTCAAGGACAATCGGTTCATCAACCTCGGGTAGCTCGGCAACCGCAACACCGCCGTTCTGAACCGATCGCCCGATCGTTTGTCGCACCCAAACATCAGGAATGATCGGGCGAGCATTCCCTTCTTTCGCTGATTCGACATAGACACGTTCACCAACCGAAGCCGCGTATCGCGGACGGATGCGCGGAGCGATCTGATCAGCCAGATAGACGACCATTCGACTGTGAATCCCCGGGAAGATCACAGGGTTCTCGACATACGGGTCCATTCCTGGAAAAATCAGCGGCACAGCAGAGTCCTTATTCAGTCTTTCACCCGAACACATGCAGTTGAATTGTGCCAGCATAGCAAAACAGACCCCCGATATCACTGAATTTTGAAAAAGCGAGCCAAATACCGGGCGTCCTGAACGAACTATGATTCAGGCTGAGAACAGGGTTTGCCTGCAGTGAATTTCGCCGTACGATTCCGCAGCTGGATTGTTCTGAGCACACATTGGTTCTTCCTATGAAACACCGTCATCTGATTTTGGGGATCGTCGCATGGATCGCGATTGGCGTTTCCGCGTGGATGGCAGTGCGCGGGACGGATGCGAAGGAACAGAGCTCAGTCGTGGATGTTGTCGATGGGATCCGTCAATGGCTGGCAAGCGCGACATCGGAACGTATCGCATGGTCCGACACTCAAATTGTGCTGTCACCGGGTGATCCGCTTCTCATGCGACATGCCGACGGAACGTTTCGACAGGTGGGTCGTGTGCGTAATCACTTTTCTCACGAACCAAAAGAGGCCTGGACGAAACAAGCGTCAGTTGTTTTCTACAATACGGTTTCGGCGGAGTATCCCGATGGTTTTGTGCTCGAATACCACACGACGCCCACGGCTCTCGACTGGGTTGTCCGTACGATGGTACCGCCGCAGCGACAGCAGGAAATCGCAAGGCTGATCGCTGACGACTGGAAATCGCATCGCGAACAGGTTTTGGCCCAGTTGCAGCCCGTCCTGGAAAAAAGTCTGGCACACGCAGTCACTGCAATTGAAGCGGAAATTCCCGGGATTATTCAGGACCATCGCAATGAGTTCGGACAATTGGCCGATCGCTACCAGGCAGAGATCATCCGAAAGCAGATCGTGCCGCTGGTCCGCACAGAGATTTTGCCGATCGTTGAAGAAGAGATCACTCCAGTCGCCAGCGAACTGGGCAAGGAGCTGTGGGATCGTGTTTCGTTGTGGTCGTTTACATGGCGTTATCTGTATGATGTCTCACCACTGCCTCAGAAGAATGCGGTGAAAACAGAATTTGACCGGTTCCTCGAGCAGGAAGTCCGTCCGCAACTCGAATCACGTTCAGATCAGTTTGTTGCGATCACGCAGCGGATTATTTCCCGTGTGAGCAGGAATGACCGCGTCCGCAGTGTGATTCGTGAAAATCTGCGGAAGGTTGCGTCGGATCCTGAGCTACAAGCGATTATCTGGAGCGTTGTGCAGGAATCGATTGCGCAGAACGATCACCTCAAAACGTCGCTACAGGATTATTGGAAGAGCACCGAGGTTCAGAATGCATTGCAGGTCGCGAACGTGCGTTTCGAGCCCACCGCCCGCGCCATCGGTGACGCGATCTTTGGCAGCCGCGAAATTGGTATCACTCCGGAGTTTTCGCGTGTGCTGCGGAGTCAGATCCTGCTCAAGGATCGCCGCTGGCTTGTGATTGTTCCGCTCGGGACCGATGGTCTCAAACTCCGTGAGGACAGTGGTCACTCAAAGCACGATTTGCAGATCTTCATCGCGAGGGAATCCATGGAGTTTCCGATCGAATTTGAAGGCACGGCACAAAGTCCGCTCACGCCGACGGCTCCGGAAATTTCATCCGTTCCCGAACTGGTGAAACCCTGATGGCAGACGCAGAGCCCGCTTCAAAATCTAACATCGGTAAGCCTGCGGAAACAGCGGCTGCGGAAACAGTGGCGAAAGGTACAAGCATTGAAATCCGCAACCTGACGGTACGGGCGGGCGAACGTACTTTGCTGGATGCCGCAACCTGCACATTTTCCGCTGGTGAAGTTGTCCTGTTACTTGGCTGTAGTGGTGTCGGCAAGTCCGTTCTGCTGAAGATTCTGGCCGGACTGATTGACGATTCACATGCAGGCATCCAATACCGCGGTGACATCGCATTTATGGCGGCCGACGGAACCCGTCGAGGTGTTGAGGATGCCTCGCATCCAGTCTCGGTCGTCTTCCAGAACTTCGCGCTGCTGGACGAATTGTCGCCCGTGCAGAACGTCCAGATCGCTCTTGATCATGCTCAGATTCGCCACAAAGACGCGAAGTTGCGTGCTGCCGAATTGCTGGCAGATCTGCGAGTTCCCACTGACCGCGCGACGGCCGTGTTAAGCGGTGGTCAGCAGCAGCGACTCGCGATTGCCCGTGCCATCGCGCCGAATTCGGACGTTGTGCTGTATGACGAACCGACATCGGGTCTGGATGCCAGGACGGCTCAACAGGTCGCCGATCTGATTCGCGAAACCCAGCAGCGGTACCGACGCACGTCGATTCTGGTGACTCACGATTACGAAACACTGAGTCGAATCGCCGACCGAATTATCCTGCTCGATCATACGAATCTCAGACTTGTCGAATTGCCGAGGAAAGAATGGTCCAGCCTTCCCGCAGCCCTGGGCACTCCGCCTCGCGCTGCGACGGATGTGATCGTTCATTCGTGGAAGGAAAGAATCAGACAGACAGGCCTGACATTTCTGACGCGATCAGGAATCCTCGTGGAAGAAGTTCTGTTGCTGCCGTTATCTCTGCTGCCACTGTGGCGAAGCCGGCGCTGGGGATTGCGGTATACGCTGTATTACATGCGTCTGGTGGCAGGTCCATCGGCTTGTCTCTACATTGCCATTGCAGGCATGATTCTGGGATATGTGGCGCAGGATTTTGTGTTTCGCTATCTGCCGTTTCGTCAGTTTACAGAGCCGCTGTTGACCGAGAATCTGCTCAATGCCACGGGCTTTTCGCTGTTCCGATTTCTGGTGCCGATTCTGTCCACGATCCTGATCGCCGCGCGTTCCGGCGCGGCTGTGTCAGCGGATGTCGGAAGCAAGGTCTACGGAAATCAACTGGATGCGATGAAGACCATCGGCATGAATCCCGCACGCTCGTTAAGGACGCCCATTCTGTATGCGTTTCTGCTGGGCACGCCGTTCCTGGCGTTGTTAAGTTACTCAGTCGCGGCGCTGACAGCTGCGTTTGCGTTTCTGATCAGCCATCAGGATCTCGGGATCGCGTTCTGGGACGCGCATTTTCACAAAGAACTTGTCCAGCCTGAGTCGCTATTTTATCGAGGCAGCGATTGGCTGCTCGCGAAACTCGTGTGTTGCGGACTGGGTGTGGCGATGATTTCATGGCGTTGCGGAGTGTCGCCAAAATTATCGGGCGCAGAAATCAGCCAGGGCGTGACGCGCACGATTCTGTGGGCGACACTCTTTGTGCTGTTCGTACACTTTGTGTTTTCGTTGTTCGAATTCAGAGCGGTCGTGTAGATGATTGTGCGGTTGAATCGAATGGTGTGTTCTGCTTCGCTTCACGCACCCTGCAGTCACTTGACGCCAGTCGAGGGGCGATCAAAGTTGACACCCTTGGCGACGGCATGATCGATCATCTCGTATAAGTATCGCATGCGTTCTTCCTGCGGCATGAAGTTCACGCGTGCCATTTCTTCTCCGAAAGCGCGCACATGAAAGTTGTATTCAATTTCACGAATCTGCGCGAACGCTTCGGGTGTGAGCGGTGCTAATTCTGGAATCTCAGGGATCATTCAATAATTCCTCAAAATTCTCGCGCACATCGGGCAACAGTCTGAGCCATTTTTCACCCAGGTCACGCACCGAATCAAGCGCTTCCGATAGCATATTCTCAAATCCATACGCCGCCAGTGGATTGATGGGAAGATTCTGTTCGGCACATTGCACGCGCACTTTATGCTGAACCATCAAGTCGCATTCATTGCGTAGATGTTCGCTCGTCACGGACGCTCGATACGGACGAATCGCCTGTTCATAGATACGCATTCGAATCCGGTCCAGCTCGTGCCAGAAATGCATCTCCACGACCAATGCTGTCCGTAACCGGGGATCGTGGTTGAATGCAAGTTGCAGCATCGGTCGCCGCTGACGGATCGCATCCGGACACGCTCGCTTCTCGGCCATTTCGAACAGCACATCAGCGTCAAAAATGTGTAACCAACCGCGAGCATCTCCCTCCGCCAGCATCTGGACTCCGAGTGCAGTAGCAAAAGGCCAGTCTTTGCTGCGTTTCGTACGTTTCATCTCAGCGACCGTATGTCGATGCGCATAAAGTCCGTTGGTTTCGCGTTCCCACGGTACTGTGCCGCGCGGTGCAATACCGAATACGTCCAGGTGAGCCTCGGCCTCAGCGTGTCGCCAGCGAAAATGCGACGTCCTGCCACCAGCCAGCGCTCATCGAGCGGCGCTGTCAGATTGCCTCGGTAACTGCATTTGCTGTCCCCAAAAGTCGAAACCTGCAATACTTCCAGCAAGGATCGCGGATCACTCTTGAGACACAACAGATCACCAGTCTTGTGTGGATTGCGCAACTCGATACTGAACACAGGCCATGCCGCTGGTGATCGCACACATGCCGCCCCGAGCACGGACATCGGTCACAAGCCCGTGGTAAAAGTGATCAACTTCGGATTGAGAGATCATGGAAGGGACACTCTGGGCCTGCACCATTTCAAACTCACGATACCAACTTCAGCGATGCTCAACAAGGATGAAATTGAATGCCGAATCAGACTCGTATCGTATCGCCCGGTCCGCGTCCCGAGACGGTGGTCACAACGACGGGGGAAATCCTTGCACCACCGGCTGACTGGTCATTACTGCTGCCCGGAGATCCCGGGCTGACTCGGCGCGTCAAGGCGGCGGGGCCGTCATGGACGGTGCAGGAGAAACGCGGTCGCAAGACATTTTCTCAGGGTGTGTGGGCCCCGCAGGCCAACATCGCTGCCGCGATCAAACAACTAGAGGTTGAGCGTTCAACCGAAGCCTATGCAAAACGACAGGCGTCCAGTGCGGAGCGTCGTGAAAAAACACAAACCGAATACGTTGCCACGTTTCGCGATGCTGTGTTCCAGTTTCTGGCATTTGCTCCGATTCATCAGCAACTTGCCGCACAGCTTGCAGACGCCGTTGCCGCGCACGCCACACCGGTCGGAAGTGGCACGGTCGCTCGGACAAAACAGATCCCCGTGGAACGCCGCGCTGAAGCAGCGGTGATTGCCTGGATGCGACATCAGACAACGCTGTACGACGAAATGAAGATCGCGCGCATCAAGGGCGAACGTCGGGAAGTCCGCCGCATGCTGGCCGAACAATCTCGCCAGTTGCTGCGACAATACCGTGACGGGATCGCAGTGCCACCTGGCAAGTGCGAGCTGAAAAAGGCACTCGTTAGGAAGCACGTCTGAGCTGAATGCGAACTGAAACGACAGGCTCCGTTTGGCAAGGTCTCTTGACCACTGCCCATCATCGGCTCATGAACGCGGCTGTTCAACGGCCATCAGACCAAACGGAGCCTGATTTCATCTCGCAGATTCTCATGACAGTTCAAGAGTATTGAAGGGCTACATCGTTTCCTCGCACACTGAACGCCAACGGGGTTCCACATTGCTACAATCAATCGCATGGCATGGCTTGCGATCGATATTTGGGCACACATCGGATGACAAAATGAATGACTCAAATCCCAACGATATGACGGTGGACCCGGACGGGAATCCGATCCCTCAGGTGGGCGGTATACCCTCTGAGCATCCTCAGCGTATCGCGCGCTACCGGATCGAGAGAGTACTTGGCAAAGG
>CAZFDW010000331.1:0-2308 GCA_964517865.1 uncultured Chitinophaga sp.
CCCCTTTACCAAGCCCCAATGCGAAGGATTTCTGCGTTGTCGGTCAGTTCGGACGGGACAGAAACGGTCGGCCTGAGTAGCATAGAATATGGCCTGCACGATTCCGGACCTGCAAAGTTTTTGGATTCTCGGGTGCCTGTCGGCAGAGACATATCCGTCCCTGCCATCAATCCTTCCGAAATTAAGGCTCGTGGATCATGACGTCCCAAACGTTGCAGTCGTCCGTGTGGTTCCGTTTGGTCTGTACCCTGATACTGGCCGCCTCCTCGCACCGCGCAGCACATGCGGAGGACAAGCCGGAGCCAGTGAAAGTGCCGGACTCGATTGCTGAATCGCCTGCCGACATGAAGGCATATACCGAACCTTTGGCACACACGGCTTTCAAAATTGACATGCTGCCGATTGCGGGTGGGAAGTTCGCGATGGGCAGTCCGGAGACCGAAGCAGACAGGCGCGACGACGAAGGTCCACAGCATGATGTCGAAATCTCGCCGTTCTGGATGAGCAAGTGCGAGATCACATGGAACCAGTATGAAGTCTGGAGCGACCGCGTCGATTCGCTGCGTCGGGCGGCCTACGGCAAGCCATCAACTCCGCGCGACAAGGTGGCCGATGCCGTGACGCGACCGACACCACCCTATACCGACATGAGTTTCGGGATGGGCCGGGAAAACAATCCGGCGATCTGCATGACACAGCATTCCGCGCGCATGTATTGCGCATGGCTGAGCGCCAAGTCGGGCCGCTATTATCGCTTGCCGACGGAAGCAGAATGGGAATACGCCTGCCGCGGTGGAACAACGACAGCATACTCCTTTGGTGACGACGCAGTTGAGATGGATGCGTATGCCTGGTTCGAGGACAACAGCAACGGGAATTATCAGCCCGTCGGAAAGAAGAAACCAAATCCCTGGGGGCTGCACGACATGCACGGCAATGTTGCTGAGTGGGTGTTGGATCAATATGTTCCCGAAGCGTATTCGCTGCAGGCAGGCAGGGTCTCAACCGATCCGCTCGTCATTCCGCTCACTGAATACCCTCGCGTCGTGCGTGGCGGAGGCTGGGATGATCCGGCCAATATGCTCCGCAGCGCAGTGCGGGAAGGATCGAGCGAAGAATGGAAGCAGCAGGATCCACAGTTGCCTCAGAGCATCTGGTATTTTACCGACGCATTGGGTGTTGGCCTGCGTGTGGTCCGACCATTCTTGACGCCGGATGAAGAAGCCCGCGCGGCCAAATGGGAAAAAAGCGAACCACCCCAGAAAGACCCGGAAGAAGTACTGTCGAACGAGTAGCATTCAGCCGCACTCGCCCTTCATGGGTATTGCCGCCGGAGTTCCTTCGGTGCTCGTCCGCCAACCCACGGATACCCGCAAGGGACAGATGTTGAGGATGGCACATCCGTTTAACCGCGTGGGCAACGCCCCTCGCTTGCGAATCCAGCCAGCGCGACGTTGCTCGCGCGACCCGCTGGGCACGCCGCTGACAGACAATTCGACAGGGCTGCTCATTCAGGATGCAACTCGCAGAAAATGCCGCTTTTCATCGTAGCATGAATCACTTCCGGCATACTGCACAGGTGCTGCCGGCACTGCCCGTCATTCGAGCATGGCTGCTCAGACCGCTTGCGAGCCGTCGCGTTCAGGTTGTCGCAATCACTACATGCGTCCAGCCAACATGAAGATTTCCACAACCGCAGTGCCTCGCTTCCGGGAACGTGTCGCGACTGGCGCGGGCATTGCCTCTGGTTCCTTCATGCGTTTTTCGCTGAACCGCATGAGGAAACTTAACGCTGTGAATGAATCATAGCGTGATCGCCGGACTGCGATAGCGGCTGATCTGTTGATGCCGCCCGCACCGTACCTGGATTAAGGGACACACTGATGACAGCTGCTGTTGTATTTACCTTCACCGGGACCGTTCAGGAATTTCGCCGCTGGCAACTCTGGTTTCCGGTATTGTTTGTGATCATCGCTGCCGTGTCACTCTATGACACGTACTTAATCATCCGCTTCGAAGAAGTCATCTGCATGATGGAAAGAAATCCGATGGGAGGCTGGTTGCTGGAGATTGCAGGCGGGCAGGTCGGTGTCTTTGTTCGCGTCAAACTGGCGGGCACCCTGCTGGTATTATCGACGTTGATGTTCATGTGGAAATGGCGGGCGCCCATGTTGTTTCCCATTACAACATCAATTGCATCGTATCAATCGTGTCTGATGGTTTATCTGACCGTCCTGTAGGCGCACGCAGGATGAAATGGGAAATCCTGCCTGCAACGCGGAGCAATCAGCCGCCCTGCGCCTGAATG
>CAZFDW010000331.1:2408-7563 GCA_964517865.1 uncultured Chitinophaga sp.
GAAATGGGAAATCCTGCCTGCAACGCGGAGCAATCAGCCGCCCTGCGCCTGAATGTTTCAGCTCTGTTGGCGCGGACTGCTCTGAGTAAAACGTGGCTCCATAAGGATTATCCTGCATGGCGATTGGACTCCGGGGTTAGATGACTCTGGCCGCTGATTAAACAGTAAACGATGTTTCGTGAAATTCTCAGGCCATTTGTACGACCAGTGTAGAAATTCAAGAACGCCAGGGGAAATCCAGACTTCGTTCAATCCGCGTCGTCGATCCATACCGGTGAAAAGGCACTCGACTCGGAGAGTCAAGCTACGAGAGTGCCCTCACAGCGCGGCGGGTGGCCCAGCGGCGATATGTAAAAAGGGCGATCAGAGCGGCGCGGGG
Source organism: uncultured Chitinophaga sp. (assembly GCA_964517865.1). Classification (GTDB taxonomy): domain Bacteria; phylum Planctomycetota; class Planctomycetia; order Planctomycetales; family Planctomycetaceae; genus SXXK01. The sequence continues at coordinate 2,788 of CAZFDW010000331.1, forward strand.
AAACAGTATTCGTGACCACAGACCCCGCAGTCCGGGGTGATGTGCAAAATCAATGTGTTCATGCACTTCAGTGATTTCCGGGGTGATGCGGTTGAATCGATGCGTATGTTTCCAGGATTTCATGGGCCCCCTGGTCTGCGTATCGATAAATCCGGTCTGGCTGACTTCCGAATGTTCGGCGACCCAGCGCACGGGGATCGGTCCCATCCATATCGTAAATTCACCGATCGAGCCGTTTGCGAGCGGATCAAAACGGTGAACCTGCATGATCATCAGCGGCGGCGTGAGCGCCTTCAGGATGCCGGTCTGAAAATGAAATGCCGACACAGCTTCAAGCGGTGCAGCGACGGTAAAGCGAAAATCAAAGACAGGCATAGTCGATTATGGCCAGAAAGCGGCGAAAATCAGTCCGGTGATCAATCCAAAGCAAACTCCATCAATGATATCCATCAACATCGGTCGGCGATGCGTTCCGAACCAGATGGAATTTGGCACATGCCCAAAGGCATACGCCAGAATTCCCGCAGTACCTGTCACCTGAAACACCTTCGAAAATGTCGCCTCCGGTGCCAGTGCCAGCGTACCCAAATAGGCAACGAAGAAGCTCGTCACCAGATAAAAAACAAACGACTGCAGCAGATTGCGGCCCATGTTGACCTGACGACTCCAGATATTCAGTGTCCCCCACGGCCCCGACAGGATCCGCTGCTTTTTGGTTTCGTCGGCTATTGCTTCTTTCGTCCGAGCGATCGGAAATATGTACTGCCCGGGCTTCAATCCCTGCGCGCGAATAAAATCGATCACGTTGCCTTCGTCGGGGATCTCACTCCAGTCCGGCGTGTGGTGGCCGATAACGACCCACGCCAGGAAACTGGCGAAGAACACGGCAATGCTGGACAGCAGAATGGGCAACCATAACGTGGCAAGTTCATTCATCGCCAATCTCCTGTTAAGTCAGTTCATTCACAGCTTTTGCGAGCACCGGATCGTAACCCGAAGCGTCGGCAAGCGATTGGGATTTGAAGCCCTCGCTGACGCTTCGGGTTAATGTCATTTTCAACCGCAGGAAGTATAACCATCCTCAAAGCAGTCCTGCAGGATTTCGGCAATCTGCTTCACCGTTTCTGCAGAACTCAACAAGGCTGTGTGATGCAGTGAAATCAGGCGATCATGGAGTTGCGTCGCATTTGGCAAGTCGCCGACGGCTCGAAAACGCTGCCTGCTGTGGATCCTGTGCAGTCCACGGAAACCCGGATCGACCGGCACACCGGCGCGACGAGCAGATTCACAGAACTGCTTTCGCTGGGTGTCGCGCGCACTTTGCGGGAGCATAAACGCAGATTTATAGAACGCCGGTTGATGGCTCACCGCTCGCGGTGCATCCACCAGATTCATTGCCGGGCAAATGCCGCTGGTTCCCAGTGCCTTCACCAATTCCAATAACCGCTGAAGCCGAATCGAGTTGCGGGCGTTCAATTGCAGGAACTGTGGCAGCAAGACCGCCGCCTGCATCTCTGACAGCGGATACGCTTCGTTGCCGCGCTGCGTGTACAATCGAATTCTCTGGGCCAGCTGAGCATCTGACGTGAGCACCGCACCACCTCGTCCGGATGTCAGCAGTTTGCTTCCACCAAAACTCAACACGCCGATATTGCCAATCGTTCCCGCGCGGCGACCTTCGAGCAGCGCCCCGGGAGCCTGGCAGGCATCCTCAATCACGACGACTCCGCGGTCTGCAGCGATGCGGCAAACTTCCTGCATTGGAACCAGATTTCCGTGGAGATGCGAGACGATGATGGCTCGCGTACGATCAGTGATGGCCTCTGCAATCTGGTCGGGATCCGGGACAGGATAGTCCGCCACCGTGTCGATCAGCACGGGCGTGCAACCGGTCGTCAGCACGTTGACAAAATTTGCTTTGAAATCATACGCTGCCAGAATGACTTCATCCCCGGCCCCGACCGGAATCGCTCGCAGAGCCAGTTCGACTGCGCATGTGCCACTGCTGCAGAGAATCGCATGATCCACGCCATGATATTCACACAGCGAGGCAACGAGCGTCTCACAGTGCGGACCGTGATAACGGCCCCACGAACCGTCCTCCAGCATCCGCGCAAAAACTTCGCGCACCGCGTCGTCAATGATCGGCCATGAAGGGAAGTTCAGGATGGGTGATGATTCTGTCACGAGTATTTGGAGCCTTTGGTGTGCCTGCACGGCTTGTCAGCCGTTTGTCGCACCCTACGTACCCCAAACTCCGGATTTCAACTGGAACATGGTTTACAACGCTTCCGACGACTGGTCAGGTTACAGCAGGGACACCGGTTTCGAAACTGCGGCAGCAAAATTATGCTCCGCGCGGGCACAAGTGGCGTGTAGCCGGATTCGCAATAATTCGGAGGTGTGCATTATTCATGACCAAATTCTGACGAATCCGGCTACACGTTGTAAAACAGCGCGCCACCAGCCAACGAATTGCAAGAGTTGTTACGTTGATTTGCAAGAATCGGATTCCAACTCAGGACACGCCCACCTGAGTCAGTGACGTGATAAATCAAAATGATTCCGCTCCGGCGTGTCGGACTAACGAGCGCAGGGTGTATACAGGATCACTTCGACTTGTAGATAAAAGTGGAGTCTCAGTCTGACACCGGAACAGTAATAATCAATCCGGCCGTGCGATCGTTGGTACTCTTCCGATCGGGCATATGGCATTTCAGGCAGTGGCTGCTGAGCCGGATCGGGGCCGCTCGGCGGTAAAGCCCGTTCTCGGACTGCTCATGGAACGGCTTCCCGGACTTCAGCAACCTGACCGCTTCGGTTTCAAAGGAATCCTGTGGCAGGTGGTCAGTATTCATCGCCAGCCCTTCCACTGCCAGCCAGCGGAGTTTGACATTTTTCTCCGTTTCAAGTTCTTTGAAAACGTCGCCCATGATGGCGGCAGGAATCGGCAACCCTTCGTCTTCGCGGTAATAGCGGTCGTGAACCACCCGCAATGTCGCGTGGATCGACGTGTGCAGGATTTCGGACTGACGTCGAGCCTGTTGCGTTGTCGAAGGCGGGATCATTGCGGATTCTGGAATGATCGGAATGCTGATGACCAGCCCCGTATACTTCGGCACTTTGGATGGCTGGTTGAAAAATCCCGCATGGCAACTGAGACAGCCGCCCGTCATCGGAATTGCGCCTGCTCGACGGTAGAAACCATTCTCAATCACTTCGATCTTTGTCTCGCCTGCCACAATCTCTCTGGCTGCCCGCTTTTCGAACTCCGTCGTCGGCTCGTGATTGATGCTCATGGCCTTCAGATTGACGGAGATCCAGTTGGCTTTGGATCCCGTCTGATCTTCCATCGCCGAGAACACGTCTTCCATCGCGCGGGCCGGCACAATCGCGCGGTCGGCATGGAAATAGCGATCATGCATTACGTCAAGCGTTGTCAGATAAATATCATGCATGAGCTTCGCACGGTCGCGGGCAACCGCAATCGGGACAGGCGCGGGATCGCGATTCTGTGCCTCCAAAGCCCGCGCCTCCGGCGTCGCAGCGATGATGTCGTCTGATTCCTTGACTGGTTCGTCCGCTGCTCTGGCAATCAAAATTCCTCCTGCACACACAGCAGCTGCCGTACAGATCGTGACTCGCAAACGGAAAATCGACAGGAATTGCATTTTGTTTCTCCCGTAACTCAAACGTCACACAAAGGAATGATCCCGCTCGCCGAACGCAATAACTGCCCCATCGTCACTCGTGCGAATGCCGCTTCAGTGGCTGCGTAAGCCTTATCCAGCTCTTTGTGCAGCGGACAAAGACTTGTGTGTGACGGCAAACCCAGCGGACAGTGACGGATGCGTTCCAACGGCGCAACCGCATTGACAACGTCAAGAATGGTGATCTCGTCCGAACCCCGAGCCAGTGTGTAGCCACCGCCCGGCCCTGATCGCGAACGAACCAACTCCGCCCGGACTAAGTCCTGCAGAACCTTGTGCAGATAACGCCGTGGAACTTTGGTCTGTTCACACAACAGGTCAGCGGACTCAGCCTGACTCACATCGCCGGCAAGGCATGCGACCGTGCGGAGCGCATATTCCGCAGTTTTCGACAACATAAAAGTTCCTCTTCAAGAGAATCGTCGAATTCTACACATTTGCATGAAGAATTCAATCGATAACCATATTAGAGTGCATGAAAACGCGATTGTTTGTGTCCACGAGAATGTTGATCGGTACGTGTCGCCGCACAGTGACATTGTGGCACTCATGGTGCTGGAGCATCAGGTGCTGGTGCAAAACCGCATGGTGAAGGCTGGCTTTGATACGCGTCAGGCGCTGGATTACGACGTCATGATGAATCGGACGCTGGAAAACCCCGAAGGCACCCGATTGGAAAGCACGACACGCCGCATTCAGAGTACGGGTGACCGTCTTGTCGAAGCATTACTGTTGGTCAACGAAGCAAAACTGACCGAACCCATCAAAGGCACCTCGGGCTATACGGAACAGTTTGCCGCAGTCGGCCCCCACGATCCACTGGGGCGATCGCTGCGTGATCTGGATCTCACCACACGGCTCTTCAAGTATCCCTGTAGCTATCTGATCTACTGCGAGGCCTTCGACGGACTGCCCGTTGAGTCACGCGATTACGTCTGGCAAAAGCTGTTCGACATCCTTTCAGGCCAGGATCAGTCCGAAAAATTTGCACATCTTTCGCAGGATGATCGACAGGCGATTCTGGACATTCTGCGCGCCACAAAATCCAATCTGCCGGACTACTACC
>CAZFDW010000332.1:0-7561 GCA_964517865.1 uncultured Chitinophaga sp.
GTGTCTGAAGTGGAAGTCGGGCGTGAAGATCACCCGCCGCCGTGATGACGGCTTTGCGAATTTTCATGTGATTGCGTCTTGTGCAAAGGTCCGACTTTTGAAAAGGGGTCAGGAACCAATAGTGCGAAGCACCCTTCGGGCCATTTGGCTATTGGTTCCTGACCCCTTTTCAAAAGATGCTCGATTGCTCTGGATGTAAAATCGACAATTTATGTAACATCTGCAGAATCTGCCGAAGTTCAGATGACTGCTTCGGCGGATCATCGGAACAAATGCAGGATGCCGCAAGTTCTTTTTATGAAAGGAATTGCGATTCTTCTGCAGGTAGAAAAATGTCATTAAAAGAATCGATTGGATCGGCATTTGCTGCCGCTTCTCGTTGGGGCAACGGAAGGATTCGTTGCCACGATAATTCTCTTCAACTGACGCACAGGATGAGCATGGACGCTCGAGCACTGCGATGTCTGGCTGTGGTTGTTTTGTTGGTTGCGGCACGCAGCAGAGCTGATGCCGCAACGCATCAGACCGTCAATTTTGCTGTCACTGCCAAACGCCCGGAAGTTGCCGAACAGGTTGGTAAAGCGGCGGAGGTTTATCGCCAGCAGCTTGCAATTTTCTGGCTCGGCAAGCCCCTGCCCAACTGGAGCCGTCCCTGCAGGATCACCGTCAACGAAGGTGCGCTGGGAGCTGGTGGTCAAACCACGTTTCAGTTCGTGCGGGGCGAAGTGCTGAATTGGCGAATGGAAGTTCAGGGATCGCTCGAACGCATTCTTGATTCCGTCCTGCCGCACGAAATCAATCACACGGTTTTCGCCTGTCATTTTCGTCGCCCGCTGCCTCGGTGGGCGGATGAGGGTGCTGCAACGCTGTTTGAACACCGGTCAGAACAGTTGAAGCAGTTGTCGCTGCTGAATGAGGTCATTCGCAACAGGCAGGAATTGATCTCGTTGCGTGATCTGCTCGCGATGAAAGAATATCCACGTGGCCAGCGTCCTATGCTGACGTTGTACGCACAGGGATATGCTCTGGCAGATTTTCTGGTGCAGCAAAAGGGACGTCAGGCATATCTGAAGTTCATTTCTGACGGCGAACGTACAAACTGGGAAGAGGCGATTCGCGCAAACTTCGATCACGAAGGCATTGAGTCGCTGGAACGCAATTGGCAGGGCTGGGTGCTGGCTGGCATGCCGAAACTGACATTGCCACGCGATCAGATGCTGGCGGCGAGCGAAAATTCACCGGAGTCCGAGTCTCAGGCGACCTCGCGGCCGGAGAGTATTGCGGACCCGACTTTGAGGTCTCCGTTGTCGCCACCACAGCGCCTGCCGGAGAACGCGACCGTGCGACTTCAAAGTCCTGAACCGCGGCGTGCAGAGTCTGTCGCGGTGCCGGAGAGAAGTATCAGGCCTGAAGCAAATGTCGAGGGGCGAGCCGTCGCTGCTGCAAATACTGAGTCTCAATTGCAACCTGCGCCAACTGGTCGGGATGCCTCGTTTGCCGCACCGGTGCCACGTTCGCACGCCGCGACGGTGCGTAAACCTGCAGACGGCTTACAAGGCAAACCCGTGGAACTCAATAGTGTCCTCCTTCCGAGGGAGCGAAGTGGGAATTCCGGCAGCACTCCGCAGTGGGCTGGATTCCCAGGGCAAGAGAAGTTGTTCTGACTTCATGTGCAGAGAATGCTGAGGGTCAAGCCACTTGTCCGAAGCATTCTGGCGAACGATGTTTCCTCCTGACATCAATCGCACTGTGACAACAGCCCGCGTTCCCCACGGGCGAGTCATCGACACCCGCAACGATGACTCGCCCGCTTTCCATTCCAGCCAGCTGAGGTCGAAGGCTTCCTTGCACTGCTTTCCCGTCCCCGGAAACGGGCCCCAGTTCCGTGAATTCGCGGCTGTTCCTCTTTCGAAAGCGAATTTGCGTCGATACCATCCGCAATCTCGAAAGCCGAGAAGATGTCTAAGTGTGCGCGCTGATGATGGTAGGTTTTGCCAGTTTTGCTGTCGTTATCCGCTCAGATCGTAACCTGCGGCATGGTTGGAAACAGCCAGCGGCAGTGCGAGATGGTTGACTTGACTGCAGTCGACTTTGGTCCTGCAATCCTGTTGCAGCGTGGGGCTGGGAAAAGGGGGCAGGAACCAATAGCCAAATGGCCCAAAGGGTGCTCCGCACTATTGGTTCCTGACCCCTTTTCCAAGCCGTGCGGGATACCAGCACTGAGCATCCGGAAGGCGAACTTCGTCAGTTTGACCGGGTCATTTTTGACGGTCAGTTGAACTGACGCAGTTTTCGTGAATGAAAGAGTCCTGGCGGCACATCCCCGGTTCCAGTATCTGTATCTGTTTCTGTACTTATTTTCCACGTTGAGGATCATTCTGCAATGGCTGACATTTCCCTGCTTCGCAACATTGGCATTTCGGCCCACATCGACTCGGGGAAAACCACGTTGACCGAGCGAATTCTGTATTACTCCGGACGCATCCACAAGATTCGTGAAGTGAAGGGTGGCGACGGCGGCGCGACGATGGACCATATGGATCTCGAACGCGAGCGCGGGATTACGATCACCTCTGCCGCTACGCGCGTGCAGTGGAAGGACGAAGAAACGGGCACCGAGTACCCGATTAACATCATTGACACACCGGGCCACGTAGACTTTACCGTCGAAGTCGAGCGCAGTCTTCGCGTTCTGGACGGTGCTATTCTGGTTCTGTGTGCCGTCGGTGGCGTGCAAAGTCAGTCATTGACTGTGGACCGTCAGATGCGCCGCTATGGTGTGCCGCGTCTGGCCTTCATCAATAAGATGGACCGCATCGGCGCAAATCCTGTAAAAGTGATGGCGGCGATGAAAGACAAGCTGCGATGTAATGCCGTGCCGCTGCAGATCCCGATGGGCCTGGAATCCGCATTCGAAGGCGTGGTCGATCTGATTAAAATGGAAGCTGTCTACTTCGAAGGCGAAAAGGGTGGCGACGTAATACGCAGACCAATTCCCGAGCAGTACAAGGATGCTGCTGAAAAAGCCCGCCGCGACATGCTGGAAGAGTTGTCTTTGCACGACGACGATCTGATGGCTGCCTTGCTCGAAGAATCAGAAGTCAGCGTCGATCAGATCCGCGCCGTCATCCGAAGGGCAACGCTGGCTCAGCAGATTGTCCCGGTGTTGATGGGGACCGCTTACAAGGACAAGGGCGTGCAGGAAGCGCTGGACGCCGTCGTGCGTTTTCTGCCTTGTCCTCCGGACCGCGATAAGTACGCGAACGACTATAGCAAGCCGGTCGGAGAAGATGGTAAGCATCCCAGAGTGCTGTTGAGCGATTCCAACGATGCTCCCATGGTGGCCATGGCTTTCAAGACCGTCGTTGAGAGTTTCGGTCAGCTGACCTACACCCGCATTTATCAGGGAAAAATTGTCAAAGGTCAGTCGTATATTAACGCCCGAACAGGCCGTACCGTTCGATTTGGTCGCCTTGTGCGAATGCATGCGAATGATCGGGAAGACATCGATTCTGCCGAAGCGGGTGACATCATCTCGATCGTCGGTGTCGATTGTGCTTCAGGGGATACCTTCACTGCCGATGGCCTGCACCTGTCGCTTGAGAATATCTTCGTGGCTCAGGCCGTGATCCGACTGTCCATTGAACCGAAGAAGCGCGACGACGCAGACAAGCTCAGCAAGGCGCTGGAACGATTCCGGCGCGAAGACCCGACATTTCGAGTTCTGACTGATGAAGAAACCGGGCAGACTCTGATCGCCGGTATGGGTCAGTTGCACCTTGAGATCTACGTCGAACGCATCAAACGCGAGTACAAGTGTGAGTGTATCGTCGGCGAGCCTCGGGTGGCTTATCGCGAATGCCCGACAAAGTCTGTCGAGTTCAATTACAAGCACAAGAAACAGTCGGGCGGTTCCGGTCAGTACGCTCACATCGTCGGTGTTCTGGAACCGTTGCCGGATAACTTTGAGACGGCCTATGAGTTTGTGGATGAGGTCAGTGGCGGACGAATTCCACGTGAATTCATCGCTCCGGTTGACGCCGGTTTCCAGCTCAGCCTGGTCAAAGGACCGCTGGGCGAATACGAAGTCGTGGGAGTCAGGATGCGACTGCAGGACGGCGGCTATCACGATGTCGATTCGTCCGAAATGGCGTTCAAGATCGCCGGTATTGGCTGTATGCGTGAATCCCTGAAAAAGGCCGACATGGCACTGCAGGAACCGATCATGAAACTGGAAATTGAATGCCCCGACGAATACCAGGGCCAAATCACCGGGCACATTTCCAGTAAGCGAGGCATGGTCACGGGTTCGGAAGTCAACGGCGGAGTCTGCGTGATCAATGCCGAAGCACCGCTGTCCAGTATGTTCGACTATGCGAACGAGCTGCGGTCAATGACTCAAGGCAAGGGGACGTTCACGATGGAATTCCTCGCATACCGCCAGGTACCGCGTGGCCTGCGGGACGAAATTCTGGAACGCCGCAAAAAGGAACTTGAAGCTCAGGCCGCTGCGAGGTAGTCGATGCAGCGGCAAATGTGATCGTACTTGAAAATCTAAAAGGCTCCGCAGTCTATGCTGCGGAGCCTTTCTCTTGTTTCTCACTTGCGCTAATGCAGCGAAGCCGTTCACGCAATTCGATCGATCGGGCTCCACACTTTCCGAAATCCGAACCCTTTGCTATTCTTCAAATTGACCGTTGCGACTCTAGCTTGATTTCGGCATCGTTGAGCCCCGTCCAGCCGAGTTGTCGAGGCTTCGGCGGTTGCCACGGTCGATCGTCGCCGGGGCCAGAAATGTCGGTGCTGAGCATGTACTCGATTCCGCGTCGAGCCAACTCGGAAAGCGAAATTGCCTGAGCCTCACAGTGCTTTCTGGCGCGGTCGTAAACTTCGTCGGGCAACTGAATCTGCGTTCGTTTCATAACGACAATCTTACATCGCTTCGGACCATTCACAAACCACTTTTCTCTTCTTCCCTCTCACTTCGAAGAACGTAACCGAATGAGAACAAACCTTCAATTGCCCTCATTCGTTTGTCCCCCATTCGTTTGTCTCAAAGCCTGCTGCGCTGCTGATTTCGCTCCTCGTTCCGCCGAAGAAACGGAATCGGCCAGTTAATTGGCTCGATCGCCGACATGTGGAAAGCGTTACCGGCTTGATTCTCAGGCAGTGTCCGATTAGAACGAACGTTCTGAGCGTCGAATTCGTCACTTTGTGTCAGGAAATTTGGTGAAACCATGATAAGTCAACACGGTAGTACGCGACGCAAGTTCCTTGGGACTTCGCTGGCAGCCGCAGTGCCCATGATCCTTCCGGCGCATGTTTTGGGACGCGGCGGTGCCGTGGCTCCCAGTGAAAAAATCACGCTGGGCGTGATCGGGATCGGACCGCGTTGCACGTACGACCTGCAGGCGATGCTGGGTCTGACGGACGTGCAGTGCGTCGCGATTGCGGATGTTCAAACCAGTCGCCGCGACGCAGGCAAGACGCTGGTCGATAAACATTATGGTACTTCCGATTGCAAACTGTACGGCGATTTTCGCGAACTTCTGGATCGCAGAGATATCGATGCGGTGCTGATCGCCACTGGTGATCGCTGGCACGCGGATGCTTCGATGTTGGCTGCGAAGGCAGGCAAAGACGTCTATAGCGAAAAACCCTGCGGACTGACGATCGAACTCTGCCAACAGCTGGCAGACACAATGAACGCGACCGGCCGCGTTTTCCAGGCCGGAACGCAGCGTCGCAGTGTGCCGAATTTTGTGCAGGCCGTGGAACTGGCCCACAGCGGAAAACTCGGCAAGCTCCACACATTATATGCTTCTGTTTATATGCCAACGCTGGACATCAGTTGGTTACCCGGCGAGCAGGCACCGCCAAAAACTGAGTGTGACTGGAACATGTGGCTTGGTCCGGCTCCGTGGCGTCCGTACAACCATGATTATGTGAATGGAAAATGGCGAGGATACTACGACTTTGATTCCGGTGCCAGATTGCTCGACTGGGGCGCTCATACCGTCGATCTGTGCCAGTGGGCCAATCAGGCCGATCAGACAACGCCGGTTTCCTTTGAACCGTCCGAAACAGGCATCACCTGCATGTACGAGAACGGCGTGAAATTGATTCTCGACTTTCTGCCGACACCGTTCGGTGATCGCGGTCCCAACTGGATCACAAAACTTGGCACATGTCCTGTGCGATTTGTCGGCGATGATGGCTGGCTCGAAACCGGTGACAGCGGCGAAACGGAAGTTTCATCGGATACGCTGCGTCGTGAGCTGCAGGACTCGGCGGCAAAGGTCAAAGGATTGGACGTGTCAGCGCATGCCAGGAACTTCTTTGACAGCGTGAAGTCACGACAACCAACCGTGGCGAATCCGGAAGTCATGCGGAATTCGCACGTCGCCTGTCATGCTGCAGCTCTGTCGTGGATCCTCAAACGTAAACTCACGTTTGACCCGGCCAATCAGGAATTTGTCAACGACGACGAAGCCAACCGCCTGCGCACTCGACCTGCGCGGACATGGACATAGCGCACTGACGGCAATTCAACGTGCCCCGTCACTCCGTGGCGGGTTTCCTTCGAGAGTCGATATTTTCGTTTAACGGCGAGCCGCAGGCGTCAGCGCGCTGTCGGGCATGTTTTGAAGTGTGCCACTGGCTCTGCCAGTGCTTTTGCGTGTTGTGTGGATGTTCGTCGAAGAAAGACACTCACCACTCACCGGAAAAAGACTCTGCATTTCGAGATCATCCAGTGCCCTTGGAGAGCAATCGAAGGATTTTCCACGCTCCAAATCCCAAGGCACCGAGCAGCAATACCACGCTCAATACGGCGATAATTGGCTTAAAACTGAACAACGAAGATTTGCGAGCTTTCCCCTTTGCTGATCTGTGCTTTATGCATCCTCAGGCAGCGAATGAGTTGCCTTATCTTTTGCATCCTTTAGCACACTCGAATACATCAACGAATATCCCATCGCTGTGTAGAATGAGTATACGATTCTGCCCTGTGCGATTGGCGTCGCTCGATTGCGGATGATGCGAGTGCCGCAGTACAGATCTCGCAACATTTGGCGTTCTACATCAACCGTCGGCCACATGAAATCGACCAGGAACATTCCAAAAGGCGGCACCGCCACCCAGAGGATCGTCGCTGCGAGTCGTATGGTCATGCGAATTGCGGATGGTTTTTCGCCGTAGATGGTGACGATTTTCGAACCCGTTACCCAGTAGCCCGGCGATCGAATTCGCGATGGCTTGAGGACGGTGAGATACAACCATGTCAGGAATATCGGGCCGACAAAAAGAAATGAATCCGATCGAATGGACAGGGACTCGGCAACCAAAGCAGGAATGAATCCAAGCGGAAAAACCACAAACAGAATCACCGCAAGATCGACGGCAATGATCACGAGATGCCGAATCGTGCCGACGTAGTCTTCGCGGCGATAGACGAATGGACCGATATCGATCGACGGTGCAGCTTGCCAATGTTCCGTCAAAACTGTCGCTGAGGTCATGCTTAGCGGCCCGACATGGTTGTTATTGCGATTTGTGTGTC
>CAZFDW010000333.1:0-7480 GCA_964517865.1 uncultured Chitinophaga sp.
CAAACTCCAGTTTCTCGCCGTGGGGCTGCTCTGGGTCGTGCTGACGATCCTCTTCGAGTTCGGGCTTGGGCGGCTCGTCCTGGGCCTGCCGTGGGAGCGGCTCACCGAAGACTACGACGTGACCCGTGGCGGGTTCATGGGAGTGGGGCTGCTGTTCATGGCGGCAGCGCCCTGGCTGGCGGCGTGGTTGCGAGGGTCGCCCGTCCCCGACTGGGGAACGGATGCGTCGGCAGACCGTGACGCCACCAAGTCCCAGCGGTTGCCGTAGAGGTCGAGGAAAACGGCGACGGTCCCGTACTCCTCGACCCTTGGCTCCTCAGCGAACCGGACGCCCCGGCCACGCATCTCGTGGTAGTCCCGCCAGAAATTGTCGGTCTGGAGGAACAGAAACACCCGCCCACCTGTCTGATCGCCCACTCGTGCCGATTGTTCCGGGGTCGCCGCTTTCGCCAACAACAGTGCCGTGCCGCCACCGCACGGGCGCACCGTCACCCAGCGTTTGCCGCTCGGAAGTGGGGTGTCCTCGACCGTGAACCGCAAGACCTGGGTGAAGAAGTGGATCGCCTCGTCGTAGTCTCGGACAACTAGGGCGACAGCGGCAATCAAGTTCGGCATGATTCGATCCTCTACTTCCAATTCAGCTTTGCCGCCTTCACTTCGCCGCCCGTTCCACCTTGATCAACTCGATCTCCATCTTGAACGGCCCAGCCTTTTTGTCACCCAACATGAAGCCCAGGGCGTTGATCTCTTCCGGCTTCACTGTACCGGCGTCTTGAACCACCCGACCAAACGAAGTCGCTTCAAACTTATCGAGCGGGACTTTGACTTCGATCCACTCGTCTTTTTTAGTTTGCACCGTGGCCCGGTATGAGTAAGCCACCCGTTGCTTGTTGGGGTAAAGGTTCAGCATATATTCCCGGCCATCGCCACGGACTTTGGCGACCACGGTATCCCCTTTTTCAAAGCCGAGCTTTTTGGCCTTCGTGCGCACCGAGGCGAAGCCACCGTTGTTTGCTAAGGACAACGTGCCGAAGAATTCCATCGTCTTCGCATCGGTGATCTTAAACTTGCCTTCGGAGACGCCGCCCATCACGCCGTCGTTGACGGTCTGCCATTGTTTGGCAGCATCGGCGTCAGTGAAGTCGAATAAGGGTATCAGTGTGTCGTCGGACATCGCCGTTTTCATCATTAACAGGGCTAAAACACCAGCTAGGAATACATACTTCATTTTGAATAATTCCTTCGTGAAACCGCCATTGCAAAAAGTGCGTCACACTCTTGTTCCAATACGCCGCCAGTGATCGTGCATTTCCATGCTGGACTGCGACGAACCACTTCTCCAGCAAGAATGTCAATCTGTCGCCATCCCAATTTTTGCAGGGAACGAATTGACGTGCCGAAGACGACTGTTTCGATGCCAGTCCATAGGATCGCTGCTTGGCACATCGGACAGGGTTCGGCTGTTGTATAAAGCACGAGTTTCTTGACGTCGATTCCGGGATTGGAAAAGACCAGTTGATTGATGGCGTCAATCTCCCCGTGAAACGTCGGATTGATAGAAGACTTGTTCCAGCCCTCGGACAAAATCTTGCCACTCCCCCGCTCCACGATCAAAGCCCCGAAGGGAAAATCGGGAACATTCGCCGCCAGTTCAATGGCCCGCCGCATATAAAATTCGTGTTCGTTCATGCGGCCCTTTAGTTGTCGGTAATGGTATCGTGTGTTGAGTCTACCAGTCCACTCGCCATGACCTGCGTAATCGTCGTTTGAGAAAGTCCAAGGATCATGATCTCCCCCAATTCATCGCCGTTATCGACAGTTGCAGCACCGTTGCCAGCGACACCCACACGAAATACGGCACCTGGGCCACGGCCACCCAGCGGTAATGTCGCCAGACGACGACCATCATCCAGATGATCGTGGCCCACACGACCAGAATATCCAACGCAGCCAGCGGCAGGTTCCGCATGCCAAACTGGATCGGAGTGAAGATCAGGTTCGCCACTAGGTTGACGGCGAAGGGCAGCGCCACGAGCCACGACAGCTTCTTCCTGATCGCCTGGACGAACACGAACCCAAAGCTGACGAGGATGATCGGGTAGAGAATCTGCCAAATCATCCCGATGGTCGTCGGGGCGGGCGTCCAGGATGGCTTCGCCAGAGAGTTGTACCATTCGGTCCAAGGCATTTCAGAATCTTCTTTCGTTCAGACTCGTACTTGATCTGCGGCCTTGATGAGTGCGTGGCTACAATGTCCGTTACCTGAAAAATATCGGGATGCCGAACTTTTCCGTGGCGAGGAATACCGGAAGAAGCGGAATAGACTCAGAACACAGGACACCCATGACTACCTACACCCACTTCCTCGACCTCGCCAAAGATTCCGAACCACCTGCGGACGGCATCTGGAGTCACACTGTTTTTCAGGATGAATGAATCACCACTTGAACTCGGGGAGCCGCCGTTATGAAGCGAGTTGTTACAGTTTGTCTGCTTGTCGCTGTTGCGTTCGTGGCAACAGTCCACGCTGAAATCGCACCGAAGTCCAGGGAGCAGCTACAGTCTGGTTCAACGGACATCGCCATTTTGAAGAGAACTGGATGGTGGTCTCTCCTGATGGCTCAACAACTGGTTCAGGCTGGAGTTAATCTGGTCCAGGTGAATCTGGGGAACAATGAAGCGTGGGATACTCACGACTATAACTTCCCGTTGCTCAGGGATTGTTTGTTGCCGCCGACGGATCGAGGCATCTCTGCATTGCTCGACGATCTGCAGTCGCTCGGAATGCTGGAAGAAACACTCGTTGTCATGGTCAGAGAAATGGGCCTCACGCCTAACTCAAAAGTTCGTTCAATTCCCCTGTGCTGTCTGCAAAGGCTGGGCACTCGACACCAGCTTGGTTCAGCATGGTGACGAATAAATTCGACATGGGCACTTGATCGCTGAACCTCAAATAGCGACCGTGTTTCAATCCCATCTCGGATCCACCCGCCAGTATCAACGGATAGTTATTGTTATCGTGGGTGACACTGTTGCTGCTGCCATAGAGGACCAACGAGTTGTCGAGGAGCGTTCCATTCTGCTCCTGAGCCGACTCCAGGCGATTCAGGAAGTAAGCAAACTGCTCGGCCATGAAACGGTCCCATTGGCCTAACCGCTCGGAGCCACCAGGCTTGTCCCAATCGTGCGCTAGAGTATGCAGCGAGTCTTTGAAGCCCTGCAATTGCGGAAACTTGGCCGCCTTAGACGAGCAGTCGGCCATGTTCGTGATCTGGTACGTTGCAACTCGCGTCGAATCCGTGCGAAACGCCAAATAGATCAGATCGTACATGGTGCGAATAAACTGCAGCGGAGCTTCATCATTCGAATCGAGGTGCAATGCCTTGCGCTCTTCATCGCGCAGCTCCGGACGTGGAATCTCCAGCCAACCTTGAGATCGCTCGACGCCTTGTTCGATCTGTCGCACGGCTGCCAGATACTCATCCAACTTTTCGCGATCCTGATTTCCCAATCGGTTTCTCAGCGAATGAGAATCATCGAGGACTCGATCCAGCATACTGGCAGCGCTCTTGAGTCGACGTCGTTCGGCGATCGTATCGGGATCACCCGCCCCAAAGAATCGATCAAAAATCTGCTGCGGCTGATGAAGTGCGGGCAGCGGACGACCTTTATCATTGTAGGAAAGCGTGCTGGAACGAGTCGGCTCGCCTACGCCGCCGTCGGTCGACATCACCAGCGAAGAAAAGCGAGTCTGATCGCCCAACGCCTTCGCCGCCACTTGATCGACCGAGATCGTGTTGACCAGGAGCTTGTTGTTCAAAAACGCGCCCGTCAGGAACGTATCCGCCGTGTCGTGTGCTCCCATCCTGCGTCCATTGGGATGCGAAAGTCCGCCCAGGATGGTCAATTTTTGACGCTGTGCTTCCAGTGGCTTCAACGTCTCGGTGAATTGGTACTCTCGACCTTCGCCTTGCGGGAACCATCGCCATTGAGCGTGTTCGTGATTTTCGGGAGGTAATGCCACACCGAATCCAAAGTACAAGCCGCAGATGCGACGCGCCGGTTGATCGACAGGCACGGGCGACTCGCCGGCTTTCGCCATGCAGTCTAACCACGGCAGACCCAACGAAACGCCCGTTCCCATCAGGAAGGTGCGTCGATCCAGATGCCAGGATTTTCTCGCCATGTTATGGTCTCTTTCTTGTGAGGATCATCACATCTCGACTTGCTAATCACTTTGTTTGAAATGGTTCACTTAACACGACTCTGTGGATCAATCCCTTGAGACGATAGTCATCTTCTGCAAACTGCTCCAAAACCTTGTCGACGGCTGATTGGTCGGTTAACTCCAGAGATCGGCCCAGAGCGTAAGTCAGCAAACGCGACACCAATGATCGGGCAAACTCTTGTTTTCGGTCACCGGCCAAATAGTCGCGCAGGCCATCGACACCAGCCACTTCCGGGCCATCCGGCAGAGCCGCCGTCGCATTGACAGATTGCACGTTTGCACCGTCACCCGCTGATCGTGGAATGTCGGTGCGCCACTTTCCCACGGCGTCGAAGTTTTCCAAAGCGATGCCCCACGGGTCGATTGACCGATGGCATTGGTTGCAGGATTCGACAGTCCGGTGGATCTCCAGTTGTTCGCGAATCGAAAGTCGATGAAACTCAGGGTTGGCCTGCTCCAGTGAGGGTACATTTGGCGGTGGCGGTGCCGGAGGGTCGTTCAGCAGTCGATCGCGGATCCAAACCGCTCGTCGCACCGGGTGCGAATCGGCTCCCGTGGAATTGCTCAATAGGATACTGGCGTGACTCAAGAGGCCGCCGCGATGCAACTCGGGCGATAACGGGACACGACGAAACGAGCGACCGAAGACACCCTCGATGCCATAATGCTTCGCCATCGGCTCGTTCAACATGGTGAAGTCGGCAGCCAATAGCTGAGTGGCACTGAGGTTCTCTCGCAACAGTTCCGCAAACACGGTGTGGGTCTCCGTACACATGTCCTGCTTCAGCCGATCGTCGAAGCCAGGAAAGCGATCACGGTTGACGGCCACATTGTCGACCACGTTCAATCGTAGCCACTGATCGGTAAACTGCTGAACGAATCGTTGGGCCCGCGGGTCTGCTGCCATTCGTTCGACTTCACCGGCCATGTTCACACGCAGCGTTCCTGCGGTCGCCAGTTCGATCAGCCGTTCGTCGGGCAACGTGCTCCAAAGAAAGTACGACAGTCGCGAAGCAAGTTCGAATTCATCGAGCGACCGCTTCTCGTCTCCGGCAGGCTCCAACAAGAATAAGAAGTCCGGTTGAATCAAGACCAGCGCCAGTGTCTCGCGAATAGTTTCCTCGAAGGAAGGAAACTCGGGCCGAATCTCCTGATAGAACGCCATGAACCTGGCAACTTCCGCGTCGGTGACATTTCGGCGAAAGGCTCGCGTCATGAACCGCTGCAGCACCTGGGCGACATAGGCCGTGTCCTCACGATCCACACCTGGCGCGTCGAACAGGATTCGGCGATGCGAGTCGGGTGGCCATTGAGCGTACGTATTTCCGTGAAACTCGACCGACTGAATCATCAGAATTGGCAGATGGGCTTCACCGGGATACGTCGTCTTGCCACCTGCATCCTTTTGTGGTGTCGGCAAGGGCGACTTGTCGTCATAGACATTGCGGACTCGCACCACCAGTCCGGGAAACTTGCCCTGGCCGCGCACGGGCAACGGGAAATTTTCCAACCGCCCGCGAAATTCGAAGGTCTGCGATTCGGGCGAAGTGACTTCCACCAAATCGAACTCGCACATGAGAATCTCGGTGTCGACTTGATAGCCGACCGAGACCTCCAGCAATGGGTAGCCGGTCGCGGGTTTGAGATCTGCGGTCAATTGAACTCGCACCAGAAAATCGCCATCGTTCGGATAGTTGTCGACCATTTTGACCAGGAACTCCTGCCGTCGCCCCAGGTGATTGGATCGTTCCGCTTCGCCCAACCAATTATCGATGCTGGTGGCGGTGAAGGCATGGTCAATGGCAGGTGGTTGTTCGCCTTGAACGATCACTCGATCCATTGCTCGCCGCGCCGTGGCCAGGTAGTACTCAAGCTGCAACGACGACATTTGTAGCGACGACCCGTTGTTGCGAAAGCCATCAGCGGACATGGCATCGGGCGGCAAGTCCCGCGCGTAGTCCATTTCTAATCCGAGGAGATCCTGCATCGTGTGTTGGTATTCAACGCGATTCAGTCGCCGCAGAACGACGCGTCCATCGGTCTTTTGACGAGCTGCCAAAGCTGCTTTGATCGAGTTAGAAACCCAGTCGGTAACAGTAGAAAGTTCATTGCCTGAGAGTTGAGGCTCATCTTTGGGTGGCATTTCGCCGGCTTGAAGAACGTTCAGCACCTCATGCCATGATTCGGTCACCGCACGGTCCTCGATCAGGTTGATCGAAAGGTCATCCAAACGAACGTTCGCTTCCTGAACCTCGGGGCCGTGGCAGCGAATGCAATGCGTTTGCAGGATCGGTAGGATATCGCGTTCGAACTGAATCTCACCTGCACTTATGATCCGGCTGGCCAGGCCGCAGCAAAGAACAGAGAATATGAGATGCTGGGCGGGCATTGGGGCGGGATTCGGAATTCGGAAGGTGGGGTGAAGGGGCTGAGGCCGGGTTCGGGGCGAAACCGACCCCGGGTTATAATCTATTTCTCAGTCTCCAACCACGCCGAATCGCCGGGAATCGTCGCTAAAAATTGATCGGTCAGTAGCGAGTTCAGCGCATTTCTACGCATTCAGCAACCGGCAATCGTTATTGAGTTTCTGGATGTGCCGGATTACCACGGCGGCAGCAGCGATGTCCCCAACTGGTCGATCGACAGCCAGTCCATCTTCTACACGACAAAGATCGGAGAGAACGTTGAGTTGTTTCAGATTACGCTCGATGGTCAAGCCGAGCAGTTGACTCGCTCCGCCGAGGGAACTTTGCACTATCATGCAACGCCTTCGCCCGATGGTCGTTGGATCGTCTACGGTTCAAAGCGAGGCGGCGTGCGGAATCTGTTTGTGATGCGGCTGTCCGATCGAAAAGAGCACGCCATGACCGACGTCCCCGCTGGCCAGGCCGCGATGCACGCCTACTGGCAACCAGGCACGGTCAAGAAATGAACGTCACCCACAAGTCCTGTTTTTGGAAAGTACTCGCATGAATCGACTGATGACATCTCGACGCGGCACGGCTTCGCTGCTGGTTGTCGCCGTAAGTCTTGTACTCCTGGCAGCGCCAGCGACTGCGGCCGATCAGCCGCAGCGAACGCGGCGCGTGCTTTACAATTTCGACGGTGATTCGTGTCTCTCGACCAAAGCAGGCGGCAAGGGGCCGGTGCCGGTCAACGTGGATGATGTGAAGCGGTTGATTGACGAGGTGGCGCATGAGGGCCGACCGCAACTGAACGGCGGACTGCCGCGTCCCGAGGTCGAATATCAGG
>CAZFDW010000334.1:0-7473 GCA_964517865.1 uncultured Chitinophaga sp.
CTACTGACTACTGACTACTGACTACTGACTACTGACTACTGACTACTGACTACTGTGAGCGCAGCGAACTTGCTCCCCCTCGTTTCCATCATTGTTCCACACTTCAATCGCGCAGCGCTGCTGCATGAGACGCTCATGTCGCTGCAGAAACAGTCCTTCACTGACTGGGAAGCGATTGTTGTTGATGATGGTTCGGAAAAGGAGGAATGGAACAAGGCTCAGCAATTTGCCGATCCCCGAGTTCGCTTTCTTGAGCGCACAGATGGCATCAAGGGACCGTCGCTATGTCGAAACCTCGGCTTGAAGGCATCAACCGGGCGGTTCGTGATGTTTGTGGATTCCGACGACCTTGTCGCTCCGTGGTGCCTGACCGAACGTGTCGCGCAACTTGAGGCGACATCGGATGTTGCTTACTGCGTTTTCCCGGTCATGTTGTTTCTGAAAACACCGGGAGACATGGCAACACTTTGGAATCGGCTGGAAGGTGACAACGACCTTGAACGTTTCCTGCGGTCCGATCCGCCATGGCACACGTCGTCGCCGTTGTGGCGGCGGCACGCCATCGAAGGGCTGGGCGGATTTGACGAACAGATCATGTACGGCGATGACGCGGACCTGCATATGCGGGCCTTGTTCGCCGGGATTCCCTGCAAAAAGGTGGACGGTGTTTTGCCCGATGTGTTTATTCGCCGAGCTGCCGAAGATCGAATTACGAATACCCTGTCGGACCGGCTGCTCGACTCTCGGCTGACGCGGCTGGAAAGAGGAACAAAGCTGCTGAAGCAGAGCGGGACTGCGGAACAACAGCAAGTTTGGCAAGGGCAGTATTTCGTCGAGGGCGAGTTTCTGCTGTTCAGCGTGCCGAACAGTGTGGAGCGGCAGTTGAGTGTGCTGGCTTCGTGGCAGCGAGAATGGACGCCGTCTTTACTGCGATCGCTCGTTGCACGAAGTTACATGGCCGCTGCGAGACTCACAAAGAACCATGGTTACATTGTGCTGCGGCTTGCGCGACGCCTGGCGATGCTGTTGCTGCCGGCATCATTCTTCCCGCGAGGAAGTGGCTTTGAGTCCGCAGCGCTCACCCCGGTTCAGCAGCGTGAATTGGCCGATCGCCTGTCCGCTTGCGGGTTTTGAAAAAATCGATGTCTGCGACTGATAAACTTCAGGTCCGACTAATCTCTCCGTGGCAGACTTACACGGAGACGGACACCGCTGTTTTTTCCCGCGACATTCCGACCGAGAAGGCGGATGCATTGCTGTGTGAATGGGCTCCTCATCCTGAGATCTTCACTTTTCCCCGCCGCAAGGCGTGGTATTGTTGTGAGCCGGCCTGTCAGTTTCATCACCTTGAACAGGGAACGTGGCCGAAGCTTAAACAGCGGCTGGGGCCACATGAGTTTCTATACCACGGAAATCCGGATCCTCGCTTTCGCGTTCCGCACATTACCCACTTCGAACCGCTGCAGATGAATACGCGCCGTGATCGGCTGGATCGAGCGATCGCAATTGTCTCCAACCACGGTGGTTCGCCGCGGAAGCGACATCCCGATATTGCTTTTCGGAATCGGCTGATCACGGATCCGCAGGTTGATCTATACGGAAGATCCGGCTGGAAACGATATCGCGCCCACTGGTATTCTCGCGCCGCCGCACCTGCAAATTATCGCGGAGAGATTCCCGGCGACTGGCCCGCTGGCGAAAAGCGTGAATTGCTTTCGCAATACAAGGTCGCCGTCTGTCTGGAAAACATGAATGAACCACATTACTTCACGGAAAAATTCGTGGAGGCTGTGGTGGCCGGATGTATTCCCGTTTACCGGGCTCATCCAACGATCCGCGACTCCGTGCTGGAAGGTGCGGCCTGGATTGACCCCGAAATGATTAAACGCGATCGGTCGTTTTTTTCTTCCGGCTTTCTGGCAGAATCACTTCTGGCGATACCGGAACAGAACGCATTGTGGTTAGCGGAAAACGAACTGCTGCAGCAGACAAGCGCGGCTCAGGTGTTTCAACGAATTGCCGAGCTGCTGTCCAATGAATGAGCGGATGTTATCCGACGCTGAACAACAACGAGTTGCGCTGGCTGTGTCCTGTCGAGACTGCGATGTGCTCCCCAGGGTCGCGAATGCTGGAGAAGTCATTGGCAACTCTACGGATGCTGTGCAGATCATGCACAATGGCATCAAGACCTACTGCGGGACTCACTACGGCGACTACAACGTCGAAGTCATCCGCCAGCTTCGCGGAATTCATGAACCACAGGAAGAACGAGTTTTTTTGAAGTTCTGAAACAGATTCCTGCGGGCGGGGTGATGCTCGAACTGGGCAGTTTCTGGGCATATTACTCGAAGTGGTTTCTGCAGCAGGTTTCAAACGGCACGGCCGTGCTGGTTGAACCGGTTCCTTCCGCGCTGGCAGCGGGAAAAAGGAATTTCACCCTGAACAATTGCGAGGGGACATTTCTGCATGCGGCAGTGTCTGACGAATGCAGACCGGTTGCAGACATTGAGCTCTGGACAGACTTTCGAGTGGCGGCGGAAACCGTCAACGTCGATTCAATTCTGGAGAATCATGGGATCGAATTCCTGCAGATCCTGCATGCCGACATCCAGGGGACTGAAGCCCGCATGCTGCGTGGAGCGAAACGTGCTCTGGCCGCAAAACGTATCGGATGGGTCTTCATTTCCACGCATTCAGAATACATCCACCAGGTTTGCCCCGCGGACCTGCGGAAACATGGTTACTCAATCATCGCGGAGCATACGCCGGCGGAAAGCCATTCGGTTGACGGTCTCATTGTGGCATCTTCTGTGACAAGCAACCGAATACGGATTTCGAAACGGCGCAGTTTCAAGGCGATGTGTTCGAAGTACCGCTCTCTGATTCGGATCATGATCATGGAACCCCTGGGCTGGCGCGAACGATGCATCTGAAAAGTCATCATGTTGCGGGACACCTCAACATGGCTGCGTCTGTCCCACGATGAAGGCGCATTGCGGTTATGTCTGAATCTGCCCCTGCTGTCTCGTTTCTCGTTACGGTGTTTAACCGTGAGACAATCTTGCCGCAGACGCTGGAAAGTATATTGGCGTCGTCATTCGCGGATTTTGAGGTTGTTGTGGTCGATGACTGTTCAACTGACGCATCGCTCAGCATCGCCCGGGAAATAGCTGCGAATGATGCGAGAATCAAAGTCTGCAGGAACGAGAAGAATCTGGGAGACTACGCGAATCGCAATCGTGCGGCATCGTTGGCAATGGGGAAATACCTGAAGTATCTCGATGCCGATGACTTGATCTATCGTCATTCCCTTGCCGCGATGGTTGATGCGATGGAGCAGTTTCCTGATGCGGCCCTGGCGTTGTCCAGAAATGTGATCGACCCGGAGAGTCCATACCCACAGATCTTCCAGCCGCACGAGTTCTTCAATGCGCACTATTTCGGAAAGAGTCCGATTGGAGTTGGCCCGTCAGCTGCCATCATTCGGCGAGAGCGCTTCGAGGCGGTTGGAGGATTCTCCGGACGACAGTTTGTGGGCGACACAGAACTTTGGATGAAGCTTGCTGAACGCTGGCCGATCATCACTTTGCCACCTGCCCTTGTCTGGTGGCGACAGCATCCCGGACAGCAAATGCAGCTGGAATTGAAGCGACCGGAAGTCCTGAATGTCCGATTTCAGCTTGAACTGGAGTCGCTGGCATCAACCGCTCACTTGAGTGACTCGCTCAAGCAACAGGCCAGGTCAGGGTTGTCACATACTCACGCCAGACGGTTGCTCGCCATGGCAACAAAAGGGCGAAATCCACGAACAGCATGGAGACTATTCAGAAACTCCGGTCTGAGCTTTGGCCAATTGGTGAGTGGATTTCTGAAACGCAGCGTCAATTCAGCCAGAAAATAGTTGGAAATCAGCGGGAATCCGGAGTTGCTCGCGTGCTAGCCTTGGCTGCGTTCATTGATTTTCGAACTTTGTTTTCATCAGTAGTTGAATACACTTTCTGCGTGTCATCACCGCTCGTTTCCATTGTTGTTCCCGTGTACAACACCGCTGAGTATATCGGCGATGCGATCCAGGCTGCGCTGAATCAAACTCACAAAACTCTGGAAGTGATCGCTGTTGACGATGGTTCGACTGATGGTTCCGCTGACGTCATTCGCTCATTTTGCGATCATCGACTGAAGTTTGTGTTTCAGGAGAATCAGGGACAGTCGGCCGCCATCAATTTCGGGGTCTCGAGGGCGCAAGGTGAGTACATCAAATTACTGGATGCAGACGACTGGATCAATCCGCAGCATGTGGAGAGTCAAGTCGCCGCTTTGAACGGTCGAGACGATGCGGTTGCGTCGTGTCGCTGGGGTTATTTCGTCAGTGACTTCGGAAGTCCATCTGTTCGCACCGAACATACGAATGTCAGTTACGACGATCCGCTGCAGTGGATTGTCGATTCGCTGACGCGCGATGAAGGCATGATGGGTGGCTGGATGTGGCTGATTCCTCGGCAGATCTGGGACAAGGTCGGTGGCTATGATCCGCGACTCAGCCTCAATAACGATTTTCATTTCAGCATTGCCACGCTGCTTGCGGCAAACGCCGTGTGCTATGCGAAGGATGCCGTGTACAGTTACCGCAAGGGCGTCTCCGGTGCGCTGAGTTCCAGTTATGGGCGCAAGGCGATGGAGTCAGCTTTTCTGACGACGGACCTGGGAACACGGGCGTTACTCGATCGTGAAGACTCGGAACGCATCCGCCAGATTGCGGCAGACCGCTTTCAGTCATGGGTCTTCCACTTCTACCCCGACTTCCCTGACCTTGTCAAATCTGCCGAAGATCGCATCTCAGAACTAGGTGGCAGTACGTTGCGAATGCAGGGTGGGCAAATGCTGAAACTGTTGCAGCCAATTGTCGGCTGGAAGGGTGTGCGGCGTCTGCAGACGTTGGCATATCGATATGGCTGGCTTAGAATGCTCGACAGTAAAGCCCGCCAGCGATTGTCAGGATTAGACTGACGGACACATAGTGCCTCAAGAACCCTGCTTCGTATTTTATCCATTTGTCGCTGCGTTCGGCGGCATCGAACGCCTGATCGTCGATCTTGCCTGCTTCCTGAACGGACGCGGACAGGATCTGACGCTTATTGCGTTTCAGAATGCTGTCGATTTCGCTCTGTACGGTGCCGAAAGACTCAAGATCCAGACTTTGCCCTGCCATCGCAGCCTGCGTTCAGAAGTCTCAACGCTCAACAGTTTTGCCCGGCAGCACGAGATCAGGAGCAGCCAGATTCTGGCGATGGAAATGCGCGGCGCAATGTATGCGGGAATGGCACTGCCTGCGGGATACAGTCTCCACATTGCCGATCCACCCAGCCTGCTGCCGAGTGACCTGACGAAATACTCGTTTTCGCTCGCAAGAAACTATCCCAAGCCGAAAATCGATTGTTCCCTGGCGACAAGAGGTCGCGGACAATTCGTCCATTGGCTGACCAGACGTGGCGTCCGCAAGGCCGGGCATGCAATCACCATGACTCAAAGAAACGTTGAAGAACTGTACGCGGCCTATGGTGTTGAGTTTGCGAAAGTCCCGCCTGGTGTCCGCATTCCTGAAGTTGTGGCGAGAAAACCGCAGAGCAATGGCAAAATCCGATTTCTGTCAGTGTGTCGCCTTGAACAGTCCAAGCGCATTGATGCCATCATTCGGTCGCTCGCAGCTTTGGTGAAAGACAGTCAGGCTGATTCTTGCGGCGAGATGTCTCTGCAGATTGTTGGCGAGGGCAGTCAGGATCAGCAACTGAAAAATCTGGCGAAAGACTGCGGGATTGAATCGCTCGTCGAATTCGCAGGGTTGGTGTCTGATGAAGAACTGGAGAAAGCTTACGCGGAGTCCGATATCTTTGTCATGCCGGCGAAGCAGGGATACGGGCTGCCCGGCCTTGAAAGCCTCGCCCGCGGTCTGCAATTGATTGTGCATCGCGAGTCCGGGGTTACAGAATTTCTGACCAACACTCCGCAGGTTCAGATTATTGATAACTTTGCTTCATCACTGACTGAAGCAATGAAACAGGCGGCAATGATGGCGAAAAAATCGACCACCGACGCTCCGTCCGTTCCAACCAGCGATGAATGGGCATCACGAATCGCACAGCTTGCTGGATGGTGATTCGCCCGTGATGGGCGGCTCCTACACCCCGCGAACCCGGTCAATTACCTCAGCGTAGATGCAAGCGAACGCCAACATCCCGGGTAACGTCAGTCAATCGCCGATGAAAACCTCTTCGCGTCCGTACACTATGCGGATCGTTGTACTCCACTGGTTTGCACTTGAACAGTACCCGCCGGTCATGAATCTCCTGAACTATTTCAGTGGACTGGAAGACTGTCAGGTTGCCGTGTGCTCAACACACAATGATCGTGGTTTGGCTGAGTACGCAAATTCATCGGTTGAATTCAGCCGTATCCAATTTCCAAGTCGCCGATTGAGTCGATTTCGAAGGCTGCTGGCATTCCTGAAGTTTCCAATACTGGCGCTGTGGAAACTGATCTGCTTCCGCCCGAACATTGTCATGTACATTGAACCGCATTCCAGTTTTCCCGCAGTGCTGTTCCGGCTTGTCAACGGCCAGCACAAGTTGTTCATTCATAGTCACGAGTACTGTGAGCCAGATCATTTTCGCGTACCGGGAATGCGTTTGGTCGCTTTCTATCATTGGTTTGAAAAGCATTATCTCTACGCACGGGCAGAATGGATCTCACAGACAAATGCAGACCGCGTTCGTATGTTCTGTGACGATCATCCGCAGGTGGATCGGTCGAAACTGCATGTGCTTCCCAATTTGCCGCCCGCTTCGTGGCGGAAGATGACTGAACTGACATGGATTTCGAACCCGCAGGATACGCTCAAACTGCTGTACGTGGGCGCGGTGTCGTTACACGATACGTTCATCGCTGAACTGGTCGAATGGCTTCAACGGCAACCGGATGGACAATTCAGTCTCGACGTGTACTCTACAAATTGCGACGGGGCTGCTCAGGCGTTCCTGAACCGCTCAGCAGCCCCGAACCTCAGGTTTCACAGCAAGGGAATACCCTATGAAACGCTGCCGGATGTTTTGCCGAAATTTCATGTCGGACTTATCCTGTATAAAGCGAATACCACGAACTACGTTTACAACGAAACAAACAAACTCTTTGAATATCTGGCTTGCGGACTGGACGTGTGGTATCCGCGGCAAATGCTGGGCATCAAGCCTCATGCTCGTACCGATATTTCTCCCCGTGTCATCGAAATGGATTTTGAACGGCTGGACGACATGCCAGTCGCACAACTTCGCAGTCGGTCAGGGCTGAAGTTTGAGGCGTTCGAACGCAGGTGCGAAGATGTGTGCATCGAGCTTAAGCAGGCGATGACAGAGGCAGGAGGGGGGGGGGGGGGGGGGGGGGGGCGAGGGGCGAGGGGCGAGGGGCAGTGAATCGCAAGTT
>CAZFDW010000335.1:0-7458 GCA_964517865.1 uncultured Chitinophaga sp.
CAGCGCGCGGCAGTTGCGCTCGCCGATCGCATCGGAGCCGTAATCGACACCACGGCATCGATGTGCCACGGTCCATCGATCATGGCCCTGCAGGAAGTCGGTGAAGTGACATGCACGCTCGGCGAAGTTCGCAATCGTGCCGACCTCGTGATTTTCTGGGGATGTCATCCGGCTGCGTCGCATCCTCGTCACGCTGATCGCTATTCGGTGTTTGCGAAAGGCAGATTCACTCCGGAAGGCCGGGACAGCCGCAAGGTTGTGATGATTGGCGAAGCGGACAAAGTCGCCGACTGGAAATTGTCTCCGGGCGGCGGCGAAGCAGATCTGGTCATTCGCGTACCGCTCGACGGTGACTTTGAAATCATCGCCCAGCTGCGTGCGCTGCTGCGCGGCACGC
Source organism: uncultured Chitinophaga sp. (assembly GCA_964517865.1). GTDB lineage: Bacteria > Planctomycetota > Planctomycetia > Planctomycetales > Planctomycetaceae > SXXK01. Next base: position 398 of record CAZFDW010000335.1, read on the forward strand.
ACTTGAGTGGCGTGTCAGAGCCTGTGTTGCAACTGATGGAATTGATGAAGAATTGTCGCTACGGTGTCGTATTCTTTGGCCTTGGCCTCGCAGGGTCGCGGATGTGGGAGGGTAGCCAGCCCATGAATTCAGGGCATATTCATGTCGCGGCACTGCTGCAGCTCGTCGCGGAACTCAACGCCGTGACACGTTTCACTGCCCGCCGAATGCGAATGCAGGGCGATGTGTCGGGGGCAGATAATGTTTTGCTGTGGCAGACGGGATATCCGTTTGCGGTCGATATCGCTCGCGGCTATCCGCGTTACAATCCCGGTGAGTTCTCCGCAAATGAGTTGCTCGAACGGTGCGAATCGGATCTGTGTGTGATTGTCGGAGCGGAAACGATCCCGTACTTTTCACGCGCAGCCCGAGATCATCTGCAGTCCATTCCGACGATCGTGATCGATTACCCCAACGCTCCGCTTGAGTTCACTCCAACGGTGCGTTTCACGACCGCTGTTTATGGATTGCACGCAGCAGGAACGGCGTATCGCATGGACAATGTTCCGTTCCCGCTTCGCGCCCTTCAGCCGTCGCACTATCCGACGGACGAAGAGGTGTTGACCGATCTGCTGGCAGGGTTCAGGGGGGATTGATTATGCTTAACACCCAGAGCTGTCATATACAACAGGAATCTACCCTTGGCTGAGAAACGCGACTTTGATGAGTTCCTTGAAAAGTTTCAGAAGCACCATCAGGTCATGGTTGAAGAACTGCACAAGGTGATCGTCGGTCAGGACGACGTCATTGATCAGATTCTGGCGGCAATCTTTACAGGTGGCCATTGCCTGCTGGTTGGTGTCCCAGGACTTGCAAAGACACTGGTGGTCAGCACCATCGCAAAACTACTGGACGTCAACTTTCGCCGCATTCAGTTTACGCCAGACCTCATGCCGTCCGACATCACCGGCACCAATGTCCTTGAAGAAAGTGACACAGGACGTCGCGAGTTTCGCTTTGTAGAGGGGCCCGTCTTCACCAACATCCTGCTGGCGGACGAAATCAATCGCACGCCGCCGAAGACTCAGTCGGCACTGTTACAGGCGATGCAGGAACGCGAAGTTACAGTGGGACAGACGACGTATAAGTTGCCGGAACCTTTCTTTGTGATTGCAACTCAGAACCCTATTGAGCAGGAAGGCACGTATCCTCTGCCGGAAGCGCAGCAGGACCGGTTCATGTTCAATGTGAACGTTGATTATCCTTCGCTGGAAGAAGAAGAGAAAATCCTTGAAGCCACGACATCCGGCGAACGTGCTGAGGTTCGCAAGGTGCTGTCGGCGAAATCCATTCTGTACCTGCAACGCCAGATCAGCCAGATCGTAGCCAGTCCATTCATTATCAGCTATGTGGCCAGGCTCGTCCGCGCAACACGACCAAAGGATGCTGGCGCACCGGATTTCATCAAACGACTCGTCGATTGGGGGGCGGGCCCGCGTGCCGGCCAGAATCTGATTGCCGGAGCCAAAGCAGCGGCTGCGATGGATGGCCGACCGAATGTGACAATCGCTGATGTCCGCAAGGTGGCCATCCCGGTGCTGCGACATCGCGTATCGACAAATTTCCAGGCTCAGGCCGAAGGCTTTGATATCGACGAGATCATCCGAAAGCTCGTCGCCACAGTCGCCGAACCCAATATCCCTAAATACGAAAAATAAAGGAGGGGCGCGGTGAATTCAACCGCGTCGCGGATCCCTGAGATGCCAAAACCAAAACCAATGCGAATTGTACTTCGCAGCAGCAGCAGCAGCAATCTCGCAACCCAGCACATCGACAAGAGTGGCCCCGGAACAATTCTGGCGGACTTCGAGTCGCTGTTGGATTTCGTTGCTGGTGGCGTACGATCGACCGGTAAATACCACATGTTGCCGATGGATCGGCTGCGTGAGCTGGATGAAAGGATGACTTATCCACTCCGGCCGAATCTGGAACGCCCGCAGCAACGGTCCTTTCCTCACATCAACGGTTTGTACTTATTGTTGCGCGCGACTCAGATCGGCATTCCGGAAGGTCAGGGCAAAACCACTGGGCGACTGACGCTTGATCCCTTCATGTGCCAGCAGTGGCTCCAGCTCAACCCGACGGAGCGGTATTTCAATCTGCTGGAAGCCTGGTTGCGGCACAGTTCGTGGGAAGCAATCGGACTCCACAGCTCAGGTAATTTCGGTTACCTCGCGATGGAGGTCCGCTGGGTATTGGAGTCGATCCCGCCGGAAGGCCGCAGCTTCTCGAAAAAGGAGCAGGTTCGGGGAGAATTCCTGCACAGCGTGCAGCAGTCCACGACGCTGGCGTTGCTCGAACTTTTCGGTTTGATGACCGTGGAACGGGATCAACCTGCGAAAGGGCAGAATTGGTGCGTTACAAACATTTGCCACACGCCCTTTGGAGACGAATTGCTGGGGGTCGTCTTCAGCGAGATTCAACGCTCGCGTTTCGCTGACGAACAGTGTGAATCCGACTTCGGTGCCTGGCAACCAGCGTTTCAATCCAGCTTCCCGCAGTGGATCAACAACCTCAAGTTCGCTGAGCCGGAATTTCGGGATGGGATCTACTACTTCAAAGTGTCCCTCGGCACACCATGGAGACGAATCGCAATCTCAGCCGAGTCGTCTTTGGACGAATTGGCTGAGTGCATCATTGGCGCGTTCGATTTCGACGGCGATCACCTTTACGCATTTCAGTTCGTCGAACGCGATGGCCAAAAGCTAACCGTGGAACACCCCCGCGTTGGCGATGCTGAGCTGCACACCGACGAAATCGCAGTCGGCTATTTGCCGTTGCAGGAGGGCGAGTCGATGCCGTTTCAGTACGACTTTGGTGCCAACTGGCGATTCAAGGTGAAATTAGAAAAAATCATGCCTGCCGACCCGAAGGTTTCGCTTCCCGTCCTTGTCGAATCCCATGGCGAAGCGCCAGCGGAGTATGATTCAGACGACGAATGGTAAGGACGGCAAAGCCATGCTGTTTCCATCGAAAACAGGAAACCCTGTCATTACACTCATCACCAATCAAGGCCACAAGTTTCCGGCTGAAGCGCCGCCGTTGATCGTAAAGTTCTTCAAGGAACAGGCAATGGCCGAAGGAAATGAAAGTGATCGAAAGAGATGAGTCCGACGAGCGGAGCGGCGTAAGCCCTCATCGTACCGTGTTTTTGTACCGGCAAGCTGACGCATGCCGCTCGCCAATTGTCTCGTGCTACATCTTTCGGCAGTGCAGTTCGACGTGCGCGGAGAACTCGCGGACGTTTGCCATTTGTGTCTCCAGTTCCTCCAGCGGCACATCGGAATCGTGAATAGATTTCATCCGGCGTGCGAGCATCTGCCAGTCGCGTGTGCCGAGCGTCGGCAGCGTCAGGTCTTTTGCATTGCCGCGTACCATTCGCAGGCAATCAATCAGCTCGCGCAGGAAAATGTAGGCGCGTTCGATCGATGCACGATGGGTTGGATCAACCAGACTCAGGCGTGTCGCTTCGCTCAACGCGCGCAGCGTGTTCGGATGACGAAGCGTCAGAAACTCGTGACCGAATGTCATCTGCAGAGCCTGCACCGCATATTCACAATCCACGATACCACCGTCGCTCAGCTTGACGTTGATCGCTCCTCCATGCACTAGCTGGCGAATCTGCCGTTCTCGCATCGCACTCATTGCGGAGAAATCAAACTGTCCGGCTCCATAAATCGCGCGATGACAGGCCACCGTGACGACAGCTCCGAATTCTGCGTTTCCTGCCATACAACGAAACTTGATCAGAGCCTGTCGTTCGTATGGCCATGCTGGTCCATCAGCCGCGTAGTATTTTTCGAAGTCCTGCAGTGATACGGCCCCGGAACCTGCCTGCCCGAACGGCCGCATACGCAGGTCGATATGAAAGATCCCGTCCTGCGGCGCGGCGATCCCGGAGGCTACAGCGTTGACAAGATGATCGAAAAACATCGCATTGGAAACTGAATTGACTCCGTGTGTGCGACCGGCCTCTGCAAAAATGAGCATTAACTCGATGTCGGACGCAAAGCCCATTTCAATGCCACCAAATTTTCCGAGGCCTGCGACAACCCAGCCACATTCATTGATTCCGTCCTCGCATAATGGCTGACCAAACTGCGACACCAGTTGTCGCCATGCAACATCCAGCGCTTTGCAGACGACCAGCTCAGCCAGTTCAGTCAATTCTTCGGAAAAGGCGCCGAACGGACGGCAGTGTCCCAGCACATGCCGCAGATCGATTCGGAACAGATGCCTGTCCTTAAACTCGTTCAACGCCACCCATCCAGCAATCGGAACCGATGCATTGTCGCACACCTGGTCCAATTCGAGTGTCAGCGACTCCCGGCATTCACGAATGGCCAGTTCTTCCGGATTGGTCAGCAGCGGAAACAACTGTTGATGCCTCGACTGCAGAAATGCTTCCCACAGATACTGGCTGATCCCGAGCACTCGCGCGACGGCATGCAGTACGTTCGGGCGACGCAGAGACTTCATGTTATCAAACCACGCGACAGCAGGCTGCAGGCGGGAAACCAGATCGCGGAATCGAGCGAGTGCATGATGAGGATCATTCGTGGTCGGCAACCAGTGCGTAAACTGCTTGATCAGTGTCGCGGCCAGTTGCAGTTCCTGCAGCCGTTCAGCACTGTCGATCGGGCGACCATTGCGTTCGCGAACATACAACACATCACGAACCTGACTGCCCTCGGCATCAATGATCGCGCGCAGTACCCGAAAACGGCTGAGCGACAGAGCGCTGGCCAACTCGTACATGAATCCCCACGAATCCGCACCTGTGATATTCATCTGCGTCAGCACGGAATTCGGCAATCGAAGCAGTTCCACATCGACGTCAACCGACGTTGGCTCAGACACCGACTGTTGCGGAACAGCATCGCAAAATCGCGACAGGAGCTCAGCGCGAACGTCCTCAATGCTGCTGCCACGAGATTGTTGACTGAGTCGCCCGATTTCTTCCTGCAGCGACGTTGCCAGCTTTTCTGCCAGGGACGATGACTCTGATGATTCGGCAGCCGGGTCCTCCAGTCGCACTTCGAAGCAAGCCAGAAATCGACCGGCGACGCAACGATCTCCATGACCATTGATGCCTTCACCCGTGAGTGCATCGCCTCGACGAATATCAAGGCGATAAATCGAAAGCAGACCGCAGATCACCGACAACCATCCGGAGAAATCTTTCCCGCAAACGACCATGTCCCATTGGTCGATCGTTGCAGAATTCTGCTGCAGCGACACAATCGCATCTGAACCTGCATCGACCGCAGCAAAAATCTCCGCCAGCCGCTGACGCCGTTTCTGCAGAGCGTTGAGTGACAGAACCGTATCCAACATTGCAGGTGGGGCTTGATCGATGGTCAATTCCGGAACCGCGACCGTGTTCATGGCCAATGACTCGACCTGCAACGACTCAGCGAAAATGGATCGGACGGCGAGTCGATGTTCGTCGAAGCGGCGCATCAGTGTCGCGGCATCCGGATAGTCCATGCGATGGGCCAGCCACTCCAATTGACGCTCATCGACCGGCAGTTCATGCGTCTGCTGATTGTGGAGCAGCTGGAGCGAATGTTCGATCGTCCTCAGGAACACATAACCGGCGCGCAGGTGTCGATACCAAGCCGCACTGATCAAACCAAACTCGGCCAGCCGCACAAGCGAATCCAGCGTATTGGAACTCAGAATCCGCGGCTCACATTCGCCGTGAATCAGTTGCAGGCTCTGGACGAGGAATTCCACGTCGCGAATCGAACCAACTCCCAGCTTGACCTCGGAATTCAGTTTTCCCCGTTGACGAAGGCGAAACTCAATACGTTCTTTCATCTGTTGAATACTGCGGCGAATAACCATCGCTGAATCTGTGAACAACAATGGACGCATGCGACTGAGGAATCGGTTTCCGACGTCCATGTCGCCGGCCACCACACGGGCTTTAAGCATTGCCTGCTTTTCCCAGGTGGCCGCATCCTGCATCAGATAATCGGCGTATCCACTGATCGTATTCACCAACGGCCCCGCCTCACCCCATGGACGCAGTCGCAAATCGACGCGATACAAAAAACCTGGCGGGATGTCTTCGGCCAGTCCGTCAATCGTCAGCCGCGCGACGCGCTGGACGACTGCCGAATCCCGTTCGCAGATCAGGACCAGATCAATGTCGGAGCTGTAGTTGAGTTCTTCGCCGCCATGCTTGCCGAGACTGATCACGGCCAGCGACAGGTCGGCAGCTTTCGCCTCACTCAACGCGAGATTTAGACAGCACTGAACCATTGCATCCGCGAGCAATGATAATTGAAGAGTGACAAATCGAAGATCAAGCAGACCGAAAGCATCGCACATCCCGATTCGCAGTAGTTCGCGTCGCTGAAATCGGCGGAGATCGGACAGCATCTGCGGTCGTTTTCCGCCGGTCGCGAGTGCGCTCGTGGCTTCCTGCACAAACTGTTCGCGGGACTTCATTTCCGACGTTCGCCCGTGCAACGCGAGCGTCGTCAGGTACGGCGGATCGGCGAGAAGTGTCTGAGTCAGAAATGGACTTACACAAGCGAGTCTTGCCAGAATCCCCAAGGCACGCGGCGTGGCATTCAACAATGCAAATACGTCGAACTGTTCGTGAGCGTTGCGCACATATTGATCGACAACGTTGATCACGAAATCTTTGAGCGGAGCTTCATGGCAGACGCGCTGCAGACTCCAATACCATGGCGGCTCTTCCGAGGCCTCTGGCCTCGCTTCGGAACCCAGCGCAACTGTATCACGCCACCGCGATGTGATTCGCATCATGGCGCGCACGGCTGCTTCCGGCTCGGAAAACCCCGCAGCCTGAAACAGACTCATATTGGCGATGAGCTGCGCTTCGGTCAGATTGTCAAAGGATGGCAACATAGATGTCGAGACGATTCGTTGTGCCGTCAGTTGTCCCGGAATAACCGGGCTAGTGCTTTGTCAAAGCAAAGACTTGGGGTTGAGCGACTCGCCTACGTAGCTCAGTCGCTCCGCGACTGAGATTTTCAGACTGCAGA
>CAZFDW010000336.1:0-7439 GCA_964517865.1 uncultured Chitinophaga sp.
TGTTGATTTAATACCAACCCGAAGCGCCAGCGAGGCGAAAAAGGCCGAAATCCTCGCTGGCGCTTCGGGTTAGTATGAGTTTCGGTTCGAAAACAAGACTAAATCAACAGACCGCTAGCGCCTTGCCGCTCACAAAACCTCAATTCTGACTGCGCGGAGTATACATCGCCTGATCATCTCGATTGCCGCCCGAGACCACGCACACAATTCGTTGAGCTGCAAATCGTTCACGGTGCTGATTTACGACCGCCAGTGGAACCGCACCGGATGGCTCAACAATCATTTTTGCATGCGTTCCAAGTTGTTGCATGGCATCTTTGATTGCAGCTTCGGAAGCACACAGGATTTCATCAACCAGTTGATGGATGATCGGAAACGTCAGGGTCCCGAGTGGTGTGCGCAGGCCGTCGGCGATCGAGTCCGTGCGCAACACGGGTTCAATCTGTCCGGACTGCAGACTGCGAAACGCATCATTTGCCCATTCCGGTTCGGCAGCGATCACGCGCACGGACGGTTTGAGCGATTTCACGGCGATCAACGTACCGGCAAGTAATCCGCCGCCGCCGACCGGGACGACGATCGTTTCGACATCCGGATATTGTCGCAGGATTTCCAGTCCGACCGTCCCTTGTCCGGCAATCACCCGCGCGTCATTGAACGGGTGAATCATGGTGGCTCCGGTCGTTCGCATCATCTCGTTCGCCATTGCTTCGCGGGCTGCCGGCGTCGATTCACACATCACCGGTTCAACCCCGAGACTGCGAACCGCCGCCAGTTTCACTCTTGCCGAATTCTCCGGCATCACGATATGAGCTCTGATTCCGCGCAGCTTTGCCGCTCGTGCCAATGCTGCGGCGTGATTGCCCGACGAATGTGTCACCACGCCCCGCGTGGCCTCTTCGTCGGTCAGGCTGAACACGGCGTTGCAGGCACCACGAGCCTTGAACGCGAACCCATGTTGAAAATTTTCGCACTTGATCGCAATCGAACAGTCCAGTTCGTGACTCAACGATGCAAATGGAATTGTCGGAGTCTCAACGATCAGTGATCGGAGGCGCCGAGCGGCGGCCTCAATCTGCGGCATTGACGTGCAAAAGGATGTCCAGACAGCTTGCGGAAGAGTCATACGCAGCGGCTATTCCTTGTTTGACATGGGTGCTTGGGAAAGTGCAGAGTCAGACAATGCGTCTGGATCAGTTCAGGTGCAATTTATGAGTTGTCGCAGTTGCAGAAGGAGTTCAGTCTTTTCCAGGATCTGTAACGACCTGTGTTCGACCTGCGTCCCGGAATACTTGAGTGAAGTAAAAAAAACCGACATTCCGATGAGTGTGGTCATTCCGGGTGCAGCGTGCAGAACATCGAGACATTCCGGAACAATGCCATTTGCTGCATCAAGATCAATGATCGCAAGCAGGGGACTTTCATTCTGTGATGCGAGATGACTCCGAATCGTGGAAACAGCCAACGGCAGTTTTGTGCAATCACAATTCATCGCCGTGAGAATTCCAGCCACGGTTGCACGCAGCTCAGAATCATCTGAGATCACAATTGCCTTGCTGTGGACACTGGGTTCAATGGTGTTCGGAAACTGGCTACGGTGGGCGAAGACTTCTTCGCCGGCCGACATCGGAAATAAAGCCTGGGTGCTGGTCTGAAAACCCAGGAGTTCCAGTTCGACGGTGGACGTTGCCGATGTGGCGGGGATTCGAAATGCCACTGGCCAGAGTTCATGACTGCGACCGTCAGAAGTACACCACGGACCGTAGCAACACAGGATACGCCCGAACAAGCACCGTCCAATCAACTCGTTGATCTCCTGCTGCGAGAATTCATCCGAGTACGACTGCAGGACAATCACGAAATCCGCCGACATCGCCCGGCCAAGTCCAGCCTCCAGTGCTCCCAACAGAGTCCGGAACTCCGAAACTACGCGCAACTGATTGTGTCGATGCAACATCTGCAGCACGTCACGAAAAGTGTGACCGTCGTCGTGGCCAATGATCACCACGTCTGCTGTTTTGGATTGTGTAATTTTCACCAGATTTCTTTCACAGACTCCTAGGGTAATCCATTCAGCTTTCTCAACACCCATTCCGATGTCAGGAGTGTGAAAAAGATCAGCAGGACCACCCAATGATCCCAGATTGTGCGTTCCTGGATTTTCTCCTCCGGGCGGTCCTGTGGCTGAATCAGGGATACCAATCGTGCGGCTTCGAAGGGCTCGACGACAGCTCCGTTGGTCAGGTCTGCAAGTTGGGTCAGCAGTGCACGGTTGCAACTGACGTTGGCAAGTTCCTGCGACATCTGTTTGCGAACCACGATTTCGCTTTGAATCATCTCGTCCTGGTTCAGATTTCCACCGGTTACTCGCAGTTGGACCTTCCATGCACCGGCGGACAGGCGTGGCAGGCGACCGACATACCGTTCTGCGGCTTCTGTGGATGGCGTCAACATCGTAACGAATTCGACCGGCACCACGACAGCATCATGCGGCGACTGCTTTGAAATCTCGAGGTCGCGGGCAGCACGCATATCTGGGGGTGGTTCAACCAACGTCGCCACAATTTCCACTGCCGCGTCTTCCAGCTGTGGCAGCAGTTTTGGATTCCATCGCACCATCGCTTCGACCGTTTCTGATTCATCGATCACGACGTCGGACAGCGACATTCGGACGTTGTCATTGCCAGCTGCGGCTTTGTTGCGTGCGGCCCAGCGGATCAGTTGCCCCCAGAAGCGATAATGCCACTCATCACCGGCGCGTCGTCGCCAGCGCCACGTACTGTCAAGCCCCATCCAGACAACCTGCCCGAAGCCATAATCGTGATGCAGGATGGTGGGTTCAGCGGCGATGTCAATACCGGGAACTGTGGAAGTGGCCCAGACCGTGGCACCGGGTTTGGCGGTGCCGCCGTAGATCCACGGATGACCGGGCAGGCTCGCGAAAGCGTTGTTGCGGTCGGCCGGATCAGCATTCAGTTGAAACATGGGCAATGAAGATGCATCGACTCCGAGTGACAGACGAAACGATGTTTGTTCGGCGTCCGGCGATGTCACGAGAAATTTCTCTGCCAATCGTTGACGAGTCTCCGTGACTGGCAGCAGTGATTTCAGAACAGGTGATGTAAATCCATGCGGCATGTGACTTCGACCGGGAATCACCAGCAGCGTCAGCCCATCGCGTGTGACAGCCTGATCGATCATTTCCCAGACGCCAGGTTGCACCTCCAGCGGATCGATGTCGCCGACGATCAGCAGATCCGTTTTGGCCAGCTGTTCGCGGAAGACTTCGAATTCCGGAAGCTTGTCTGGAATATAGGACTGATTGAGCAGATCCAGAAACGGCTGATGCAGAAGCACTGTGAGCGGTTCGACCTGTTTGTCGCGGTCGAGCAGATTCTTCAGGTAACGGAATTCCCAGCGGGCATCACCTTCGACAAGCATGACCCGGGCTTTGTTATCGACGACCTGCAGGCTGAGATCGCGACCATTATTGTCATCACGCAGTTCCCCCGGCTGTGTTCCGGTTTCCACGCGATAGTCGAACCGACCGGCCTTATCGGACGGAACATCGAACGTCACGCTGGCATGGTCCGTCGCCGGACTGACCGTTTGTTCCGACACCAGGACTTCGCCCTGTTTCAGACGCACAGTGAGAGGTTCGCCTTCGAAGCCCGATGTACCGACCGACACACGGATCTGAGCTTTGTCGTTCAGAAACACGGCTTCCGGGGACTCCACGGCAACAATCGAAAGGTCGCGTGGCGGAAGCCGTGAACCAATCGGAACTGCGTACACCGGCACCTGCAGTCTTGCCAGCCGCTGCGCTGTTCCGGCGACGTCGCCAGCCGCTGTCTGGCGTCCGTCTGAGATCAGGATGACACCGCGAATCAGCCCGGCACCCTCCTCAGATGTGATTGACGTCAGCAACTGCAGGGCATCGGTGCCGCCGGGAATCAAGTCGGCCCGATCAGATTGCAGTGCAGCGGCAAGACGCATCGGGACTGTCGCCTGTTGCTCGGAAGCAAACAAACGAATATCGATCGGCATCACTTCGTCAAGCTGTTTCAGCAGTTCATCGGGCTGCGACTGCAACAGGCGACGCACAAATTCGACTCGCGGCATTTCGGCAAGTTCGTTCAATGAATCCATCACCTGATGGGCTCTGGCGTCGGCCAGCGACTGTTCGGCCGGTGTCGCGGGCCGCGCGTCGCCACCGAGCCAGTTTGGATCCTGTCCCGAGTCAGCGGTGACGACCCATTCGTCAATCAGCGACCGGGTTTCCGCATTTCCCAGCATCCCCAGCGCCTGAACCCAGCGAAGTTTTTCGCCCAGCGACGCATGACGATCCTGTGTCTCCATACTGAGTGAACCGTCAATTGCGACAATCACTTTGCCACGCTCCAGAACGTCAAACCGTTTCGTGAGGACAGGTTGGAGCAGCGTAATAAAGAGCGAGATGAGAACGAGAATCCGAAGCGAGAGCAGCGTCCAGCCTACGGTACGGGAAACCAGTCGGCGTTCCAGTTGCAGCAACCAGACGCTGAGTCCGATGGCGACAAGCACCCCAAGCACGGCGTAAATTGTCCATCCGGGCGATTTCAGCCCCGAAAAAATCAGCCGCCAGTTCATCCGCTGTGTCTCAATCCCGCAGTTTCATCAGGGAGTTGTGTCGAAAACTGCGAAGAAGGCTAACGGATTGGCGTGCTGAGTTCCAGCAGTATCCATGTAGGTTGGACATTCATGTCCGACATGCACAATTCGAATTCACGCCGCAGACGTATCGATAAATCCAGCAGGCGATTCTGATCTCGGCAGTTTCAGCGTGAACGTGGTGCCCTTGCCGATTTCACTTTCAACGCGGATTCTGCCCTGATGAGCCTCTACGATGCGAAGGCAAAGCGATAATCCAAGTCCGGTGCCCCCCTGACCCCGCGCATCGGGTGTCTTGGTTGTGTAGAACGAGTCAAAGATGTGTGGCAATTTGTCGTGAGGGATCCCACAACCTGTGTCACTCACAACAATCTCTGCCCACCCTTCGGACGTGTTGTCGCGCACAATCAGTCGCAGGCGTCCGGCGTCTTTCATCGCCTGGCGTGCATTCACGATCAGGTTCATCAGAATCTGTTGAATCTGGCTGGCGTTTACCAACGCCCAGACTGGCGACGGAGCCATCAGATCGACTGAAATTCGATGCATCTGCAGATCTTTCTGCACCAGCACCAGAACGTCGTCCAGCAGTCGCTTCAAGTCTGCCGGCTCAACGCGGTCAGACGTATTGCGAGCATAGGCCAGCATTCCGGTCGTAATCTGCGCGGCCCGCTGGCCCGCCGACAGGATTCGGTCGAACGACTTTGTGCGGGTCTTCTCGTCGGGATGCCGCAGTCCCATTTTGGCGTAATTGATCACCGTCGTCAGGATGTTGTTGAATTCATGAGTAATCGACGACGCCAACGCTCCCACAGAACTCAACCGCTGCGCGCGCATGAGCTCATGCTCAAGCAGTGCAAGACGTTGTTCAAGGTCAGCAATTCTTTCAGAATCATCCATCACGTTCAATTGCTCCGGAGAAACTCGCACGGCTCCACGCCCGCATCGGCAAAGCCGCTGCTAAGAGATTTATCGGCATAATCCGACGTCATCTTGCGGCTCGTCGTGTTGCGGACCGGCATAAGGCGGGGCATCTCTTCAGCAGAAACTGCCGGAATCCAGTTGGTTCACCATCCTGGCGCAGTGGATTCGTTGTATTTCGGAGACACGGTGTTGTTGTATTACCATGTGGACTGTCCTGGACAGCGGAGCAACGGAAAAGTATGCCGCCTTTCTTGCGGTCTGTTGATTGAATCGTTTAACCCTGAGCCGCAGGCGACGGCGTCACCGGAAACCGTCGCCTGCGGCTCAGGGTTAAACAAATTTGCTGGCTGTGCATACTAAATCAACAGACCGCTTGCGGGGTCTGGTCCTACCACTATGATTGTTTTAAGATGCTGCCGCACGCATATTACGATGACTTTTCCTAAATCAATGGCTTAACCCTCCCCGGTGGTGTCATTTCCGTGTCCGAAAAAAAACAACGCATTAAACCACAGACCCTTCGGGGCTTTCGCGACTTTCTTCCTGACCAGATGATGGCGCGGGAACATCTGATCGATATCGCGAGATCCGTTTATCGGAGCTACGGATTCGCACCGATCGATACCCCCGCCCTGGAATATGCGGAAGTGTTGCTCGGTAAAGGCGGCGAGGAATCGGACAAACAAGTCTTTCGATTCACCGATCAGGGTGACCGGGATGTTGCACTGCGGTTCGACCTCACTGTGCCACTCGCACGCTTTTCCGCGCAGTACGTTCAGGAACTGGGACTCCCGTTTCGACGCTATCACATCGCGCCCGTCTGGCGTGGAGAACGGCCTGCCCGTGGCAGATTCCGAGAATTCATGCAGTGCGATTTCGACACGATCGGCACGTTGAGCAACACCGCTGATATTGAAACGCTGTTTGTGATCAACGATCTTTTCGAACGCATCGGGATCGAGCGATTCACGATCCGCGTCAATAACCGCAAAGTACTGAATGGCCTCCTGGAAAAATGTGGCCTGCTGGAACACACTGTCGGCATTCTTCGATCACTGGATAAGCTCGATAAAATCGGGCGAGATGCCGTTGTGGCGGAGATGGTTGAAAAAGTTGGCATCCCGGTCGACGGTGCGAATCAGGTGCTCAATATGGCTCAGCTCAAGGGGTCCCCGGATGAAATCCTGTCGTCGCTGGAAGGCATGTTGGCTGGAAGTCAAATCGGTGAACTTGGCCTCAAGGATTTGCGCGAACTGTTTGTGGCGGTGAATGGCTGTGGGTGGCCAGCCGAGCGAGTTTCGCTCGACGTTTCCATCGCGCGAGGATTGGATTATTACACCGGGACAATTTACGAAACGCTGCTCGGTGATCTTCCGGACATTGGCAGCGTCTGCTCCGGCGGCCGCTATGACAATCTGGCTGACCTGTTCACGGCCCAACATCTTCCAGGCGTCGGTGCCAGTCTTGGACTGGATCGTATGCTGGCCGCCATGGAAGAACTTGGCCAGACACAAAAAAACACCACACCCGCGCCGGTACTCGTGACAATGTTCGACGCCGACCGAGTCATCGATTATCTGCAACTCGGGCGCACGCTCCGCAAAGCCGGCATCGCGACTGAGGTCTATCCGGAAGCGAAAAATATCGGTAAGCAGATGAAGTACGCCGACAAGAAAGGATTTAAGCTGGCTCTCATCGCAGGCGGCGACGAATTCGCCGCCGGTGTCTGGCAGGTAAAGAACCTCAGAAACGGCTCGCAGGCATCCATCGTCACCGCCGATCTTGTTGCCCACCTGTTGACGGAATTGAATGTGCCAGCGTAGCTTGACTCTCCGAGTCGAGTCCCCCCCCCCCCCCTCCCCCCACAC
>CAZFDW010000337.1:0-4996 GCA_964517865.1 uncultured Chitinophaga sp.
GAAGCGGTTTGTGTTCATCCAGAATCAACGGAAACCGAAGCCCGTGGACGGCCGCCTGGTCACGGAGTTCAGCGGTTGTCATCGTCGCAGGACAGCACATCACGCCGTCAATCGCATCAATGAATGGCTCGAACGTGCGAGGAACGCTCAGCTTGTCATCTGCCACCGTCGTGCCAGATTTTTTGTTGCCCGTGTCTCCGACGCGGGATTCAGACACTTCCAGCTTTTTATCTGCCATTCTCTCGCCAGACAATGCGGTGCTTCGTGCACCAGTACCATTGACAGGCTGAAAGCCTGTCCCACTGTCAAACCGCCGCGACGCAAACACCTTGAGCGGATTCAACTGATGCTGCGGATTGAAGACACCCGGCACCGCCAGTTGCAATCGCAACGTCTCTTCACCAAAGAACAACGGCATATAGGCCGTCTTGTCATTGCCGATTCCATGTTCGCCTGACAGTGTGCCCCCGACCGCAATCACGCGCTGCATCAATCGTTTGCTGATCGCTTCAACTTTTTCAAGCTCTCCTGGTTTCTGTGAATCAAACAGAAAATTTGGATGCAGATTTCCGTCACCCGCATGGAAGACATTGACAGCTCGCAGTCCGGCCGCGTCGGCTTCGTCATAAACCAGTTGCAGTACCTCGGCGAGTGCCCGCTTGGGAATCACGGCGTCCTGGACCAGGAAGTCTGGGCTGAGTTGGCCCATCAGACCACCGGCAACTTTGCGGGCTTTCCAGAGTCGATTCCGCTGCGTTTCATCGTCACTGTATTCAACGCCCGACGCGCCGGCAGCATTGAGCAGTTCTGCGACGGCCTTCACACGGGCATCGAGCAGCACCGACGGACCATCGATCTCTGTGACCAGCAGAAAGGTATCCTTCGGCAGTCCGACTGCCATCGGACTATTCTCGACCATGGCCACGCAGCGCGGATCCATGAGTTCGATGGCGACAGGAAAAGAGGCGTGCGCGGCCAGAGCATGAATTGCCCTCTCGGCGGATTGCAGATCAGCAAATGTGGCACGGTAAGTCCAGGCTTTCTCAGGGCGAGGCAACAGTCGCAGCCAGAAGCGCGTGAACGCCCCGAGCGTCCCTTCGGAGCCAACCATCAAACGTTTCCAGTCCTCTCGCCACGCACCTCGCCCACCAGCTGGTCCACCGAAGCGATGCACGCTGCCGTCCAGCAATACAACCTCGATTCCGAGCACATAATTGCTGGTCACTCCGTACCGAAAGCAGTGAGCGCCTCCGGCGTTCATCGCGACGTTGCCGCCCAGCGTGCAAACAGGTCCGCTGGACGGATCGGGCGGATAGAACAGCCCGTGCGGCAGCAGTGCCGCATCGAGCTGGTTGAGTGTCACACTGCATTCGACTTCGCACCAATAGCCTTCGGCACAGATCTCGCGAACTTTGCGCAGCGACGAGGTATGCACTACAACACCGCCCTGCGCCGCAACAGGGCCGCCCGAAAGCGACGTTCCCGCACCGCGAATTGTTACCGGGACATTGAGGCTCCGCGAATCCCGCAGCAGATTGACGAGTTCGTCTGCATCTGCCGGAATCACCACTGCGTCCGGGCGAAACGTCTTGTAGCCCAGCCCATCTGCGTCATAACCCGCAAGCTGGGCCGGTGCAGTCAGGACTCGTCCCCGACGAATCGACTGCTTAAGCCGCATCCCCAGATTTGAAACGTTCATTGCACAGCTCTCCAGGACCGTTGATGCGCTCACGAGACGCGAAGTGTCTCAGGTCAGAATGCTTTTTCACCATTGAAGTCAGTTTCCGATTTCATCGTCGAGCGAATGTCGTACTTCCCAGACTGGTCAGTACCGGAGGGTAAGTCAGCACTGAAGGCCTTGCGTGATGACGTAATCCTTCACAACAACAAGGGACGCTGAAACGGAACTCCACGCATGGGACGGGAGCTGATGCACGAGATCGAGTACTACGACGGTCGGGCCAATTCCTTTCGTTTCTGCTATGGCTGGTTGGTCTTCGTGGTTCTAATGATACGATTCCACGAACGAATGTCCACGAAGCATGGGCACGACTACGTCGATCAAGTCCGATAGGCACTCCTGGAATCCGAAAAACAAGACGCTTTTCGAACTGTACACGACCCGCATCGACGATGAATCCGAATTTATGGGCGCTCTGAAACAAATCCGTCGAAAAGGACTCTCCCACCCGACTCTTGGTGGAATCAAGGGTCGCTACCGTGACCGTGACTGCGGGATTGTCACCTGGAGCGAGGCGGATGCGATAGCGCCGGTTCCCGTCCGCCTCTTGAAGCAACAGGTCAAGACGTCCAGCACGCGGCTGAATGCGTTCTTTGTCCTTCAGGATCACGTCGCCGAGTCCGAGGATGGACGGATCTTCGGCAATACGATCCTGCACCCAGCGTTCGTCGAACTCCGGGTGCGTCTTCAAGTTCAGTTTTTCAAATTTAACGTAGGACATGGGTTCACGACCACTTGGGGCGGTCCCTCTTTGAACCAGAATCATCCGCAATTCTGTGTCGTCACATTTCGAGGTCATGAGATCATCGACTGGGAAGAACCGACCATCTCGATGCTGGACAAAGTCGTTGAGGTTTTGCAGGTCCTGATACTTCGAACGTGGATCGTCCTTTGATCCTTTCACGAACAGGGCATCGATCAGGCATTTCCAATGCTCAGCAGGCCAAAGGCGTCCAGATCGGGTCGAGATGATTTGCAGGCAAATCATGTTGCACCATTCAGCAACGAATCAAGGCGGCGGAGAGGAGTTGGGTGCTGGCCGACTCGGCCCGCGTCAGCTTGGCTTCCATTGCTTCGCACAGCAACTTTGGGGAATGTGGTACTTTTATCATGTCAAAACTTCCATTCACGCTGCAATCGCCGTCGAACGCACCTGCGCCAGAATTTCGATCAGTCGATCCACCTGATCTGAACCGAACAAGCCCTCCGGCCCCGAAGACGCGATGTCGGTGAACGGCGACGCATAGAGTTGCGCTGGGTCCAGCAGACCGTGTTCCGTCAGGTGATCGATGATCATGTTCAGGAACTCGATCTGACTTCCTGACAGATTCGTTCCGGTCAGAAACTGGGAAAACGCCTGCTTCGCTGCGTCGCGATCCAGCCCCACCAGAGACCGCAGGAACAATCCAAGCCCCTCGGCCTCTTCGGTCGCACGTTGAAGATCCTCCTGCTGCGCCGCGACACCTTCGGTCAGAATGCGTTCCAGTTCCGCCATGTCGTCAGCCGTCAGAGGTTGATTCGTCCGCAGCTTATGAACCGCCGCCTGTTCCTGATGCGATAGCAGAAACACCCGAACCTTAGCCCGGAATTTCTCCCACTGGTCCCGTGGAGCAAACTCCGGCAAACCCACCTCAATCGCCGTCCCCAGTTCGTCTTCAAAGTTCGTGTAGATCGGCTTTCGCTTGTGCTTCTCGATCAGCCGCACCAGTAACCGCAACCGCAGCCGGACAACTTCCAGCATCGGAGTCGTCACGTTCTGCCACCATTCTTCCGTCTGCAGATCCTGAATCAGCGGCATTTGTCTGTGAACCATTGGAATCGCCGATTTCTCCTCCAGCAGCCCGGCGATACCCCTCACCTGCTCGCACAATCGTTCGAATGCAGGTTCCGCCCGCAGAACAGCAAGCTGCAGATTCAGCAGCAGCAGATCGAACCGCTTTGCCTCTTCGCCCTCAGCCTCAAGCTGAGACGGCAAGCCAGCCACACGCTGAGACAGTTCAACAAATGCTTCCTCTGGCAGCGAACTCCATGCGTCGGCCAGGGAGAATCTCTCAACGGTTCGACGATGCGGACGCACGACGAAGTTATCCGTGTTCATCGCCGCGACTTCACCCCGCAGCAGCTCCGCCAGCATACTGCGAAGCTCACCTTCATTTCGAGGCTCCGTATAACCTGCCGCCAGTTCACTGACGCCCTCACCGGCTGCTGCTTCCTTCAGTTTGCGATCCAGCACACCGATCAGTTCCAGGCGGTTCTTGAACAGTCGCTTCCCCAGTGACTCACCAGCCGCGCCGTCGGTCGCTTCCGGGTTCTGACTGAAGAACTCCAGGTTCTGGCAGTAATCAAACAGGAAAAAGAATTCTTTGTCCTTCCCCGGTGCAAACAGGTCTTTACACAATCGAGTCCCACGCCCCAACATCTGCCAGAACTTTGTCTTCGACCGCACGAGTTTGAAGAACACCAGATTGACCACTTCCGGAATGTCGATCCCGGTGTCCAGCATATCCACGGAGATCGCGATGTGCGGCAACTTGTCCTTCTGCGAAAAGCTCTCAATCAGCGACTGTGCGTACTCCGTTTTGAACGTGATCACTCGGGCAAACTCGCCCTTGTAGTGAGGATAGTTGGCGTTGAACCGATCAGCAATGAAATCCGCATGAGCCTGATTCTTCGCAAAGATGATCGTCTTCCCCAACCGATCACCGCCCGCCACTTTCAGGCCATGTGTCATCACATGTTCCAGCACCTTATCAACGGTGTCCTGGTTGAACAGCCACTTATTAACGGCTTCAGCTCCGACTCGATCCGGAGGCTCAAGTTCGTCGTCCCATTCCAGCGCGTCCCACTGGTCTTTTTCCTCGTCTGACAGATCTTCGTACTTGATTCCTTCCCGTTGGAACCTCAGCGGCACGGACACCGATTTGGGAGGTACCAGGAATCCGTCACGCACGGCTTCATCCAGACCGTAGTTATCGGTGGGAACGCCACTTTCCAGATCAAACAGAGCATAGGTGTTGCGATCAATTTCGTCCTGAGGAGTCGCCGTGAGCCCCACCAGCGGCGCATCGTAGTAGTTCAGAATGGCCCGGTACTTCTGGAACACCGACCTGTGCGCCTCATCGATCACGAGCAGGTCAAAATGTCCGACACCGAACCTGCGCTGTCCGTCCTTCGCTTCATCAATCAGTCCCATCATTGTGGGATACGTGCTGATGTAGACACGACCTTCCGTGTCCTTTTCCGTCACCAGATTCA
>CAZFDW010000337.1:5096-7402 GCA_964517865.1 uncultured Chitinophaga sp.
GGATACGTGCTGATGTAGACACGACCTTCCGTGTCCTTTTCCGTCACCAGATTCACCGGTGCGGCATCGGGGAGAAACTTCTTGAAGTTGCCACCCGCCTGAATCACCAGTGCCACTCGGTCCGCCAGAAACAGAATTCGCTTCGCCCAGTTCGTCCGCATCAACAGGTCACACAGAGCAATCACCGTCCGCGTTTTGCCTGCCCCGGTCGCCATCACCAGCAGAGCCTTTCGGAGATGGTCATTTTCAAACGCCTCACAGATCCGACGGATCGCCCGTGTCTGGTAATAGCGTTCAACAATCGTATCGCTGATACTGGCATCTGCCAATGACTTGCGAGTCGTCCGCCGCTGGATCAGCAATTCCAGTTCGGCCTTCTTGTAGAACCCCTGCACTGGGCGCGGTGGATAGTTGACGTTATCCCAGATCCAGTGTTCATAGCCATTCGAATAGAAGATCACCGGTCGCTGGCCGAACATTTGTTCCAGACAATCCGCGTACAGCTTCGCCTGCTGTTGACCTACCCGAGCATCACGTTTCGTTCGCTTGGCTTCTACCAGTCCCAGCGGCTTGCCGTCATCGCCCCACAGGACATAATCGACGAAACCTTTATTCTGTTCGTTCGGCATGCCGGACACTTCGAATTCGCGATCAGCCGTCTGATCCAGCGACCAGCCCGCTTCCTTCAGTAGCAAGTCGATGAAATAGTCGCGAGTCTCCGCTTCTGAGTAATCATGATTGTCCGGCTGAGCCGCTGCCGCCCGTCGTGCTTCCGCCACTTCCGCCCGCAACCGCGTGAGTTCTGCGTCCAGCGAGTTCTTGTCCGCCAGCAGAGTGGACAGCTTTTCGTCCTTGTCACGCAGCTCCGCCCCCAGCTTCTGCAACTGCTCCAGCGTCTGCCTGGGAATCGGAGTCGTCTTCGGCAACAAGGCAGGATCAAACGTCAGCCCGGATGCCGGACGGCCTTGGCGCCCATACGTATGTCCAAGCCAGTAGCACACATGAAACAACTCCCGGACTGCGACAACGGAATCGCTGTCCGGAACTGGTCGATGCTGATGCACCGCCCGATTGCCCAGCGTCACAATCACCTTCGCCTTGTTGAACACTGCATCACCGGCGATCTGTTTGAACGTCGGTTCATGGATCAGCGCAGAGATATTGTCCTGATACGGTAATTTCAGGCCGCTGTCGAACTTGAACGCCCACGACACGGCCAGTTCCAATGTGCGTCGAGCGTAGAAGCACGCGGTGCGTGGGTCCGACACCGCCAGCGATTCCGCTTTGGTGGCCGATTCAAAGATTATGGGGAATTGTGGCTGAAGAAAGGTGAACTGGGACATGAAGAATGCTTCAAAAGAACAATAGATCCTATAGGTCTTATACGACCCATTCTTTCCAACACCAGAATCCAGCCATCAATCAATCATTCCCCCTGGCCTGTCGTCTGGCCTTTGTCATCCTTTCACGCA
The DNA here is from genome assembly GCA_964517865.1 of uncultured Chitinophaga sp. Taxonomy (GTDB): domain Bacteria; phylum Planctomycetota; class Planctomycetia; order Planctomycetales; family Planctomycetaceae; genus SXXK01. The sequence continues at coordinate 6,569 of CAZFDW010000337.1, forward strand.
GGCCGCCTTCTTTCAGGAAGGCCTGTTCCAACTGACGGATCTGCTGATCCAGCAGATAGTTTGCCTGGTGAATCAGGCAGATGACCAGGTTGGCCACCACATCGCCAGGCCGGGATTCAAGATACGTCCTATAGGTCGCATAGGACTCATCTTCTTTTCTTCCCTATTTTCTGACAAACAGTGCCTGTTCACTGTTCTTATCCCACAGCAAACCATCATTTGTTCGCAGAAAATCACGGTAATCTTCCAGCAATTCTTCCAGACTGGCACGGGCAACATTCATCAGCTTGATTTCCATTTCTTTGGAAGTTCCTGAAGCCATGCTGCCTTCGATGATGTTCTGCTTGCCCGATCGAGCCGCCTGCACCATTTGGTCAACCGTGCGATCCCGTTTGTTCAGGAACCGCTTGCAGAAGTGCACCGTAGCGTCGTAAACAATCAGCGACTTCCGATATGACAACAGATCCTGGTAACCGCCATGCGGTGGAATAAAACCGGATGTCATCGGTGAAATCCTTTTTCAAAAGACAAATGTGTCGCATACGACTTATAAGACCTATTGTCTTCTGTCATGTTTGGGGAAACTTCCGCCAGTTCGCGAAAGTGGGCGTGCATCCACGCAGGAGCCAGCGGCAGGTCTTTTAACAATTGGCGGCGTTCCTTCAACGGAATCGTCTGCTTGAGTTTTGCAATCCGTTCAGCCGTCACATGTTCCTTTCCCAACGAACGAAACGCCTGAATGATCAAACCGCTCAGTCGTCCTGCCGTCGCCATGTTGCGAGCTGTGGTATGCCGTAGTTGAATTGTCATGGGTCCGACTTTGACCAGGCGACT
>CAZFDW010000338.1:0-7353 GCA_964517865.1 uncultured Chitinophaga sp.
CGCAATCGCGGTTTTGCTAGCCACGAAAAGTCACAAAAGACACGAAGGAATCGCAAGTTGCAGATTTCCGATGGTCACATCACGTATTTTCTGATGTAGAACTTTGGGGCTCCGAAATTGATCAGGAGGCCGTGACGAAATCGTGCTGCTTTCAGATACCCGAGCAACTGCGCAACGTCGGCGTCTGAGACCTCACGGACGGCTTTTAGCTCAAGGATCAGAACGTCTTCAACGATCAGGTCGAGCGTTTCTTCAATGAGTTCCGTACCATCCTCGTCGTAAATCGAAACGGACGGCTGCGCCGTCACGTTGAGACCACGCTTCTTCATTCGATGAATCAAGCCGCGTTCGTAGACTTTCTCACGGAATCCTGGCCCAAGATAGTTGTGTAAGCCATATCCGCATTCACGGATCACGTCGCAGATCAGATTGACTTCCGTATCCGAAAGATCGGTTCGTGGACGAATGATCTTTTTCACTTCGGGTTCGTTCATAGACAAGACTACCGACACACGAAGGTCGCGAATTGCATCATCGGGAAGATAATACAAATTCGCGATTATTCAATGTGGCAAACCACGAAGCTGTTATACGCTGCCAGCGAGTAAGCTGCCGCCTGCGTATCGCGGAATGTCCAGTGCGTACTTGACGGACTGCTTCACAGCTGGAGCTGGATCTTTTGGACTGCAAACCTTCAGATCACTGAATGTCAGGCGATCTGTCGAATCTTCTGTGAACAGGTTGACGCAGATGTTCAGCACTTCGCCCAGGTTTGACGCTATGTTCTCCGCCACGATTCCGGCTTTAGTTGCATCGTTTGCGACCCCGGCCGGGATCAACGATATTGCAGCACCCATCGAATTTGCCAGAGCCAGGTCGCAAATAAGCACTCTCTGAACAGAGTTCGCGTCATCGATATAACTGGCGACGACATGCGGTTTTGTCAGATCCGGGCCAGCCGCTGCGACTCGAGCTTCCACCTTGTCGCCCAGCAGACAATGCATCATAGTCTCAATCGTTTTCAAATTCGGCAGTGGATTGCTGCACATGCTTCACCTCATGGAAATTGGTGGACAGGATGGGAATTAATGGGCAAGGACGGGAGTCAAAGCCGACTCGAAGGAGCTTGGAGTAAACGGCTTGACGATAAAAAATGCGGCACCCGCATCCTGGGCTTCCTTCTTAACTTCCGGACTGGATTCGGATGTGACGAAACCAAACAGCGTCTGGTCCCCGCCTTCTCGGAGTTTCTTCAGAAAGTCAATGCCCTTCATTTCCGGCATGTTCCAGTCGGAGAGAATGGCCTGCGGCTTATGGTCCGCGACCATGGCGAGACCTTCAACGCCACTACCGGCTTCGACCGTTGTCAGATTATTGATTCCGGCCTGCTTCAGCGTTCTGATCACAATCATTCGCATGGCTTTGCTGTCATCGACGACAAGAACTTTCATGGTGATTTCCTTGATATAGAGTGGTCAACGTAAGATTAATAAAAGTAGTTTGAGATTCGTGGTGATTCAGGATCTCCGAGACGCAGCTATGCCGTCTGCAGTCGCTGCGATTCGCACTGGCAACTCCTGATGAATCTCAGGTAGCAACCGCAACACCTCGATCAAAGAGGCGTACGATGAACGGGTCGCCCTGACAGCGATTGAAAACGCTCAGGCCCGAGAAACTGCTGTCAAACGGTGCACATCCATTGGATTCACCCACACACGGCAAAGACAGACTGGATTCTCCTTCCACGATGCCCTTAAGATTTCCTCCGACCATGTTGACGATCTCGCCAACAGCGTCGCGAATCTCCGCTTCGGACAGTTCGTCTTCGCCCATTGCAAACATGTTGGATGCAATTACGATGGCCGTCTTGCGGGGTGTCAGCACCTGCACCAGTGAATCCCCGCCGCCGGAGATGCGAATAATCGCCGACAAAGCGTCGGTGTCTTCACAGTTGCACTCTTCAGATCGCTCCATGTCAAGTCCAAGCATGCCCGAACAGACATCGTTAACAACCTGCTGCAGTATCTCTTCATCTATCGTCATGAGACCTTTGTCCTGAACTGCGACCAGCCTGAAAACAGACGGTCTTGCTTACTGGCATTTAAGGAAAACAATATCCAACGCAACAAGCGTCTTCGTGTTGTCGCTAAAGAGCCGGTCGTCAACACGCATGGACCTTTTGGTCCAATCAAAATTGCGTTCCTCCGCTGGCTGGTCAGATCATTGCCCTGCGAAGAAACATTAGTTCATGTTGGCATTATGCGCGCCATTAACGTATTAAATTTTCGTCATTTATTTTCAGGACAGCGGAATTGATTGCGATGTCCGGAAGTCAAACAGTTCCGACATACCCGAAACCCCGCAACCATTAACTTTGTGTTGCCGACTGAAAGCGTGCCGACTGTCTACCGCTCTGTCCGGCAGAACGTGATGACGCCTGACCGCCGCGAATCCGCATTATCATTGCGGGAGCAATATCTTTCAGGCTCAGAACAGAATCGGCGAGACCTGCTTCTGATACTGAACGTGGCATACCCCAGACAACGGACGAAGCTTCATCCTGTGCCAGAATTCCCGCCCCAAGCTGAGAGAGCACGTGGCAGCCTGCCGTTCCGTCTCTGCCCATGCCCGTCAGGACAACGGCAAGACTGTTACCTCCGTAGACATCCGCAACGGATCGGAAAAGTACATCCACTGCCGGACGACATGAGTTTTCGGGGGCGTTCTGGTTCGTCTTAAGGACAACGTTGGTCCCTTGTCGCGCGACAGTCAAATGGAAGTCACCGGGAGCGATCCAGATTTCCCCAGGCTGAATGACAGCACCGTCAAATGCCTCCCGCGCGGTGAGTGAAGAACTCTTGTCAAGGCGTTCAGCAAGCAGTTGCGTAAATAGCGGCGGCATATGCTGCACGATCAGAATCGGTACTCCGATGTCCTGCGGCAACTGACTGATAACTTCGACAAGAGCATTCGGACCGCCTGTCGATGAACCGATCGCAACAACATGAACCTCAACTCCACGACGGGATTTGATTGGAACTGCCGGGTCCGCAACACAGACCGAAGCCGATGGGTGAGCGGGAATTACCCTCTCCATTAGTTTTGGTAAAATAGGGGGAGTTGTATGAACGCTGCGAACGGAGTTTCCAATCTGGGTTTTGGAACGTTCACCCCAAACAACGATCTTTGAAACAACTTCGCTGCGGAGGTATGCCAACACGGTATCGATATGCCCGACACCTATCGGTTTGGAGACGCAGTCAGTTGCACCGGCAGCGATGGCGTCCCGCTTGGCGGTCTCGCTGGAAGCAGGAAACGAGCCGAACATGATCACCGGAACAGTCTTGCTGATTTTCCGGATCATTTTCAACGCCAGAAAACCGTTCACCCGTGGCATGTCCACATCAAGCAGGACCACGTCAGGCTGCTGTGCTCTGAAAAACGCGATTGCTTCCGCACCATCCTGTGCAGAACCAACAAGCTCAAATCCGGACTGCTCGCTCAACACCTGAGCAACTGTGCGACGCATGATCGAAGAATCATCGGCGATCAGGACACGAATAAGTTTAGACATCGCGATTTCGAGCCCGCAGATTCAGTGCGGACAGGCCTTAGAAGACACGCATCTTAGCGATATTTTTCAAATTCCCGTCTCTGGAATTCATCAGTTGTTTGCGGTAAATCAATTCACAAAGAAGCCGTGGATCTACATCCCCGGCTCGCCTCACGACGCTACAGTGGAATCATCTCTTGAGCCTCTCGCCGGGTTGCATCCATAACTTCGGCGATCACATCTTGCAGCCTGCCGGCGACATTTGCAACGCCTGATCCTTCGAGAATAAGCGCTGCTTCGTTTGTTGATATGTCATAGTTATCACTGGTCTCAAATCGCTGCATATGATTTGCAACGTGGTCACTGAGTGCGGTCAGTGCAACCAGGCGGCGATGCTTCAGGGCGTTTGATGGAGTGTGGTGATGGCGAATGACTTGCACGAACTCCGATGGAAGGCCACTGATTTCAGCAAACCAGGCTCCTGCTTCGCAATGGTTGGTTTCAAGAACCCTGGATTCGTTTTCCGGGGTTTGGTTGCTTTCCTCGAAATCCAGTGGATCGGCGGAGGCAAACTCTTCGGGCATACATACGGCAATCAGTGCCCGTCCAAAGTCGTGCATCAGTCCGGCGGCGAACTCTTCACCCTGAAAACCGGTTCCGATAATTCGATTGATATTTACTGCAGCAACACCCGTAAGGAAGGCGTGTTGCGACAGGACATCTCGCATCCACTCTTCTTCAAGTGAGAGATTTCGCATCATCGACGCCAGGCACGTGCTCAATATCAAGTTCTGACACTGTCGAAATCCCAGCCGCACAACGGATTGCTGCAAGCTGACCACAGGGATAGCCCCGGTCGAGAACAGTGGCGAGTTTGACATACCCAGAATGTCTGTCGCGAGTTTCGCGTCCCGTTCAACAATTGAGACGAAATCGGAAATTGAACAATCCGGATTTTTCGCGATTTCCAGCGCGTGGATCGCGGCACTTGGGAGCATTTGCAGGTTTTGGGCGCGGTGGGCGAAGACCGCACGAAGTTGTGGTGACATTTTACCAACACTTGTAACTGTTTCTGACATGGGATTGAGACCAGTTATTGAAGGTTGAATTTCTGAAGTGTTGACTGTCAGAAAGAGACTGCGGGCGAGCGGCAGGGCGCTGGTCCTCCGAGCACAAACGCAATTCTTCGCATGACGACGTGACCTGGCAGGACGACACGGAGGGCTGACGCCCTGCCGCTCGCCTAGCAGGCGGAGTTTTCTATGGCGAAGCCGATCAGTTGAAGTTTTCCGATCAGGATTTCTTCCGTGAAAGGCTTCATCATGAATTCATCGACGCCAGCCATCAGAGCTCGCGCCATTTGGGCGGGTTCTGTTTCCGTCGTGACCATCACTGTGGCGATCCCTGGAACGCTTTTGTTCGCGCGGAGCGTCTGAACAAAGGTCAGCCCATCCATGACTGGCATGTTCCAATCGACAAGGATCAGGTCCACCTTGTGGCTGTGCTGAGCCAGTTGGTTGAGTCCGTCCTGCCCGTGTTCGGCTTCAATGACGCTGAACCCCAGCGGTTCAATAATACGTCTGAGAATTCGCCGCATCGCACGAGAGTCATCAATGATTAGAGCGAGCATAGGAATACCTGGTCGTAGAAAGTTTGAGATTCGAGATCTGAAAAGTGAAAACTCATTTCAGTCGATAGAAAACACTGTTATCTGATTGAATGCGTTCAAAGGTTGCGTCCAGTCCCATGGTGGTCTCTGCAGCCCCCAGAAACAGAACTCCCCGGGGAGCCATCACCTTGCGAATGTTTTCAAGGATCATGCGCTTTGTTTCTGGTGCAAAATAGATCAGCACGTTTCGCAGGAACACGATGTCCATACAAGGCAAAACCGGCCAGCGTTCGATCAGATTCAGCTTGGTAAATGTCGCCATGTTTCGAATTTCAGGACGCAGTTCCCACAGCATTCCCTGGCGTTGAAAGTGTTTCACGAGCAGTGCGGCAGGCAGCCCTCGGTTGACCTCGATCTGCGAGAATTTCGCCGCTTTGGCTTTGGCGAGTACGTCGTCTGACAGATCAGTCCCAACTAACTGCACCTTCCACGACGGCAGGTCGGGGAAGTGTTCGCGAAGAAGCATCGCCACGGAATAGATTTCCTGTCCGGTCGAGCTGGCTGCCGACCAGATATTCAGCGACTTCCGAGCCGCATTCTTCGTGCGGATCTCGGGTAACAAAGTCTTTCGCAGAGCTTCAAACGGATGAAGATCGCGGAAGAAACTGGTTTCGTTGGTTGTCATGGCTTCAACCAGCTGCGATTCCAGTCCCAGTTTGCGTTTGGCTTTGACGGCCTGGATCAGCTCATCAATGCTCGCAAATCCGTTCTGCTTTGCGACAGGAGCAAGGCGCGCTTCAATCAGATAGGTCTTGCTGATGTCCAGTTCAATTGCCGACCGACTACGGACTGTGGTGCAGACGTAGGAAATGTCTTCTGGTGTCAGAGTGGAAGTCGTCATGAGATCCTTTCAAGGGCAAGTGCTGTACAACGCGCAATGGCCACTCGACGAAGCAGTTCATCCGGAATTGAGTGAAGGGAAACAACTTTGCTTGCCAACCCGGCTTCTGCGACAGCTCGCGGCATTCCCCAGACAACTGAAGATGCTTCATCCTGTGCGATCACGGAACCGCCTGCCTGAACGATGGCTTCGGCCCCGCGTTTTCCATCCTGACCCATTCCTGTCAGGACGACGGCCTGAAGGCCGGGGCCAAACACTTTGGCCGCCGAGCGAAACAGGACATCCACGGCCGGGCGACACGAATTCTCTGGCGGTCTCTGATTCAGAACGGTCCTGATCGAAACTCCCTGTCGTTGAATCTCCAGATGAAAATCACCTGGCGCGATGAGGACTTCACCTGCTCGAAGAGTGTCCCCGGCAGACGCCTCCCTGACTTCCAGTGCACATTCCTGATTCAGTCTGTTGGCCAGATGCCGCGTGAAAATAGGCGGCATGTGCTGCACGATGACAATCGGAACCGGAAAATCCGCTGGCAACCTTTTGATGACCGCCGTCAAAGCCTGAGGTCCTCCGGTGGATGACCCGATCACAACCGCATTACACCGCTGCACGCGGTTGAGCGGCTGCACGAATGTCGGCTTCGACGTTGAAGATGCGGGTCTGGCAACAATCGTAGCCGGTATATTAAAAGGGCACAGCGACCTGATTTTTGGAATCAACTGGACTCTGACTGATTCCATTCCGGCCGCCACACTGCCGACGTTCGCTGGCTTCGCGACATAATCGGTCGCACCACGAGCAAGTGCCTCAATGGTTGCCCCGGCTCCCCGTTCAGTCAGCGTGCTGAACATGATCACCGGAAGTTTTGGATAGTCCTTGCGCAACAGCGGCAGAGTCGCCAGTCCATCCAGCTCGGGCATCTCGATATCGAGTGTGACCAGATCCGGATTGACTTGCGGCAGCTTTTGCAGCGCAATGCGACCATTCGGCGCGGTGCCGACCACTTCGATTTCCGGATCCTGGGACAGGATGTCGGTGAGAAGGCGTCGGATCACGACGGAGTCATCAACGATGAGGACTCGAATTCTTCGCATGAGTGGTTTTCCAGTTGTTGTCGTTCGGCGAGCGGCGGGTGTTAGCCCGCCGGTACGATGCGTTTCAGGTTCTTGGCTCTTGGCTGCAGGCCCCCATTGGCCTCGTGCCTTGTCGTTACCCACATCTTTTCCATGCACACACAACCCCAACGGGGTTTCACAACACAGCCTGGGGTCGCCGTGATAACGGCGCACC
>CAZFDW010000339.1:0-1355 GCA_964517865.1 uncultured Chitinophaga sp.
GGCCTGAGATCTCATCATGACGGACTTGTTCCCGGACAGGTCCTTAGATATTGCTCGTCGAATAAATCCACTCCATATCGGAACACCTGAACACTATCCCAAACACCCACTTTGGCAAAATGGGTATTCTGAATAAAAGTTTACTTTTCTGCTTGAATTTTCCCCCCGGGTGCTTTTACCGTGTGTCGATTGCTTGGCGTAGTTTTGTCAAGTCCTTGGTTCTCCTTCAAAGATGCTTAGGTGCAAATATGAAAAGTTTTCTGACTTCTCTTGCAGTCTTGATTTCGTGCGCTGCGGCACAGGCTGAATTTGTGATTGATGATTTCAGTCACGCAGCGACACTCTTGACGCCATCCTCGTCCCAGCTCGGATTCGCAGTCGCAGGTGGAACCAGAAACACCACGGTTGGCGCAAACACTCAGATCCTCTTTGGTGGGCAAGCGTTTACTTTTCAAGGCTTCAACAATACTGCCACAGCAACCTTGGCTTACGCACTCGGTGCGCCACTCAACCTCAGCGCGACAGGTCTTCCGACTTTGGCCTTAAATCTGTTTGGCTCTGCCCAAGGAACCTACAATGTCGTGGTAACCGTGAATGACGCAGCGTTAAACACCTTTAGCTTTCCTACTGTGACATTGACTAGTACAACGCCAGGTGCACGAATTTTCAATGGAGCCACTATCGGGGGCGGTGTGAATAGTTCAGCCGTCACTGGTATTCAGATCATATTCACGCAAACGGCACCAAATTTTTTCACACAGTTCAATCAGGCAACTCCTAATGCAAAGATCTCCGCCAACCCTGAGCCTGCTTCACTTGCGTTGCTTGGAATGACTGGGTTGGGTGGGTGGTTTATGGCTCGCCGACGAGCAAAGAAGACGGAAGCTGTTGTCTGATTCCTGACTTGCTTGACAGAACATGATCCAGCCACAACGATGTCAGTCGTTGTGGTTTTTTTTTGCCATCTCGAACCGACTTTTTCTATAATGACCTCTGGTGCCTCCCGCAAACGTTCTACGGCGATCATCGGCAGCGGAGCCTTGCTGTTGCATGCGGGATTCTTCTGCGGCTTGGCGATCTGGTTGTGGTCTCGGGATCATTACCAATTCTTCCCGCTCGTGTTGTGCGGATCCGCCGCACTGGCATGGTATCGATTGCGGGATGCAAAGTGGGATCACACGCCATGTCTCACACTCCGAGTCGCTGGACTTGGCACCGCAGCATTCCTGCTGTTTGCCTTTGCGGCGCTGTTCCACAGCAATTGGCTTGGGTCGTTGGCCGGGATTCTTTCGCTTTGGGCACTGATCTGGTTCTACGGCGGATTTGAAATTGCTGACAAGCTTCGCGGGCCAGTG
>CAZFDW010000339.1:1455-7344 GCA_964517865.1 uncultured Chitinophaga sp.
TCAATGCGATCCAGACGGCAGGTTGGGTGATCGCGGCAAACGCCATTCGAGTGTTTCTGGTCATCTACGCATTTTCTGAATGGAATCTCCCGCTGGACAAAGGCTGGCCACACGAGGCGCTTGGCGTCGCGACTTATGCGTTGGCTCTTGGATTGTCGCTGAGTACGGACCGGCTGTTTTTATTCCTCGTACCCAATTCGCACATTCCATTTGTAGCCGCCGGCGCAACCTACAGCGCATCGGGAAATGTGGTTTCACAGTCCCTGGCATCTCTCGGCGCGTTCACAAAAAGAATCAACAGGTTTCTCAATCAGGGACGCTTGGCAGAACAATTATCGATATGGGTCGTGGCGGGTGTCCTTGTCCTGCTCTTCGCCCCGCTTGCTTCCCTGAATTATGCCCGCGTCATTGCAGGTTCACGAGCGGTTGCGGTTGGGCCGAATGCTGGAGGAGCACCGATTTTTGTCGGCAATATGAGCGAGGTGGTGACGAACAACGCCGTACCACTCAAAGTGGACCAGTGGAAATTGGTGAATACGGAACGCATCAACCGAACCCCCGATGATCCGCAGGGCACAAATTCAACGGTCTTCACATTTGCCGGTGAAGGCCTGACTGCCAGTTTTTCTGTGGATGGTTATTATCCCGAATGGCATGACCTTGCATACTGCTACACGGCTTTGGACTGGAAGCTGAAGAGTCAGAAAAATTACAAAGATGCATCAGCCGGAAACCATGCGACACAGCTTTCGCTCTACACTGACGACGGACAGTACTCCGTTTCGTACTTCTCCTGTTTCGACAGTCGCATGCAGTCTGTGAAACCCGGTGAGGCGACGATTGGAGTGATCCCGACTTTCAGTGTGCTGATGGAACGAATGCCATGGAGCACCCCGGTAGTCCCCGAAGAGACAAAGATTGTGCCGCCCATCTTTCAGCTGCAACTGATGTGCAGCAGTTCTCATGAACTGCTTGATTATGAACGTGAAAATCTGCAGCAACTCTTCAGCGTCCTGAGTCAGCATGCGTTGCAGTCGTTTACGAAGGCAACCCCATGAAATTCTATCAGAATTGGATGCGTTCGTTCAGATATTGGATTCGCAGTGTTCGGTTACCCCGACGACCACGGATTCTGACACTTGGGTTCTATTGGTCGATCATTGCCTTTCCCTTCGTTTGGCTGATGGCCAATTGGCAACACTACCGCGTGCGTGATTTCATGCTCGGAACTCCGGCACTGGCAGGGGCCATCGCTGTTACGGTTCTCGTGGGCACCGGTCAGGTTCAGGAACGTTCGCTGACGATGAGCTATTTCAATGAGGCTCAAAGGGCCATCGTCGAAAAAGATTATCCACTGGCAGAATTGTTGCTTGGCAGAGTCCTGCAACGTGGCGACACCAAAGTCAGTGATGCGCAGTACATGATGGCTGTTCTCTTTGACGAGATGGGGCAAAAAGAGCGTGCAATGGCGCTGCTCCGGATTATTGCTCCGGATGACAGTCGGGGGAACAGGGATGCTCACGGTCGGTTGGCGAGGATTCTGGCGAATCAGACAACTTTTCAGAGCGATCCCGAGGAGATCAAACGTCTTTATTGGCATTTGACAGCTGCGATGGAAGACGGATCTCCGGAAATGGCTTTGGCATGGGGACAATATTCACTTGCCGTACGCGACTTGAAATCCGCCCGGCGATATCTGGAGGTTGCGGTGAAAGCTTTCCCTGAGGTTTGGCAGACACTGGGTGTGATCGAAGCGAACGTCGGAAACGATAGTACCGCGACATCGCATTTTGAACGGTCCGCCGATTACCTGGCAGAGAAACTGCGAATCGATCAGAAAGATGAGCGGAGCCGTATCGACTACGCACAAGTCCTGATGAAGCTTGGTCGTCTGGATGAAGCCAGAATCATCCTGGAACAGGGGCAACTTCTGGATCCCGATGGCAAGTGGTCATGGCTGCTTGCATCACTGGCAGTCAGTTACCACGATCTGAATGCAGCAACAGGAAAGCCGATTTCAGAATTGCTTGGTTATCTTGACCGGGCTCTGACTTATGACCCAAACCATGGCCCCGCCCTGCAGCGTCTGATGGCCTATGCGCAAGCGGATGTCAATGGAAATGTCGAGCTGAAGACGGTCCTGGCCCGTGTCATTGCCGAAGGAGAGCAACCGGCTCTTGCTCATCTGGCCATGGGAAATCTGTGCTGGTTTGAGGATGACCGGGAAGGCGCTTTGTTTCATTTCGAGAGAGCAACAGAAATCCGGGATGATGTGGCTGTCGTGCTCAATAATCTGGCATGGATGTTGTCTCACCCCGAAGAAAAAGAATCGCCGGACTTTGAACGAGCATTGGGACTCGTGAATTCTGCTCTGGAAAAGAGACCGAACGATCCAAGTTTTCTCGACACACGGGGTACAATCTTTTTCCTGCAAAAGGACTGGAAGCCTGCGTTGGTCGATTTCGAGAAAGCTCTGTCCGGCGTGCGTGACAAACGCGCCGTCCATGAGAAACTGGCGATCGTCTATCAGGAGCTTGGCATGAAGGAGATTTCGGAGCAACATACCAGGCTGAGCGAAGAACTGATGAACACCCCGGCACCACAGGCTCGACAATGAATATTGTCGGAATCAATGCATTTCACGGCGATGCATCGGCAGCATTGGTAGTGAATGGCCAGTTGGTGGCGGCGGTCGAAGAGGAACGTTTCAACCGCGTCAAGCACTGGGCTGGATTTCCTGCGGAATCGATACGGTGGTGCCTTCAGAAGGGTGGCTTGTCGGCATCGGATATTGATCACGTCGCAATTTCATTCAACCCGAAAGCCAATCTCTTCAAACGAATTGGATTTGTCGCCACGCACTGGCCGTCGGCCTCGGCGGTCCTCGATCGACTCAAACGACAGAGTAAGACGCTGGGTCTTGAGGATCAATTTGCTCAGGCTGTCGGGCTTTCACGATCCCAGGTGAGCGCAAAATTTCATCGTATTGAACATCATCAGACGCATGTGGCAGCGGGATTCCTGATTTCGCCGTTTGATGAAGCGTCCGTGCTGTCGGTGGACGGCATGGGCGACTTCACCAGTACACTTACGGCACATGCCCAGGGTACGGACTGGAACGAGTTCGACCGCGTCTACTATCCGCATTCAATCGGGTTCCTTTACACTGCCATCACGATGTATCTGGGCTTCCCATTCTATGGCGATGAGTACAAAGTCATGGGCTTGGCACCGTACGGTCAGCCGGAGTTTGCCGACTTTTTTCGGAAGATGATTCGCCCAAAGGGAGATTCGTTTGAGTTGAATCTCGACTACTTCACGCACCACAAAAAGGGTGTCCGGATGGCGTGGAATGACGGGGCTCCCGTCATCGAGCCGTTCTATAGCCAAAAACTCGTCAAAGAACTTGGACCAGTGCGGGATCGAAATGAGCCCATGACGCCTCGGCATGACAACATCGCAAAATCTCTGCAGGTTGTGACTGAAGAAATCATAATGCACCTGTTAAATCGGCTGCACAAGAAGACCGGTTGCGCCAATCTCTGCATGACCGGCGGCGTGGCCATGAATTCCGTGGCCAACGGAAAAATTACGACTCAGACGCCATTTAAGAATGTCTACATTCCTGCCGGGGCAGCCGACAATGGGACATCCTTCGGAGCTGCCTTCTATGTGTGGAATCATCTGCTGAAAAAGCCTCGGACCTTTGTGCAGGATCACGCGTACTGGGGATGCAGTTCAACGGATGCAGAAGCCATCGCAGCGGCAAATGCGGCCGGTGTACCGTATGAACAACTTGACCAGGCAACACTCGTTGACCGGACCACAGACCTGATGCTGGACGGAAAGGTCGTCGGCTGGTTTCAAGGGGAAATGGAATTCGGCGCAAGGGCACTGGGCAACCGAACTTTGCTGGCGGACCCACGACGCACAGATATGCGTGACATCATCAATCTGCGGATCAAGTTCCGGGAGAAATTTCGCCCGTTTGCACCCAGTATTCTGGAAGAGCAGGTGGGCGAATGGTTCGAGATCAATGAGTCAACACCCTATATGGAGAAAGTGTTTCCGATCCGAAAAGAGAAGCATGCCATTATTCCCGCTGTGACGCACGTGGATGGCAGTGGTCGCTTGCAGACGGTATCTAAAAGAACAAACCCCCTTTATCACCGATTGATCAGTCGGTTCTTCGAAAAAACCGGCGTGCCGATCGTCCTGAACACGTCTCTGAACGAAAACGAGCCCATCGTGCGGACGCCTGCGGAAGCCATCAGCTGTTTCCTGCGAACTGATATGGATGTGATCGCGATTGGCGGTTTGTTAATCAATCGCCACCGCCCCGACTTCCCGGAACACCTGCGGAAGCGGGTTTCCACAACATCGTGAAGTTTCTGAAGACGTCACTATTACTATCAGGCGAGCGGCAGAAAAGAATTTGCTGCAGCTGAATTCAAAAGAATTCAGCTACAGTACACGGAAGAAATTCTCTGGCGATCGCCATTCCACTCACAGCAGGACTTTTCTAAGTTCTAGTGTAAGTTCCACCGTTGTTTGCTGATCGCCCCGCACGACGTTGAGTTGGATCGTTTGGCCGGGTTTGAAGGTTTGCATGAGGCGGGTGAGGTCATCGAAAGTCCGGATTTTCTCGCCGTTGATCGCGGTGATCTGGTCGCCCAGAAAAAATTGTCGGCCTTGTTTGGAGCATCCCTGGAGTCCGACAGCTTCTGCTGGGGTGTTGGGATAGACGTAGAGCACCACCAGACCACCCACCAGCAGTTGCTCAGGGATTCCATTGTCGCGGGCCGTTTCGCTGTCAAGGATGGCGATGCCCATCGACGGCGTCTGGTTGTTGATGGCTTCGTGCATCACCAGTTCCACCGATTGATGAACGTCGTTGACGGGCACCGCAAAGCCCAGTCCGGCTGATGCACCACTCGTGCTGACGATCGCGGTGGTGACGCCGATCAGGCGACCCGCACTGTCAAGCAACGGACCTCCGGAGTTGCCGGGATTGATCGCCGCATCCGTCTGAATCATCCCTGCAAGAATGTTTCCGTCGGCACTACCGACGCTGCGATTGAGTCCACCGATCACGCCTGTGGACAGTGTCCGCGCAAAACCAAACGGATTGCCAATTGCGAGCACCGTTTGCCCGACCTTCAGATCTTCTGATGAGCCGAGCGTTATCGGCACCAGCAGTGAAGGTTCTGCGGCGATTTTCAGCACGGCGATATCGTGCTTGGAAACCGCCCCTACAAATTCCGCAGCAAACACTTGTGGACTTGTGGTGCTCGACGATTCCCCCAACTGCACTTCCATCTCTGCTCCCTGTCTGAGCAGCGCATCTCGCACGACGTGCAGATTTGTGACGATATGGCCGTCTTCGTCCCAGACGAAGCCGGTCCCGGAACCAATCTCCTGCTCTGAGATGCCGCCGTTATTCGCCGCCTGCACGCCATTCGACTTCAACCGAACGTACACGACCGATGGCGAGACCTTCTCGAACAACTCAACCCTTGTCGCTTCGTCGGCAGCCAATTCACCGCGCGGCGTGACGGTACGTTGAGTATAATCGTGACGATTTTCCCAGGAGTCTGTCACAGTCTTGAACAGAAGCACTGCGACCAGTCCGATCAGCACCGTCACGAGCCAGCCGTTTGCTGCCGGCGCATGCTTTTCTGAAGGTAAACGAGAAACCTGATCGTGTTCACTCATGGTTATGGTTTCGGAATATCTAATTTTGAGTTGCTGGAATTTGTATCCGCAGCGTGCCGCAACACAGAATGTTCGCGTATTATCCGCGATCTGCAAAGTGAGAGATCAAAGTCGTCAGTTGGCAGTCGTCAGTTGGGGCTATCCGAAAAGGGGTCTGACCCTCTCCGGCAAAAC
>CAZFDW010000340.1:0-7320 GCA_964517865.1 uncultured Chitinophaga sp.
TCACATATCGATTCGCTTCGCCCGCTCCTCAATCAGCTCAAGGCTGAAGAAGGCGCCTTCGCCGGCACCGGGGCAGACTTCGCAGACTTTCTTCCAGGCGGTTTCGCTGGCAAGGTGCGAATTCCAGAACGGCCACGTGCGGCACTGGACAGGGCGCGCCGGATAGACGGTACACTTGCGACTCTTCGAATCAAAAAATGTGCAGTCGCCGTTCGCAAACTCCGTCAGCGAAACTCGACCAAGGGCAATTCTTGTATGGAACAGTCGAATCTCGCCGATGGGTTTACCGAGATATTCCGCGATCTCAAGGAGTTCCTCGTCGCTGGTCCACACCACTCCCGGCGGACCCGTGCAGCAATCCCCGCACTGCGAACAGGTAAACTGCAGGCCGTCGCGATACCATGGACCGGTCTGGTCTGGTGGAGTTTGTTCCGGACTGTTCTGTTCCGCCCCGGTCAGTTGAGGCGATTGTTCTTCGGACACGATACGATCCTTGTGGTTTGACTGCAGAATGCGCAGACCGTTTAGCGGACACAGTCGCCCCATCACGGGAGATATTTCTGGATGATCAAAATCGAGCAACTCGCCGGAATTGTACTGTGTGGCGGCAGGAGTCGTCGAATGGGACAGGAAAAATACCGACTGTCGTTCGCTGGCGAAACTCTGCTTCAGCGAATCTGCCGAATTGTGCAGCCAGAAGTGTCGCGGATTCTCATCGTAGCGGCAGTTGATCAGCAAATTCCCCAATCGGAGAGCAACATCAGGGTGCTGCGCGACGAAATCCCGGACGCCGGACCTCTGGCTGGAATCTCACAGGCACTGACATATCTGGTGACGACTGATGACCCACCCGCCGCCGCATTCGTCACCTCATGCGATGTTCCACTGCTGAAACCGGAGTTGATCCGCCTGTTGCGAAATCAACTCACGGAAGAATTCGATGCTGTTGTCGTGCGTGACCCCAATTTCGCCTATCCCCTATGCGCGATCTACCGCATCACCGCCGCCGTCACTGCAGTAAGACTCATCACATCCGGCCAACACCGCGCCGCCGGGTTGTCAGAAAACCTGCGAACACGCTGGGTGCCGCTTGAACTGATTCGAACAGTCGATCAGAATCTCGACAGCCTGCTGAACTGCAACACACCGGAAGACTATGAAAAGGTTGTGCAACTCTTTGGGAGTGCTCCGGCTTGACGGAGCTTTGGAATTGTCAACGGACGCTGCCAAACAAAGAGTACCGCAACAGTGACAACCCTCGCCGTTGATATTCAAAGCGTCACCAAGACTTACGACGAACTGATCGCCGTTCAGAACGTCAGCCTGCAGGTACCGCGCGGAAGTACGTTGGGGTTGATTGGTCCAAACGGGGCTGGCAAGACGACGTTGCTGCGGATCGTATCGTCGCTGGCTCGACCGGATATCGGTGATGTTCGGATTGAAGGAAAATCTGTGCGTGAGGATCCGCGAGGTGTTCGCCGTCACCTGGGATTCATGCCCGCAGAATTCGGTTGTCCTCGCAACGTGACGATCGAAGAATACCTCGACTACTTTGGCTGCATGTATGGACTCACGCCGGACGATCGCAGGCAGCGCATGCGCGATGTCTGCGAGCTGACAGACCTGAGCGGTCGCGAACACGTTTACGTGAAAGGGCTGTCAACCGGAAACCGTCAGCGACTTCTGCTGGCGAAAACATTATTGCATGATCCATCGGTATTGATTCTGGACGAACCAGCAAGTGGCCTGGACCCACGGGCCCGCAACGAACTGCGCGCGATCATTAAGACGCTGGCTTCGCTGGGGAAGGCCATTATCATCAGTTCGCATATTCTGCCCGACATCGAAGACATCAGCGATCGGATCGGAATTCTGGAAGCCGGCCAGCTGGTGCTTCAGGGCGACCTCACAACTCTTCGAGCGCAGAGCGGGACAGCGCGGCGCACGATTCGGCTGCGAGTTACTTCCGACGACATACAGCGCGCCGTTGAGGCGATCAGGCGTCTCAACGGCGTTGCGTCGTGCGATATTCGTGATCAGAACATCGTGATCACCAGCGACGAATCCAACAGCAATTATCTTCTGGCAGCGCTGCTGGAGCACGGCATCCGCGTCCTGCAGTTTTCGGAAAACGAAACCAATCTGGAGGAAATTTTCATGCGTTCGACGGCAGGAAAAGTCACATGAACGCGGCACGACGACTCTTCGGACTTTTCCTCAACAGCCCGACCTTCGATCGGGATCGTGCCAACCTGATTTCTGGCTTCACGATCGGATCGACTGCGCTGGTGCTGAATACGGCCATTCTGATCATGGTCCTGCCGCTGATGATGTATCCAAATGACCGCGACTTTCGGACGTTGACGCAGAACATCGAATTCGGACAACTGCTCGGTCTGATCCTGATGGGTGGGGCGACCGTGTTTGCCACCATGTTGATTCCGATGCGACTCGGCACAGTCTTTATGGGGCCGCGAATCGGGCGATATTTCGATCAGATCGTGTTGAGCGGCATTACTCCGCTGCGGTTTCTGATCGGCAAAGTGACGTCGCAAAATCTGTTTCTGGCACTGGCCTTGTTCCTGCTGTTGCCATGGTTTGTACTCGTGCTGGCACTGGGTGGGCTGGAAGGACCGGTGTTCCTTGGGAACCTGATTCTGGTCTGGCTGTACTGCATGATGCTGGCCATGGTCATGCTTTGGCTGTCGCTGCATATGAATGAAATTCTGGCGATGTTGATGCTGATGTTCACTGCTGCCGTTTTGTGCGGACTTGGCTGTGCACCGTTTCCAGTGCAGCCTTTTGTGGTGACGCCATTTCCGGCACTAATGCACTCTGTCTATATAGCGGTTGGTGCGACAGACATTGACAGCACTCAAACCTACTTCAGTGCGTTCGCATCCTGCGCGATGGGAATGTCCGTGATCACCTGTATGGCGTTTGCGGGCATTTATCTGGGACCGCTGTATGGAATTGTTCGGGACAACAGCACGTTCGGCGAAGTTGTCAAACCCGGTGACAGCCGACGGAAACGTCGCTTCCGATTTCGGCTGCATATTCAGCGTCCTTCGGAAATAGCATTCTTCTATGAGAATCGCGGCAACACGTTTCGCAGGCATGAGGGACTCGTGCGGTGGGGCACGACAATGATATGTCTGTTGGTGCCGGTGGCCCTGGCATGGACGTTGTTTGTTTCGTCGTATGTCAGGATGATACCGACCGTGATCGGCAATTCATGGCAGGAATGGTGGGCCGCAGAATTTCATGTTTTCTGCCACGCCTTTCATGGTTTTGCGATGGCGATCGCCGTGTTCCTGTTTTCGCACGCCAGAAACACGACGTACCTTCAACTCCCAGTGCTGTTTGGGTGGAAAGCGAAAGTCGCGCATCTGGACTGGATCGGATTTATACTCATTCTGTTCCTTTCGACGACGGCAGCAATCGGTGTCCCTTTGGTGTTCAATCTCGCAATTGCGGCTCCAGCTGGAACCACTGTGTTTCCGGAACATGGATACGTACCTGACGGCGGCAATACAATAGATTTTCTTCGAGTGTCCATCGAGGGGTCGCTCGCATTGTCAGTTGCTGCAGTGACCGTGTACCTGCTTCAGAGAACAATCTGTCTTTATGCGTGGCTGAAATCAGCTGCGATGATGATTGTCGCGATGTTTTATGTCGGATTCATTTGCATCATTCCGATGTTCATCGGAATCTTCAGTTATGAGGTCATGTTTCGCTCAGACCAGGCAGCATTTCATGGCATTTCCCGGCAGATTGTCGCTATGTCTCCGTTTTTTATCCTCATGCAACTGTCTCAGGAAACGCCGCCTGACTGGCGGAACGTTCCTCATTTACCGTTTTACCTGCTTCACTCCTTCTTGATCGTCGTCTGCATCGTGGTGATGTGGCAACGCAGTCGGCGACTGCAACTGGAATATCCCACACCGCCTGTGAAGGAGGTCCGATCGTGATTTCGACCTCACGCTTTGAATTCCCTTCTCCCCGGAAATCGGGGGAGAAGGTGGCCGACAGGCCGGATGAGGGGGCCTTCGAGGTTGCAATCTTCGTCCAAGGCCAGCTGTCTGGAATGCGATGGATGGCTGTCGCGGCGTTGCTCTTGTGTCTCACTTGCTCCACTCCGAATGCACAAGGCCAGACCGGCGATCCAAAGCAGGCTGACTTTCCTGGTCTGGACATTCAGGCAGTGCCGGGCTGGGACGGATACGTTGATCAATCGGCGCCCATGCCGTTTTCGTTCCTGATCTCGAACTTTTCACAGGACACCATTGAAGGCGAACTCACTCTCACGAATCCGGAAAACGATCAAACTCTGTCGCTGGGGAAAATCTTTATCGGGCCGAACAGTGTTCGTCGATTCTCGTCGATTCAGGCTGTTCCGGACTGGTATCAGTGCCTTGCGAAATTCAGCCATGAAGGTCGAGTCCTGTGGCAGCGTGAATTGGCTTTGACAACCGGGAAAGATTTCTCTGAAGACCTCAACTACCTGCTGTTCGTGGACGATGGCTCTCGTCAGTTGCAACTGCCGATCAACGAAAATGGGGGCGGAGGAACGGGACGGTTCGTGCCTGAAGTCGGACATGGTCGAGCCGTTCAGCCGCTGGGGGTCAAGACATGGCAGATCCCCCAGCATCCCGGCCCGCTGACGGTGGCCCAGGCGATCGTGTTTTCTGAAACGACGAAAGTAGAGATGCTCAACGATGCGCAATGGGACGCCGTCGGGAAATGGATCTGTATGGGCGGAACGGTGTTTGTCCACGACAATTCGACAGAACTCATCGAACGCCTGAAGAAAGCGACACCACTCGCCGCTCAACCCGGAATTCTATTTCAGGAACTCACGGTTCATCGTTGTGGCACCGGTTCGATTCGCGAATTCGCGGGACCGTTGTTTTCTGCAACGGATGCTCAGGTTCCTAAGCAAATCGCGGAATCCGCATCGAGATTGTCGCGAGACAGCACGATTTCATTGCTGCAATCCACGGACCTGACATTGTGGGAAAGCCGCAATTCCGAAATCACCCGCATGTGGGTGGTGACGGTTTTCGTTGTCTACACGCTGCTCTCCAGTAGTGCAATGCTGTTGTTCAGGATGAGCCGTCGCAACATCACGATCTTCACTTCCGTGATTGTTGGATTGACCTGCGTCGCGGCAGTGATTCTTGGCGGCGTGCTGCGGACCAGTCGCGGGGACCTGCGCTGGGCGACGATTACCAGTGCGGGCCCAGGTGGATTGTTGCAGCTTGGCAAGATTGATGTGCAATCGGCTGGCGGGCGGAATACTCAAATGACGGTCAAGGGACGCCACGCGGATCTGCAGCTGTCGGAGTCAGATGATACTGCTAACGATTATTATTATGCTTATTACTACCAGCCTCAGATGACTAAGCCACACTTTCCTTCGTTCACGTGGCAGGCCAGCCAGCTTGAAGATCAGGCCGATGTCTGGCAGATCAGCGTGCCGATCAATCCCTGGGGCAGACGTCGACTTTATGCGACCGCGTTTCAGCCACTGGAACGCGGCGTGGACATCGAAGTTTCGTATTCGTTGCCCGAACCACTGCCGCCAGAACAGGCCGCACAGTTCGGCGCGAACTATGGGCTGAACGGTACATTCCGAGTCAAGGCCACGAGCCACCTGCCGTTCGGCCTGGAGAATTGCCACTTGGTCATCGCAAGGACTCAGGTCAGTAGTGACGTACAAGGAACGACTTTTTATAGCGGGATACGTCCTTATTCGAGTTCCCCAAACGTCGGTCCCCAAATAGAGCAGGTACAGTCGCTGGCGGACTTCGGCAGCCTTATTCCTTCAGTTCCAGTTATGGTTGAGACCGCCCCTGGAACCGGCTTGACGACAAAAGCCTGGGGCGCTCAGTTGGGCCGGTATACAAGCGAAGGGATATTGCCACAAGTCGCACACGATGGCGCGACGAGCGTCTGGATTGTCGCACAGATTCCGAAATCACCAATTCTGTCCATCGATCAGCAACGCAGCGACTTCGAACCGCTGCAGGAACAACACTGGTATGTTCAGGAAGTGCTCCCGGAACAAATGCCTCTGGAATGGATTGAACTGACCAAAAGATTGCTCGAAGAACAGCTTGCAGCGGCCGCTATTGCTGCCAAAACTGAACAGCCGCGATAACACGAACTACGTTGGGCAACGACGGGTGCAGTCGCCGAGGTCTGTCAATGTATGTGTTTCCTGCCGGAAAGGCAGTTACAATGATTACAAAAGTCAAGACAGGGAAAAAGACTACAAAACGACGCACGAAGGCGTTTGCAGCAGCCGTGATGGGCAAGCCGACGGGGCAGATTCAGGAGCGGGTGAAGCAGGCAGCACCGGAGCATTTCGGGATCGTCAGCGTGGACTACGCAGAGGATCGATCGGAATGGATGCTCGCTGATTTTTATGGACGAGTCCTCATTCCGCTGACCACGGTTGAGCATCGCCGCAGCGAAATTCAGCTGACGATGCTCATGCTGAAGCAAGCCATCGACAAGCATGGCATCAAAGATACCATTGTCGTTGTTGAGATCACGCCAATCACTGGCTCCAGTTCGATGAGTGATTTCATCTGACGGTCTCGATTCTGCTGTACGATCGTTTTCACTCATCCACAGCACGCACATCTCACGGCGGGCTTATTGACCATGATCCCCGTTTTTCAGGAGTCGTCCGATTGAATAAGTTCGTTCTTCTTTGCTTTACCGCAATGATCAGCCCTGGAACACCAGCCGGCGGACAGGAGAAGCACCAGCCGGAAGTACCTCAGAAGGTAGAGGATAAGAATGCCGATCCGGTTTCTGGTATTTTTTCAGGTACCGGAACCCTGTTTCAGTCAGCTGCCGACCTGCGCGCGGCCAGCGAATCCCTCGAGCAATTCGGGCAGTCGCTGGAAAAAACCACAGCCAACATCGGTAGCACGTCTGAGGTCGTCGCTGAACATATGGCGCAAATCAGTTCGGGATTTGATCCGTTTGGTTTTCAGAACGCCTTCAAGACCATTCAACAACAAACAGAAGTGATTCGGCAACAGCAGGAAGTCATCCGGCGCCTGCAGCAAGATGAAATCAAACGGCTGAAGCGCGAGAACCAACAGTTGAAAGCGGGTACCAGGACGGACAACAAAACGTTGAAAGGCAAAAAACGGGCGGCAAAGACGAAATGACCTCGTGGCTGGTCCCCGGTGTCGCCGAGTCGCAGCTGCCGAATTCCCATTCTTTGTGTGTCACGATTGATCAAACGGAGAGGGAGGGATTTGAACCCTCGGAACCCTTGCGGGTTCACCGGTTTTCGAG
>CAZFDW010000341.1:0-7317 GCA_964517865.1 uncultured Chitinophaga sp.
CGAACTACGCTTCCAGTCCCAGGCGGAAAAGTATGAACTGTCCCACCTGTACGAATCCAAGATCAAGAACATGGGCAACGCCGGGCGGAACGGCGGCGAGTACTACAGCCCGCGACCGCTTGTCCGAGCCATTGTGCGGGTGGTCAACCCGCAGATCGGTGAGAAAATTTGCGATCCGGCGTGTGGTTCAGCGGGCTTCTTGTGTGAATCCTACGACTATCTGGTCAATGGGAGTAATGGGATTTATGGGAAGAATGAAACACATCATAAATCCCATTCCTCCCATAAATCCCATCTCACAACCAAAGACCTTCACACACTTCAAACCGCTACGTTCTACGGCAAGGAAAAGAAATCGCTGGCCTATGTCATCGCGATCAAGAACACGTTCCTGTCGAACACCGACAACGCCACACAGCCCAACATGGGTTTGACCAACTGGAAAGGTGGTTCTGTTCGAAAAGAGTGGCAGGTGCCATGCACTTGAACCTTTCTGCAATTCCTGCCAGGCGCTGACTCAGCGCCGGGTGGTGACGATTCAGAGCGCGGGTCAGAAAATGCGACGCTTTCTTCTCGGCCAGCCAACGGTAGCCGGAATAGGGAAGCCACCAGGGTTGCTGGAGACGAAATGCTTCGAGCTTCGCGAGAACCTGACGAGCGCCATGGATCTTGTGTTGCAGTCCTGCACCCTGAGCCAACCCCATTTCCCTGGCAGATCCCTGGCAGATAACCTCGACCACTTTTGATGCGGACATTGTAGAGCATGTGACTCGTGAAACGAGTAATCGACGACCACGGCACGTCGAACACTACGGACGAAGGCGAGATATATGTGACCATGGTACTGAGCATGGTCAATCACTGTTCGCTATTCAACCTTAGTCGTAGTCAACTCGGAGATTTCGCCAAGCGACGCCCAATCCGAACTGCCTGCCATCCGAAACAGCAATTGCTTCAGGGGCTGATCAGCATCCGGAAGGAAGATAAATAATTCAGGATTGGAATCCTTGCGAGCAAGAGTCCCTTTGGAAGAATACTCTGTCCACCTGCCCAGGACGGTGAATCGTTCCTTATCTCCATTTGGCAATTTCTCGAACCATGCGTCGGCACCTGCGTCCCACATATCATGGCGTTCCGGTCCATTAGCTCCGAAGGGATAGGTAAAGTACAGCTCTCGCGTTGGTGCAGGCGCCTTTGGCTCAATTGCGGTGGAGGACTGGTTCGGAGCAGCGGGTGTTGGAGTGACCAAGGGTGCTGCAGGTGGCGCGGCGGGTATTGGAGATGATGACTCAGTCTGGCGGAAGCAAGGGACGACTGCACAGCGGCATTGGCAGTGGCAGTGCTGGTGCTTTCGGAGAGGTCCCGCAAAAACCAGGGGATTCGGGATGATGGCCAATGCCACCAACGTTGCAGCAATTGAGATACGACGCAGCATGAGACGTCTCCGGTTAAGTTGGATCGGAATTCGTTGAGTGGAATTCTACTTATCGGCCGGGGATTGTGCAAATCGGATGGAACTGCAGACATGGACGCGCGCGGTCATGGATTTCGGTGAGTCTGCAATCAACATTTCAATCAGCCAATGGATGGCCGAGCGTGAGTGTGTAGAGGACAGGTTCTTCCTGCGCATCAACACCCAGTTCGCGGGCCAGCGCATCGTCATGGAAGCCAGCCACAGTGCAGGCTCCGATGTCGAGCGCGGTGGCCACAAGCAGGATGTTCTGCGCGACATGACCGGCATCCAGCAACAGCACGCGATAACCTCGCTCGCCATACTTCCGCAATGGGAGATTCCAACGCCCGGTCAGCACGATCACCGCCGCCGCAGTCAACTGAGCCTGGCCTGTCAGGACAAGGGGGCCAATCTGTTCGCTGAAATCTCCGAGACGCAATACCTCGAGACAGCGCTGCACGGGGTGGTAATGGTAAACCCCGGCACTGATTCCATCGACATTGAGTGCCACTACATAAACCTCAATGGGATACAAGGCACCACCGGAAGGCGCGGCGCGCACAGACTGCACGATCTCAGCATGCGCGGGATCGCGCAGCTGTCCCGTAACCCCGTCGGCATGCTCAAGGAGGGCGGTCAGATTCGGGAGCGACAGGGCTTTGGGGGCATAGGCACGAACGCTTCTGCGTCGCGACAGGACGACATTCAACGGCTGATTGACTTTGGGCACGGAACGTACGTCGGACAACTGGACACGGGCAGATCCTGGGTATGTTTTGGCAGCGGACGTCGAGCGACGCAACTCGTCAATGTTGCTTGTGAATTCGGCAATCGATTCGGTCAGCAGGTGCTCCGAGGATCGGCTGATTTTCGAGTTCTCATGATACATCAAACAGAGCGGCGCAAGTTTTGACAATGCAGGTTGCTCGTATGGATTCATCGTTCTTCCTCCAGGGGACATTCTCAGGCACACGGATGAGGATAGCGATTCCACCGCAGCGGCTGTGACACCTGCGGACCGAAGACATTGCGCAATCGGCCAAGTCGGTCGCCACCCAGATGCGGCCAAAGATGATTTCCATGCAACGGCTGAAAACCGGGCAGCAGCACGCGCACGACGTGCAATCCCAGATGCACAACATCCGGAGGCGTGAGGTCAACGACGAGCGTGTCGTATCCAGCCCCGGCCAGTGATTCAGCCTGTTTGCGCAACCACTCGGCCGGGGGCTGCGCGCTTGCGTCCCGGCAGTCAACGGACTGTGTGGACGACCACCAGCGTTCGAGCTGCTGTCGATGTTCTCCATGCACCGAATAGAACCTCGCATGATCCGCAAAACTAGTGACAGACCGAAATCCTCGTCCGGCTTTCCACAATGGCTCTCGGCGTATCAGTGATTTGACATACATGCGGCAATGAACCGCCTCAATCAGCGCCTTCGACATTGCCCTGTGGGCGTTGGGATGGCAGGCCGATCCGAAGGAAACGATCGAACCCACGGGCGACTCGCCCTGCACAAGCGCGGCGATCACCGGCACTCCCGCATCTGTGGTGAGATCGAACGCAGCCCAGCGAAAGCCACGTTGATTGAGCATCTCGATGATTGTTCCCACCTCATCCGACAATTCCCCGTCGCGGACGTCGATGCGGGGCGGCTGAATCTGCCCGATCCAGGCAAGCGTCACAGCATCTCGTTCGATCACTTCACAAAGACCCGCGATCACCGCATTGGTATGATCAGTCCCGCAAGCCAGCCCCGTTGACAGGCTGGGCGCAATCAGTGGTTCATCGGAAGCGGGTTGATACGGTTGATACACGAACGCTGCAGGGACCCATACCGGATCGCCTGATTCGACCTGCCGCGCATGCACCCAACCGATCGGATCGGACGGCACCCATCGTTGAAACGGAAACCGTCGCTGTGACTGACGATACTGCCTGTTGCTGAAGAGCACGAATCGGTCAGGAGTGATCGCGCGCCCCGGCAAATGGCCGGCTGCCGCTCTGGTCAACGCGCCGGGAGCTGGTAGTCCGGCCGCGTAACGTTCGACGCCTTCCCCGATACATGCTGCCAAAGCGTGTTCCGCAACGAGACCAGCACCGCTGCAGGTACGCGGTACTTCAAGAGACGCAAATGCCGCAGTGTTCCCCAGGCGGCCGGCATAGACATGCAGCGGTAAGTCGTCAGGTTCGGTGGTGACGCACTGCAAACTCTCGATCAGACCGAAATGTGGTCCGACCAACTGCTCGGCCCATTGCTGCGCTTTGTCGCAACAATTGGTCGAAAATCGTCCGCCTGAATCGATCGGATGCTTCGATGCATTTTCCTGAGACGAAAGCACCGTTAAGGGTGTCATCGTGTGGCGACCTTGGAGTTGTCAGTGGAACATCCAGGGCACCAGGGAACGCGGAGAACTGTTTCGAAACTGAGCTGTGATTCAGTCGGATGGTAGACCAATACGCGACCCGCAATACGCGACGGTCTCGCACCGGAAATATGTGCAAAGAGCTCCAATGCCGCCCATGCTGCCGCCAACTCAGTAATGGCCGGCAGGACCGGCTCGAGGGCCAGGAGTTCCGTCTGACTGCGTCGCCAGGTTTCAAATTCCTGATAGGCCGCCAGATGCGCGCGATGGCTGTCCAATCGCCTGCGATAACATTCGTAGCAGGCGGTATGCGGCGGGACAAACAGCGGCCCGACAAGGATACGTCGATTCCACGCTCCCAGCAGCATCCACGGCATGTTGGCAGCCAGCGCCCGGTCGTTGACGGAGTCGAGGACATCGGGCGGCCAATCGGGTTCGATCACGACGGGCAGGACGTTAGCCGCATCGCTCAAACGGGAAATCATGTCGGCGATTGACTCCAGGTCGCGGACCACGTTGGTATGACACATTCCCTGGGCACGAGCCGATTCAGCAACTCGCTCGGCCAGCGGCGAACGGCCACAAACCACAACGTGAATCTGTTTCAGACGGTCCACCACGGAATCAGTTTCGCCCTGCAGCAGTCCCAATGCCGACGCGAGCTCCGGGTCTGTGCGGTCACCAACATCTGCGTCACACAGGAATCCTTCTTCGCTGAGGCATTCCAGGACTGCCAGTAAATCTTCCTGCTGTCCGCTCCGGATGGCTTGTTCTTCCAGTTCTGCGATGGTCCGCCGGCCGTTGAGCTCCGGCACGAGCCATGAGAGCACGCGGGCGCAGGACTCGCCTGTCAGAAATGCGACTTCGTCGAAATCCCATCGCACCTGCCAACGGCCCTGATCTGCTGGTGCAATGCGCAGGCCGCGCCGCAACTGCGGACGAAATGTGGATGCCATTTCGCGGGCCATGCTTACAAGTTCCCAAACACTTTGTCGAGAATAAAGCCGATTGCAGCTCCGATCAGCACCCCCTGGATTCCGAGAGCAAGCGCCAACAAAACAACCCGGCAGAAGCTCAGTGCAATGTCAGCTATCATGCTGTCCGTCCTGCGGTGCAGCGTTGATCCCTTGACGATGCCCGTAATCAGGCCAATGAGCCCTCCGCCAGCGCCGAGCAGAAATACCAGACAACAGGACGTCGTCGTGCAACACGCCAGCCAGACGCTGGGGCGCCGGACATGTGGGAAGTCTCCCTCTGTTCGCTCGACACGAACTGCAACCCGTGATTTTGGGTACGAGTCCATCATTCGAAGTATCCTGGCTCACTTTGTCGCAGATCGCGAACACGTTTCTCGACCGCGTCCAGCAGCCGCCCTAACCTGCGCGTCATGGCGTAATTGCTGGCCCACTGCGGCACGCCACTCAGATGTGCAGCAACCTGATAACGCAGCACACTTCGGTCACCATGAGATTCGACCACCCATGCCCCTTGATTGAATAACAATGTGCCCTTCCGCTGTTCCCACCGCGCTGTCCGGACGTTGTCCTTTTCGACCAGAGAAATCCCTAACTCCACGTCATAACTGGCATAGGGCAAATCCAGCACTTGTTTTTCGATAAATGTTCCGTCGGGGCCCTCGCTGACTGTCGTGGTTCTTACGTAGGGCATGAATTCATCAAAACGGCCCTGGTCCGTGACGACATGCCACAGGTCATCGGCTGGCAACTCTGAGAGTTGTGAAAGTTGCACCGCCGTATGATCGCCATCCCAGGAAATGATCTGTGTCACGGGGCCACTCTCAAGTCTGCTGATCGTGACGGCGCGGTTATCGATGTGACTACCTGAGTACCAGGTGTGCGCGATCGCAACTGCACCTAATGTGCAGAGGGCCAAAAAGAATCGGCGTTTGAACCCATGTCGCTGAGGCTTATCAGCAAGTAAGCCCGTTGGTGCGGAATCACCAGTGGAACTCTCGGGCATCGCTAGTCCCCGCTTTGGTATCAACACCAGGTTGCAGTGAAGGGCCAGGCCCAATCACAAATCTGTCACTTCGGGTCATCGTAGTGATATTCACAGGGGTGTCAATCGGTCAGCCGGAGGTCGGACAGCCTTGATCAATGTCTTTGTAAGCACCTCGGCAGAAGTAGTTTGGCATAATATCGTTTAACCGCGTGGGCAACGCCCCGCGATTGGCAGCGAAGCGCGGCCCGATGGGCACGCGGTTAAACGAAGGAACTTCTGCACTGGTGCTGATTGATTGAAAAGCACAGTTCAATCCTTGCGCGAGAGCAGCGTCAGGACTTCGAAGTGATGTGTAAACGGGAACATGTCGAAGGGCTGATGGTGGTCTATCCGGTAGTGGGAGGCCAGCAACTCAAGATCTCGCTGGAGAGTGACAGGGTTGCAACTGGAGTACAGCAGCAGGCGCGGTTTCATAGTTTGGATCAGTGTCACGCTGGCGGCGTCGAGGCCTCGGCGGGGTGGGTTGCAGATGATCGTGTCGAAGTTGTGCGATGTGAGTTCAGCGGCCGTGAACTGATCGAGACTGCGACAAAGAAACTGAGCGTTGTGACAATGGTTGCGGCGAACGGCCTCGTGGGCACAGGCGATGGCGTTGCTCGATATGTCGATGCCGGTGACAGAGCGTGCGTGCGTGCAGGCTGTCAGTGAGAATGCTCCGACACCGCAGTAAAGATCGAGAACGTTTTCTGCCGAATGTTCCTGAAGCATGTGGCCAGCGGCGGCATACAATGCAGCGGCGATTTCAAAATTCGTCTGCAGAAAACTCTGTGGTCCAAACAGCAGTTCGGTGTCACCAAAGCGAATCGGCAGATTCGTGGATTCTGAGATCGGGATTTCTTCGGTGCCGGTGATCGTCGATGAACGTACGGGCTGCACATTGACCGACATCACGGCGATGGACTGTTTTTCGGCATCCGTCATTCGCCGCCACAGACTGCGAACACGATCGACGGCTTCGCGGGATCGCAGCACGAATTGCACCATCAACTGCTGCTGCGTCGGCGAACACGTGATGACCACGAATTTCAGTTCACCTCGATCCGCCTGCATGTCGTACGGCATGAGCCTGGTTTCGCGAATGATGGACGGCAACCGTTGCGTGAATTCATTGATCAACGCATGATGCAACGGACAGTCATCAACCGCGACAAGGGTCTGTTGATCGTCGAAGAAACCGATCACCGGGTCGTCAAGTGTTCCGGTCACCGCAAGCTTTGCCCGAATGCGACTGCCGGCGACTTCCTGGCACGGCACGAAAGGCAAAATCTGCGTTGCAGGAAATAGCTCAGTCAGAACATCCTGCTTGTGTTGCAGCGTGGCGTTGTATGTGTTGTCCAGCAGGCTGCACGAGCGGCAGCGTTGAGATTGAAAGTGTGCGCAGTGCATTAGTTCGAATGTCCCGGGTGGAAAAAGGTGTCTGGAACTCTCCGGCGTCAGATATTCGCCGTGTTTTCTGATGCCTCCAAAGTTCCAGACAC
>CAZFDW010000342.1:0-7310 GCA_964517865.1 uncultured Chitinophaga sp.
GGCGGTTACGCTGCAACAGCAGCTGAATCGCTGATAAAGGGAAGTGTGTCTTTTCCCATGGAATGATGCACGAAGACATCGCGGGAAGGAAATGGGATCGTGAGTCCTCGTTCGTCAAAACCCAGCTTGATCTGTTCAATCAGATGGAACTTGACCGCATGGTAGTTGCCGCTCAAAACCCACGGACGCACGACGAAATTCACGCTGCTGTCTCCGAGTTCCGACACGGCAACTTCAGGCGCGGGATCGGCCAGAATCCGTTCGTCTGACTGGACGACCTCCTCAAGGAACTGTCTCACGGCACGCAGATCGTCGTGGTAGCTCGTGCCGATCACCAGGTCGATCCGTCGTTGCGGTTCCGCAGAAAAATTGCGAATCGAGGCTCCTGTCAGTGTTGAATTCGGGACAATAATCCGCACATTGTCGGGAGTTCGCAGGATGGTATTGAAGATCTGAATTTCCACAACATTGCCCGAGATTTCGCCAACGTTAATCATATCCCCAACTCGAAATGGCTTGAAAAACACGAGCAACGCTCCCGACGCGAAATTACCGAGCGTTCCCTGCAATGCCATGCCGACTGCAAATCCCGCTGCCGCTAATACTGCCGTCAACGAAGTTGTATCAACGCCCAGGCAACTCAACGCCGCGATACAAACCACGCACAACATCACCACGTATGCGAGGTTGCCCATGAATCCCATCAACGTCGGATCCACGCGGGCCTTTTTTGCGGCTCGAACCATCATCGCAGACATCATGCGCGCAAGCATTCGACCGACCGCAAAAACGAAGATCGCGGAAATCACTTTCCCGCTGTGCTTCATCACCAACACCTGAAGCACGTTCATGTCGAGCCACGATCGCAGTTTCACCCATGGCCCGGGAAGAAACTCAACGGATTCAAGTGGCAGATCGGCTCTTTGTGTCAGATCCAGCTGAGCGATCAGATATGGCTTGATGGCATCGGACAGCGTTCCGAAAGAAAACGCGACGTGTTCGATCAGGTTCAAAACATCGAAAGGCTGAGTCATCCGTGACACCGTTCAACCGCGTGCCCATCGGGCCGCGATTCTGTGATAGTTATGACATCGAAAGGCTGAGTCATCCGTGACACACCAGCAGAACAGAGGAATTCATCTCCCCAATGTAATCGGTTTCCGCAAATCTCGTAAACAGGAGTGTTTCGGTCAGACATCGAGACCGAATTCTGGGGGATTCAGGAAGGATGTATGCGGAGCGTAGAAAAAATGATTCTTTGCGGGTCGAATGCCGATCCAGAAGAAGCCGCACGATCAGCGTTCAAGGAAGAATTGCGCAGATTTTGCCGGTGAGGCTGAATGGTTCAGGTGATAACGTCCGGAACACACATCCGAATAAGAGACGGGGTTCAAGCCATGGAACGGCTCAAATCCGCATATTTACTGGCCGTAATTGCGCTGGCAGCAGTGCCCGAAGTCTTCGGGCAGTCCGCGCCCCGTGACTCGCAGGCAGGCACCGTCGCAGTGGTCGGTGATATCGAGCACTACAATACTTATCTGGTCCCGACCGATAGTGCTCTCACCGTTCACCAGGCGGTCATAAATGCCGGTTTGCTTTCTGAATCGGCAAATGTGACGGTCATCCGGTCTGGACAGGACTACGCTCAATGGACGCAGTTTGTCTCACCAACATCGGTCGACAACGGCGAACGTGTCGAGAGTGGCGACGTACTCGTTGTGCAGTCAATGTCGCCGGTCAACGCAGCAGTGAAGAAAAACGCCGCATTACGAACCGACTCTGGCGTCGTCGTCGTTTGCCTCGAGCAGGACGGGATTGTCATTGGCGATGTCCTGAAGACCACGAATAATCTGTCGTTGGTGGACGGGCAACTCAAAGTCATTTGCAGGTTTCCGGGCCAGGTTCCAATCCCGAGTGCAAAACTGCATCATCCAACTGAACACGGCGACGTCATTTCAATTTCACTCAGCCACCACAACCACAAAACGTTCAATGGTCTCGGCAACATGTCACCGGCTGCTTCGGAATGGAAGAGCAGCGACGCAACGGTGGCGCGGGACTTATTCATCCCCAACGGTGAACCATCGAACAACAGCCCGTTCGCCAGCAGTCAACCAGCGATTCCGGAAATTCAGTTGCCATCATCACCAGAACCTCGGTTGGTCCTTCCGATCCGGAATGCCGAATCGCCGGCAGCGCAGGTTGCTGAATTTGATACGGACGAAGTGATACCAACAGCGTTAGTGCCGGTCCAGGCCACCAGTCAGTTAGAGGATATTGCGGACACTGGTGCCGCCGACGCACCTGTGAGTTTCGTGTCGGAATCCGCATTCGTCGCGCCGATTGCACCGCAGGAAATGCAAATGGGTGCTGTCACAACGGCCACAGCGACTGCGTTCAATCCCTGGAATCTGGTCTTCATCGGAGGACTGCTGCTGGCAGGAATATTAATACTGGCAGGGACATTTAAACCCGAGCCAGACGAAAGTACGGAATGCAGCAACGCGGCATCCCGGCCGACGACATTTGATACGACACGATGTGAGCCGACCATAGCCCCGCAGCGAAAATTGACGGAATCGGAAAGGCAGCAACACATCGCCATGCCTGTGTCGCAAGCCACTGAAACACCAACTACAATTGCACCGGCGATTCTGTCGGCTTCTGCGGTCCAGCCTGCGAAGGCTCTGGTTGCGGGTCACGAATGGTTCAGCGGCGACTGGCATGGACCGGATGTCGCCCGTGATCTTCCGGTGCAGGGCAGATCATTGATTGACGAAACTGCGACGATGACTTTCCGGACGGACCGCGTTGATATCGCCGTTCCTTCTTCCAAAACCCTCTCTGCTGACGAGCAGGGCTTTTCGGATCTGGAAGATCTGCTTCAAAATCGCCTTCCAATTGATCTCTGCGACGCGCAATTTCCGCTTCGAATCGCCCTGTTCGGAAAACCGGCGGGACCAAGACGCCTGCGGATTGATGCCGCTCATCCGGCAGTACCGGCTCCCCATATAAATCTGTCATCGGATAAACGTCGTGAACAACCTGCGGCGCGGACGACTGTTGCCGCTGGACATACGCCCGACACGCGCACGCAGACGGCTGCTGATTCATCCGGCGGCCTTGATCGAGCCCTTCACTCCTTGCAGGAACGGACAGACTCATGATTTGCGCGATCGACTTTGGCAGTTGCCGGATTCGTTCCGTGTTCCGCAACCCGCAGACCCCCGAACGCCTGACGATGTTTTCGGAACGGTCGGAATACACGCTGCTCACGAACACGGACCAACATCGGCTCGCGCTTGAAGCCCAGGCAGTGCCCTATGCGGAATGCGATCAGGCTCTGGTTGTATTTGGTAACCATGCCGCCAGTGCACAGTGGCTCAGCCGAGTTCCCCGCACGGCGCTGCTGACGGACGGTATCGTTCCCTCTGACGATCCACCTGCACGGCAAATACTGAGTCTGCTCACGGAGTCTATGCTTCCGGCAAATACCAGTTCCCGAAACCTGTGCGTGCTGACTGTTCCCGGTCTGCAGGATGGTTCGGATCAGGCGAAGAAGAGCGAGGTGTTTTTGCATCGTCTGGTGCAGATGCAGGGTTATCAACCGGTTGTGGTGGACGCTGCTGAAGCGGCTCTGTTGGCAACATGCAGTGATTCGTCGTTTACGGGTATCAGTCTTGTCATGGGTGCTGAAACCACAGCGATCTGCATCGCTCGTTTTGGAATGTTGATCGTATCGGAGACGATCGCGATCGGGGGAAACTGGATTGATAAAGAACTGGCGAAACACTTCAGCGTGCAGATGTTTGACGAAGGCGGCATCGCATACCTGGACATCGAAAAAATTCGTCAGTGGAAAATCGACAGCGGAGTGAGTTTGAAGAATTCGCTCGGTGATCGGGAACGCATGTTGGCGCGGTTGTACATGGTTGTGCTGGATCGAGTGTGCCGCACAGTGACACAGTTGCTTGAGTCAACCCCCGTTCGACTCGCGTTGAACAAGCAACGCTTGTCCGTAATGCTGGCTGGCGGTGCTGTGATGGTGGATGGGTTTGCAGACCTCCTGACGAAACAGCTCATTCAGCATGACATTGCGGATCGAATTCTGTCGGTTCGCATCGCCCACGACCCGGAGACTGCCGTGGTGCGAGGCGCGTTGATCTTTGGTGAACTGGAATCCCGCGCACCCCACACGGAAGAAGCGGCGTAGATCACAATCGATCCATCGCGCGTACGTAATCGACTTCAAGACGTGCGATATCTCCGAAGATGGTCTGGAAGTCCCTGAGTCGTTCATCTGCCGTGTACGGCTGCAGTGGATCGTGTTCGCTGATGGTTTTCAGATACCTGGAAAAAAGGCGAGCGCGGGCGGGGTTCTCAGTCAAAAACCACGTAATTCCCCACGCTGCGCTGTAGGCATCCAGGGTCTGTTGACTGAACATGTCGTCAGATGCAATGAGTTTTGCAAGGTCGCCAGGCTGTCGATGCTCGCCATAGTTCTTTTTGAACCATTCCAGTCTTTCGGCATTCACTTTCTCAGACGAACCGCTGCGGGTTCTCATGCCAGGAGATTCCAGGACGGTGGCCATGCCTTCCAGCACCCACAGGGGAGTGCCACCGATGCGAGAATGAATGCCAATATTGAAACCGACCTGGTGTGTCGTTTCGTGAATGATCGTATTCGCCGTTTCACCACCAACGGTTGATGCGGATGCGGCCTGCTGAAGCCGAGCGAGACTGCTTCCCATCGGATCTTCAACGTCATTTGACGATCCCCTCGCATCTGACGAACTCGCAACTGCGATAGCTGTTTTCTGTGGAGACTGCGAATCGCCCTCAGGCGTCAGTCGAACCGCTTCAAACAACTCCGGCAGGTTGTACATGACAACGCGATTTGATTTCAAAGAATAGTAGCCTCGCAAGCCATCCGTCCATGCCGTCTGGTCGCCTTCGCAGTACTTTTTGAATGCCGCCTGATCCTTGAGTACCAGTGCGACCAGTGGCGTGTCGGGCTCGGATGTTCGAAAACCACGCAGTGAGTAGAACGAATCGACCTGACTGAAGATCTCTTCGAAGAACGCGGCATAGCTGCGGCCATGACCACGTGTACCTGCGACGACGTAGTGCTTCGACGTGGCGATCTCGTACTCCGGTCCGAGTTCGGCTTCCAGTTGACGGCGAAATTCACCCTGTGACGCGGGCCGAAAACTCTTTGCCACCACGCTGAACGATTTCAGATTCGCGATTGGCACCCTCGCCTGTCGACCAAATCGATCAACAATGAAACATTCCTCCGCCGACTTGGCGACAATCATGCCCGTATAAGTCTGAGAGTCGTCAGAGACTTCAATCATCCGCGGCTCGTTGCCGGCAACGGCGAAGTCTATTGCTGCCAGCAGCGCGATAACCATGCATATTGTGTGTCGCACAATGCGTGGGACAGTGCTTCCAGCGTGAGCTCTGGTTGTCGGAATTCGTGGTTGCATCTGGTCCTGGCTCGATGAGGTAGATAGGTTTTCGGACGGGTTCGTTCGGCAAGCCACATTGCAAGACCTGCCATCCGTCAGTCAACGCGGCGTAAAAGCCGAAAGTTGCCGTAGCCTGGCTCCTGATCAAAGGGCCCGTTGCGGAAAGTCGATGGAAAAAACGCAGGTGCATCGAATTATCGCAGGTCGAGCTGAATTGCGTCCTCGGGCGACGACACATTGATTCGCGAAGGCAACAATCACGGCACCGTGTTTCCGCAGGACACCAGTGAATGTTACAGATTGTCAACTGGATGTTGCGTGAATGCATCACCCCGAACAATGTTGCAGATTGTCAACATCGTCTGCGATTCCTGGCCTCAATTCAGGGTGGGGAGTGACGCATGATGCGTGACATCATTGAATTGAAACGGGATTGGCTCACGTAGCCGAAATTTTTGCGCAAAATCCAAAAGGCCAGTGTTGGCGTTGCTCGTACCTTGATTCAATGGAAGTTACACTTGCCGGCGCGTTGAATTCGATTCCTTGACTCTCCGATTTGATGACGTTCCATGAAGATTCATGAATATCAGGCCAAACAGCTGTTTCGCGCGGCAGGCGTCGCGGTGCCGCAGGGGATTGTGGCGAAAACGGCAGATGAAGCCGCACTCGCTTTTGAGAATCTTGGCGGACCAATTGCCGTCGTCAAATCGCAAATCCATGCAGGCGGGCGGGGAAAAGGGACCTTCAAGGAATCGCCGCAACAGCGTGGAGTTGTGCTCGTTAGGTCTGCGGCCGAAGCGGCGGACAATGCGAAGCGAATGCTGGGGAATACGCTTGTTACCATTCAAACGGGTGACGATGGAAAACTGGTTAACACGCTGTTCATAGAGCAGGGCCTGAAGATCGCCCGTGAACTGTACCTTGGCATCGTAGTCGATCGTGAAGTCGGCGGCCCGGTACTCATCATGTCGTCTGAAGGCGGCATGGAGATCGAAGAAGTCGCGAAACACTCTCCGGAAAAAATTCTGTCCGAGCCTTTCGACGCAATCGCCGGGCTGTATCCGTATCAGGCACGCAAGATGGCGTACGCTCTGGGACTGGACGCCACAGCTGTTCGCAGTGCCGAAAAATTCCTGCCGCAGATTTGTCGCTTCTTTGTGAATTACGACTGCAGCATGGTGGAGATCAATCCACTCATCATCACCGAAGACAGTCAGATGATGGCTCTCGACGGAAAAGTCACATTTGATGACAACGCTCTGTTCCGTCACAAAGACGTGGTGGCTCTGCGTGATCTGTCGGAAGAAGATCCGTCAGAAGTGAAAGCTGCTGATACAGGCCTGAGCTACATCAAGCTCAACGGAAACATTGGGTGTCTTGTCAATGGGGCCGGGCTTGCGATGAGCACGATGGACCTGATCAAAATACACGGCGGCGAACCGGCAAATTTTCTGGACGTCGGGGGCGGAGCGAACGAACAACAGGTCACGGAGGCTTTCCGCATTATCCTGGCAGACAAAAATGTCAAGGCCGTGCTGGTCAACATCTTTGGCGGAATCATGAAGTGTGACGTGATCGTTTCGGCATTGCTCAATGCGTACGAAAAAGTGGGTTTCAACGTGCCACTGGTCGTGCGATTGGAAGGTACAAATGTCGAGAAAGCTCGCGAAATGCTGAAGGACAGCGGTCGCCCGATTATCAGCGCCAGTGACCTGACCGATGCCGCTCAGAAGGTTGTCAAGTCTCTGGGTGTCTAGGAGACTGTCCTGAGACTCCAAAACTGTGAGCCGCAAGGCGCTAGCGTGCTGTTGATTGAATCGTTTAACCCTGGGCCGCAGG
>CAZFDW010000343.1:0-7295 GCA_964517865.1 uncultured Chitinophaga sp.
ATCAACACGGGGCCGCTTCCAAACGTCTTCCTGCGATTCCTTCCGTGTACTCCGTGTATTCCGTGGTTGCGTCTGCGACTATTTCAAAGGCTGCTTCTGCAGCAGCATGGCAGTTGCCAGTCGCAGGACATCATTGTCTTCGCGGGCTGACGATTCAAGGATATCGAAGCGATTGGCACCGACGCAGTACGCCGTGAACGAGAATCCTGCAGGGTCCTCCATCTGCTTCAGAAACGGGGCGGCGGCTTCCAGAGCCATGCTCGTCCGATCCACGCGCTGACCGAGATCGGCGATGACAAATGCGATCATGCGCTGGTCCGGTGCATCGGGTTCCTGCCGCAACCGATCAATAAAGTACTGCATCGATTCATCCACGTCCACGCCCGCCAGCGCGTTAAGGAAATGGCGATTCGCGACGTAGTAGTCATCGAACGGCACGTCGCCGGGATACCGCAACTGTTCCGCCAGTTGTGCCCCGTATTCGCTCAATTCAATCGCCATCTGCAGTTCCGGACAGTCGCGATCCAGATGCCTGGCAAAGCTGACGGTCGAATGCAGATGCGACACGTCAATATGATAACCACCTTCAGCGAACAGAAACTCACGTCCCAGAATGAGTTCACGCAACGAAGCATTTGGCTTCACGAGCGGTTGTCGGCGTTCCACGTCACGACGCACGTTGGCCTGCAGGTCTGTATAAATGTTTCTTACCATCATGGCTGCTGCCTCACGGCGTTCGTCGGGCGTCATCTGAGGCATCACCTGGCCCATCGCAGTCACTGTGTTGCAGGTCCCGTGCGTCCTGAGCAGCAGCTTCAGTCCTTCAACAATATGGGCGCCCTCGTACAGTGCAAGGTTTAACAGTTCGTCGAGCCCTGGGCCCGGCTCCGGCGGCATATCCGCGACGTGTCTTGCGATCGCAGCGCGGACCGAATCTGTTTCATTGATTGTGCGAAAATACGCCCAGGCATCGGCCAACTGACCGGCATGCAGAAATCGCTGGCCGACCTCACGCGCGGCCGCAGTATAGGCATCCCGAAACGCAGCTTCGTGTTCTTCCGGGATATTCCGCAGCGACGTCGGCTGAGTGATCGGCAACCCCAGTCGATGCCGCACACGAATCAGCTTTGCATCGAAAAGTCGATGAAAGTCACCCTGATCAATCAAGGTTTTTTCGGCAGCGTCCAGAATTGCATCGTCAGCGCTTTTCGAAGGACCCATTTGTTTGTTTCGTTCAGATTCGAACAGTTCAATTGCTGTCATTTCAAGATCTGCTTTATGTAGAGGGCTGATACTATCAGGCTCGTGACTTTCAGCTGATGGTTACCACACTGCGGCTTTGGTTTCGCCCGGACGTGAACCGGCACTCTCGACTCAGAGAGTCAAGCTACGTACCACATGTGCCGCAGCCACCACCGCTGGCCTGCACAACACCCTCAGCGCTCACGGGCTGCACATGAATCACGCCAAAGCCACCAGCTGCAGCCAGCAACGCCAGTCGAGTTGTATCAGCACTGCGATCGTTGAGTACATACAGGATAAGACGATCATCGAGCGTGCGTTCAATGTCAATCAGTTCCAACTGCAGCTTCCATTTTTCCGCGCGCATTGACC
The DNA here is from genome assembly GCA_964517865.1 of uncultured Chitinophaga sp. GTDB lineage: Bacteria > Planctomycetota > Planctomycetia > Planctomycetales > Planctomycetaceae > SXXK01. Next base: position 1,615 of record CAZFDW010000343.1, read on the forward strand.
AATCGGCGAAACTGTCCTCGGCTGCCTTCTGGTCCTTTGCACCGCGGTCCAGATCATCCGTTGTCGCAAGTCGCAGCAGTTCGCCGGTCGGCGTCGCGGTTTCGCCTTCCGGCGTCTTCGCATTGGGAGGCAGTGTTTGAAGCACCGTGGCAAGTTCCTGGCCACGATCGGTTGAAACAACGACCGACGCAGTTCGTTCCGGCTTATCGCCCCAGGCGGCAAACCTCGCAACCTGAGGAACGCGACCATAACGAGCCAGCACCAGAAACTCCGGTGCGCGTTCCTCGAGTTCCGGAACGCCTTCGCAGGTCTCTTCTGTCGGGGCAATCATATTACGTCCTTCTGCCAAATCATTGAACCTTCACGCATTGGGCGTGCGTCTTCAGTGTAACATCCCGTACACAGAATGAATTTCATTCACGGGCGTCATTCTCAGGAAATTCCCGTGACCAGACTGCCATGCTCTGCTCAGCCGTTGATTGAGATGCCGACCTCCCGGAGACTCAAAGGCCGCACCCGCGACAAACAGCGGAGGCACTGTTTAGAATGCAGCGATGGATTCCTGATTCCTCCCTGGGAGCGCCTGTCATGCGTGTGATTGCATCGTCTGTGTTGTTGAGTCTGTTGTGGGGTTCGTCTGTGGCAAAAGCGGATTCCACTGATGGCTGCCTGGATCTCTACTTCATTGATGTCGAAGGTGGTGCCGCGACATTGATCGTGACACCGGCAGGCGAATCGGTTCTGATCGATTCAGGCTATCCTGACAATCATGGCCGGGATCTCGATCGGATCATTCACGTCGCAAAAGATCTCGCCCACCTGAAGCGGATTGACCATGCGGTGGTGTCTCACTGGCATCTGGATCACTACGGCAATCACGCCGCACTGGCAGCGAAATTCGGAATTGGCACATTCTGGGACCGCGGCATCCCGGACGAACTGAACGAAGACCCCAGTTATCCCGAACGCATTGCCAGCTATCGAGCGGCCTCACAGAACTCATCGAAGGCCCTGCATGTCGGCGACACATTACCGTTGATGTCCAGAAAGACGCCACTCACCGTTCGCGTGTTGACGTCCGGGCGGGAAGTCGTCAGCGACGAAGGGGATGTGAATCCGTTTGCAGATCTGCACAAAGCGCAGCCGGATGATCCATCCGACAATTCCGCCAGCCTGAGTCTGCTGTTTTCATTCGGAAAATTTCGGTTTCTGACGTGCGGAGACCTGACCTGGAATACTGAAGCCAAACTGGTCACACCGCGTAATCCGGTGGGACGTATTGATCTGTTCATGGTCACGCATCACGGACTGCCGGTGAGCAACAATCCGGCGATGGTGCTGGCGATCGATCCGGTCGTTGCCATCATGTGCAATGGCCCAAAGAAAGGCGGCGCCGAACAGACGATGGCAACTCTGCGAGAAATCAAATCGCTGAAAGACTGGTTCCAACTGCATCGCAATGTGGAGCTCGATGAAGCAAAGCAGGCTCCTGCGGAATTCATCGCCAACAGCCAACAGACTGCGGACTGCAAGGGGGAATGGATTCTGACGAAAGTTGCCGCAGACGGATCCTCGTACACCGTGCAAATTGGCCCGAAAGGAAAGCAGCACGAATACAAGACGCGAACACCATAAGAACCGCTCTTCATGTACAACGCCACATCAGGCAGACGCGCGGCGGGCTTTGGCATGTCGCAGCGTGCGGTACTTCAGCGTCAGAAAGACGGCCAGCATCTGCTGAGCGTCGCGGTATCGGTGCCGCGGATTCACGTCGATCGCCCGCCGCATGAAATCGATGAAATCCGGGTGAATGCGGCCTCGGAGTTTCGCATAACCCTTTGCCGGCCATTGAAACGGCCATTCCGGCCATTCACCGGCCAGCAGTCGCCAGACAATCAATCCGATGGAAAACACATCTGATCGAAACGACGGCTTGCCCATCGCCTGTTCGGGGGCCATGTATCCGACCGTGCCGGTGCCGCCGCCCTGAACAGTTTTCCGGGAGACTTTGGCGATTCCGAAATCGGCCAGTCGCATGCGATTGCCGGAAAACATGATGACGTTTTCCGGTTTGATGTCGCAATGAATCACATGGTGCCTGTGAGCCTCCGCAGTCGCCCGCAGTATCTGCTCCGCCATGTCAAAGGCCGTTTCCAGTGAAATCCGACGAGTCATCCGCTGCAGCAGTGTTTCTACACCCAGCGGAAATACGACCACCAGCCGGTCATCAATGATGCTGGCATCCTTGATCGGCAGAATGTTGTCATGTTCCAACTGTGCGGTAGCACGGATTTCTTTGCGGAATTCCGCAAGGACGGCTTCTGTCGTATACCGGGCATGAGGCACCTTGATCGCTACCCGGATTCCCTGCACTGTGTCCATGGCCTGATAGACAGCGGCGAAACCACCGGATCCCAGCCGGCGTTCGATTCGGTACTTACCCAGCTTTTGGCGAATTTTCAATTCGCCTGACACTTTGTGACCGCTGGACATGGGTTGGCTTTGCGCCCTGAAGGAGGAAACAGAAACCGGCGACGCAGAAAAAGTTCCTGCGTCGCAGATGAAGTCCTGTGCTGCACATTCGGCGAGCCGATGCAATCGACAGCATCACCTTTTCCGTAACACAGACAAAACCCGCAATTCCATGATCCCATGCCCGCCTTTGTCGGCAGAATCGACAAGCATGAATGATTCAATGGCCGGAACACTTCAATTTGAATTCAAGTCCCGCCAGACGGCAGCCGAACGCGGCCTGTTCAGCTCAACAGGTCCTTTACGCAGTCCCGTTCTTCTTTGAGCTCGTTGACAGTGATGTCGATTTTCGACTGTGCGAACTCATTGTGCGTCTGGCCCTGCACGATGGAAACCTTTTTTCCGTCGCTCATCAGCGGAAAACCGCTGATCAGGCCTGCTTCGACGCCGTAGCTTCCGTCGCTGCATAGCGCTGCACTGAAACACGAACCGGCTGCCGTCGGGCGAATGATGCCCTTCACGGTGTCCAGTACGGCATTCGCCGCCGAGGCTGCGCTCGACGCACCTCGCGCGGCAATCACAGCGGCACCGCGTTTCTGCACAGTTGAGATGAAGTCACCTTTCAGCCATTCGTGATCGGTGATGACTTCGGTGGCAGACGTGCCATTGATCTTTGCGTGATAGAAATCCGGATACTGCGTCGCCGAATGATTGCCCCAGATGCCGACGCTGGAAACCGCAGCCACAGGCACACCGGCTTTCCGGGCCAGTTGGGAAACCGCTCGATTCTGATCCAGCATGGTCATGGCGAACCAGCGGTCAGCCGGAACGCCTTTGGCATTCTTCATGGCAATCAGGCAGTTGGTATTGCAGGGATTGCCAACAACCAGAACACGCACATCCGCTGCCGCTGCTGCCGCGATCGCGCGACCCGTGCTGGTAAAAATCGGCCCGTTGATGCGAATCAGATCTCCGCGCTCCATCCCGGCTTTACGCGGCACGCTGCCGACGCACAGCACCCAATTACAGTCTTTGAAACCGTCTTCCAGGTGGTCGCTGTCCGCCTTGACGACACCCGTCAACGTTGGAAACGCACAGTCTTCCAGTTCCATGTGAACGCCGTCGAGCGCCTTGAGAACCGGAGGTACTTCCACCAGATGCAGAATCACGGGCTGATCCGGACCGAAGACCTCACCGGATGCAATGCGATAAATCAAAGAATAGCCAATCTGACCGGCCGCACCGGTCACAGCAACACGAATCGGGGATGCCATGAACACGTCACCTTTCGAAATAAGAAACAATCATCGAGGGTCTGCGGAAGTATAACTTCGAAGAGGTGCGGATTTCAAAACAGTGGATCAGTCGGTCGATCAGAACACAGTATTCGGGAATGCAGGGCAGAATCGGCAATCTGCAGGATGGTTTCTGAAACGACTGAGTTTGCGTTGCCGGAGGTTTCATGCAGCCTGTCTGAAAAGGCGAAATGCACCTGAGACACCAGACGTTCCGATCAAAACGGTCAAAACAGCATTAACAATTCTACGGTCACTCTGGATAACATCCGATAGCTCCTTCTGTCGCAGGGATGTCGAGATATGCCTGCTGCTGCAGAACCTGCCGAACTGAGACCGTTGAACAATACTCTTTCGCGTTTCTCGTATCTGTAGCGCGGCGTGAACACGAAAAAGATCCAGTTGGGGATTGAGGGAAATCTTTCGGGCCGATTAAAGTTCCAGCCTCGAACCTGTCGCGGCCAGCGAGATTGCGGACGGAGGCATTGGAAATCGCAGCCTTAGAGTCTGTCTGAATACCGATGTTCTCGTGAGCCGCAAGGCCCTAGCCACCGGTTTTTGCCGGCAAATCACCCGCGGCTAGCGCCTTGCGGCTCACGTGTTTGGAGTATCAGGACAGACTCCTGAATGATTCATCCCGGACTTGTAGAGGATTGCAAATGTTTCGTCTGAATGCGGGATTGTTGCTCACCGCCGGGCTCACCATCGCCATGACGGGATGCACACAGACTTCGACTTCGAACACCGCTCGAACTGCGAAAGAGCAGATGCTGCTGTCCAATGCGGTTGATCAGTCGCTGGATAAGGTGGACTTCACGCCGTTGTATGGTCAGAAAGTCTTCGTCGATGACAAGTACCTGGAGTGCGTTGATAAGAATTACGTGGTCGGTTCATTGCGACATCGAGTCATGCGGGCTGGCGGTGCGATGGCCACCGCCGCCGATAATGCTGACGTGATCATGGAAGTTCGCAGCGGCGGTGTCGGTACAGACTCAACCGAGATGTTTCTCGGGGTTCCATCACTCCCGTTGCCGGCTGGCATGCAAACTCCGGAAATCCGATTGACAGAACGCAAATCCCAGTATGGCTATTCAAAACTGGGGCTGGTGCTGTTTGATGCAAAAACCAAAACCGTACTGGGTGATGGAGGTATGTCGCTGGCCCAGTCCGACGACAACAACTGGTTCGTTATGGGAATGGGCCCGTTTCAGGACGGTAGCTTGAAGAGCGACGTGACGTCAGCGCGTCGACTTCCGCATGGCATGAAAATGAACCGAATGCCCACACAGGTCGCATTTGAATCTCCCAACCATGCTGGCCCGGATGCCATCCACTTTGCCAGTGATGCGAAAGAAATCAAACAGGAGTAATTGCTTGCCAACGACGCGGTCAGGCGTCATTGTGTGAGTAAAACAGAGAAGGTCGTCGGCGTTCATTCGTCGGCGACCTTTTTTCAATTCAACGACAAATCATGTGCGCAGCCTGGAAATCGATAATGCCCCAAGGCGAACCCTTTGAGGATCGCTCGTCGCTGAACCGTCACAGAAAAAGGGATTTGAACCACGAATGAACCCAGCGCGGCTTCGCCCGCACCCCAAAGTAGCCATCACGCTCCGTCGTGATGAGCATTTGTCGATCGACATCCATCTGTAGTCAAACGGCTCGCAGTGTTTCGCAATCAGCCTTGGGAGTTCCGGATCCTCCTGGGGATCCGGGCTGGAATCTTTTTTACGACGGGACCTCCTTGAGATCTGCCGACTCCTGCCAGCCTTCGTCACCAATCAACGGCACAAAGCGGACGTCGGCGATGTCTTCCGTGGTAAACATGGTTTCCGAGATGCGAGTGACCCGTACCCACGTGCTTCGATCTGATCGTGGACCATCTCATTTCGTTCCACCGACATGTCCATCGAT
>CAZFDW010000344.1:0-7251 GCA_964517865.1 uncultured Chitinophaga sp.
GGGCCTACGCGAATTTGCTCCGGCCTACATGAATAATCCGGGTTAAACGATTAAATCAACAGCCCGCTAGCCGCAGGTTGTGCATTCGGTCAGCACCGGCGGCTAGCGCTTTGCCGCTCACAAAACCTCAAATCTGACCGCAGCCGTGTATAACTAAAACATCCGTTTATGGCGGTAATAGACTTCCAGCGTGAGCAGCGACAAAGATGTCGCGTAGAGCCGTCCGCCAGTGCCATCGTGTCCGCCCTGCGGAGCCCAGCTGCCGGATTCGTGACCTTCAGTGGATTGCGAATCGATCAGTAAATCTCTCATCACAGGATTCCATTCCTCCCACGGCTCTCCGCCATAATGATGCAGAACTTCTGGCATCCCTTCAGGATGCGTGTATGCTTGTTTCATTGACCGGTGGTGCGCCTGTCGGCGACCACCGGCTAATTTCAGGCATCCGTTCAGGATGAATGGCAGTCACTTTGACTTGAGTGTGCCGCGCACTTCATTTATCGATTAAGCTGATCCTCACCCGATTCAACGACTCGGGTGAGAAATCCTGCGAACGAATGGCTAAGGAGCCGCAGACAGCCCTGCCATGTCAGCCAGCTCCTCTTCTGAGTAGAGCGGGATGGAATCATCGAAGGTCATGTTCGCCTGAATGATCAGCATGTTCGCCGTGATGCCGTTGGCAACAGCAGTAGGATGCAGCGGATCGGCGAAGATGGCATAGGAGACTCCGTAGTAGGGAGGAGGCACCAATGGGACTCCGGCAATGACTGGCGGCATGAGGATCGCCGCAGTGAGGACGGATGAGATATCCAGTACCGCGATCTGTTTGCGATGGCCCATGCCTCGAATGAAATGATTCAGTCTCTCAATATGCAGGCGAACGTTTTCGGCGGCAATACCCTGAGGCCCGTAGTACAGCCCGTATGGGGTCAGCGTGACGTCGGGAACCGTCCACACAATCACCTGTGCGTTGTCGATTTTCTTAATGGCCTGAACACTTCTCACCAGATTCTGCCTGATCCCGTTCACAATCGCATCAGCCGCATCGCTTTCGCCCGGAGGAGCTGCCCCCAGAAACGCGAGGTTTTCCGGATCGAGAAAGTCATTGCCTCCGGCCTGAATGCTCACCAGAGTGGAGCGTTCGATTGCATTCGCATCCCGAGCTGCCGCATAGGCTTGAATCTGAAGCAGCACATCTGCCGAGGTCGAACCGAGAATTGCATAATTCGCGAGCTGGTCTCCTGTGCCAGCCGCCTTGTTAAACATTGCTTCGAAGGGATCGGCCCCATAGATGACGGGGTCCGTGTCAAAGAGCCAATACAGGAATTCGTTGTCCGTCAGGCTGTCGCCGAACGAAGACGAGCGATAAGTCTCGACCTGCGACCACGCAGGCGAACTGCTCAAGCCAATCAGCAGGAACATTATTCCAAGGGTGATTTTCCGCCAGTGACCGTTTTTCATTGCACATTTCCTGACTGAGGGGAACAAAAATCCGATGCCATGAAGGGGCATCCGGAAAGAGCCGAAACCCACCAACGGGAGTGTTTCTACATAACCCTACAAAACACTGGGCGACATCGGTTGGCGGATCGAGCGCAGAATTTTTGAAAATTCTGTGTACGACAGGCGATGCTCCACGCAGACTGAATGCCAAAGTAGCCATCACGCTCCGTCGTGATGAGCATTTAGTTTTTCACTCACAACGGCCAATGCCAACCGCCATGTTCAACGGCGTTGGGCATCGGCCACGAGCCAACTGACGTGACATGGCGCTCCTGAATGCTCATCACGACGGAGCGTGATGGCTACTTTGGGTTGCGGTCGAAGCAGATCCCGCACGGCATCGGAAAAGAAGCCATCCTCGAAGATCATCATCTGGGAGCGCATGAATTCGGGGTCGTCGGTGCCCTCCAGCTGAATTCGCCCGACAATCACTTGGCCCATTCTGACGTGGCTGTTCAGCGCGACGACATCCGAGACAATACGGAGCTTGGTGCTTTTTTGAACGGCCCCTATCGAGACGTGCTCACAATCTCGACCGGCGACGATGCAGGTCCATTCGGGATCTGGCGTGCTACGTCCAGTTCAAGTCTTGACTGAAGAGTGGTTCGTGTGAGCGAACATTCCAGGCTCATTCCTCTTAGCCATGTGAGGAAGGGAAACTGGTACTCGTCAGGGACTGCCGTCTCATCCCGCAGATTGGACTTTTGCCAGGCGGAACTGGTCCAGTGCTGAGGGCCTCCTTTGTTACCGGTCAATTGATACGTGCCGCCAGCGGGGCATTTGAATGTCGCCCCAAGGCTTTGCTCGAGACTCAGTCGAACTTCCGATGGGTCGGCCTGAAGCATAGCCGCGGTGTGACTCAGTGCGGCAGCATCAGCCGCCGAAGCTTGCCTGGACGACACGTACGTGTAAGCCCGCAGGTATTCGTAGACCTGTGATGTAGCAACGTCCCGCAGTTGCATGAACAGTTGAGCCGGCCGAAGGGCATTTTCTGTCTTCAAGTTGTTCAATGCGTTCCGACCAATCGTCGAATCCATCGAAAGCACCGTCGCCTTCTGATTACTCTGAGAATGTTCCTTAATGGCGTTGTTCATCATGGCCTCAATGGGCAAAATCCAATTGACGATCGCAGAAAGCACGCCCCCGGATGCTTCTGTATTCTCGCCGGTCGGCTGCCGAGACTGCACATTGCGCATGAAATCGACGGCAAGGCGGATCCCTTCTTGTCCTCCTGGCTCAACAAGTGCGAACGCATTGCTGCGTGCAAATGACAACTTTGAATTCGCCCCTGTTCGATAAATCTTTCCATCTCGGATTTCGAACGGAATCTCTCCGTCCACCAGTCCGATCTGAGAAGAATAGCTTCTGCCGTTTCTTGTCAACTGACCGCTCACCGCCATGAGATCATCGTCAGACATCGCAAGTCGTCGGTCGTCGGGTTGACTCGACAGATACTGCTGCAGGAATCGGTACTCCTGCTGAGCATACGGTGTGATGCGAATGTTCAGAACCACGTTTTCCCGATCCGGGTGTGTCGGAGGACGCCGGTTGAACGTCAGCATGACGGGATCCATCGTCCGCCATTCCTTCTGATAGGCGTTCTTGAATTCTTCGTAGGCTCGCCATTCCGACATCGTGCATCGCGTGATCGCCATATCAGCAATCGGCAAAAACGTCCCATGCACGCCGCGCTGAGAATCGTAAAACTCACCCTGATTCGATTCCATTGTGCAGTGGTCCGGACGCTGATTGAATCCTTCCGGAAGGAACCCCAGTCGGATCAAGGAGTTTGCGGAAACATCCTCAATCGCTTCAGCGGCTGCCGCCATATGGGCTGTCTGGAGCGTGAACAGGTCTTCGCAGGCCAGTCGCCGCCGTTCCAGTTCAATTCGACACTGTGGGCTGGTGATATTGCGAAAAAACGGATCTGAGAGGTACAGCCATGCAAGGCTGTTTTTGTCCTGTCGACTCTGGGACAACGAATATCGGTACTCGTTCAGATTTCCAAGACAATGAATTCCGGCTGCTGTTTCCAGAAATCGTCTGGCCAGGATCTCGGAGTTTGTGACCAAATGATACTTGCCATCATGCACATAGAAGGATCGCACCTGATGATGATCTGTGTACAGCTTTTGAATTGAATGTCCCTGAATATTGACAACTGTCTCATGGCCGTCTTCTGCGTCTTTCACCCGCATGCGTTCGTGCGAAATAATTTCCGCCAGCCGGCCTCCGGTCTTTTCCTCAAATAACACGCCCAGAGCAGCGCCGTCGCCGAAGAAAGGATCAAGGCCAATCAACGCGCAGTCGTTAATCTGATCATCAACGGCAGCCTGCAGCAGTTCGGTCGTACTCAGCGCCAGTTGCCGTTCGATCTTCTCTCGGATGCGGTAGTCAACCGCCGGAGTTGCCACGATGCCGTCCAGACTTCCTCCCCAGCCCTGCACCAGATTGCGAATCCAATGGTAGTTCTGGACTCGAAAACAACGCAGATAAAAGCATTCTTCCGGTACACGCATCGCCAACGACTCGGGACGAACATCGTTAGCGACATGAGGAATATTGACGCTGCGAATCGTCAGTGCCGGCGGCAAATCCTGAACAGCGGCCTCAGCACGCTGTGTCTGGGAGGTTGTCTTGCCTGCCATCATTGCCAGTCGAATGGATTCAAAGCCGAACAGCATTCCTACGGTGCGTTCGAACTCAGATTCCAGCGCTGAAGCTGAAGCAGTGGTCGTACTTTGCGTTGGCGCTGCCATGTCGAGCCGCCGTGCCAGCATGCTCTTGAAATAGTGATTCACCGCCTTCAATTCCGGCGATGAATGTGGCAGCTCGAACCGGGAATACTGTTTCCACCATTCTGTCAGCAGTGTGGCACGTGCCGCAGCGTCGTCTGCAGGCTCCATGTTCAACGCAACATTGTTCGCGACGGCAGAGTCCTCGCTGATCAAGGTCACTGTGTTGGGAATGATCTGGTCAAACAGGAACCAGCACACCAGAGTGGCAGGACTTGCCGGGCGGTACTTTGATGCCGCACGCGGCGGAGTGTACTGGAATGCCGAGTGAATCGCTTTTCCACGATCCGTCGTCACTTGCAGCGGGACGTCCGGACGAAACGGCCATGTCAGATCCGGACGAGGCTGAAGCTCGATTCTGGCGACACCAAAGGGAGTTCCTGCCACCGCTGATGCCGAAACCACAACCGGGGCATTTGGATTCACCTCAATGGGTGGGTTGACCAGCTCAGGCTCGCTGACGGCAGGTATTGCAGAGACATTCTCGCCAGGTTGTGCATCTGCGAGTTCGGGGAGATTCGGAGGAAGCAGAGCACCTGTTGAATCATCGACGACGGGAGTTACCAATATCGGACTGGCTGGTGTGGCTGGCGGAGTCGTGTCGGCCGCCGCTGTCTGCGAAACAGCCTGCGCGGGAGTGCCCGGGCGTACCTCATTTGTCGATTCCCTGGGTATGCCTGGTTCGACTTGCGCCACGTCGGACGCCAGGACGGGTGAATCGATCTCAGCAGCCGCAACATCCGTCAGAACTGGCTGAGGATCCTGCCAATGGCGGAACAGTGGCACGGTCACGACAGCGATCACGCTCAAAAACGCTGACGCCGTCAGCATCAGCGTCCTGCTCTTCCCGGGGCGCTGTCTGATCCAGCGGGCTCCGACGGCCCGGACGGGTTGTTCACCAAGGAATCGTTCCAGATCTTCCGCCAGCTCCGCCGCAGTCTGGTATCGACCAGACTGTTTCTTGTGCAGGCACTTGAGACAGATGGCTTCCAGGTCCGCTGGCACGCGCGGGTTCAGTTGAGTGGGTCGAATCGGTGACTGCTCGCGAATCTGCCGCAGCGTCTCCAGAAAAGTTTCGCATCGGAAAGGAGGCCGTCCGGTCAACAGCTCAAACATGATCGCGCCGATCGAATACACATCACTGGTCGGGCCCATTAATTCATGTCGTGCCTCTGCCTGCTCGGGAGGCATATAGTCGATGCTTCCCAGGATCTGACCAGCTTCTGTCATCGAATACTGTCGATCCAGCTGTTTCGCCAGTCCAAAGTCGGTCACTCGCACTTCACACTGATCATCAATCATCACATTGGACGGCTTCAGGTCACGATGCAGCACGTCGCAGCTATGGATGTAGTGAATTGTTTCGGCGATGGACTGAGAAATCTGAGCGACGACACGGGGCCGGATTCTGCCCTGACGCGACAGGTCTGCCAGGGTTCGTCCCTTAACAAACTCCATCGAAAAATACGGAATCCCGTTGTGTTCACCGACTTCATGGATCGCGACCAGATTGGGATGTCTCAACCTCGCCACAGTCTCCGCTTCGTTTTGAAACCTCCGTCGGACTTCCGGAGAACAGAACTGCCCCTGTTGAATCATCTTCAATGCCACAACTCGCCGCAGCTTACGCTGGAATGCCTTGTAGACAATGCCCATTCCGCCACGATCGACAATCTCGAGAATCTCGTAATCACCAATCCGGCAGGTTGGCATCGCTACAGGTTCGGCGAATGCTGCAGCGATCGGGCCGATGTGAATCTGATTGTTCAGAAACTCAAGCAACTCAGCCGTACAGTCCGGAAATCGTCCCAGCCATTCATCCACATCCAGCATGCCACGCCGCACAAGGTACTCTTCAAGAGCGACTTCCAGTCTGCCAGCGTTTTCAAATTCCTGGTTTTTTATGCGAGTGATCATGTGGGGAGGTCCGTTTCGTTTTTGTTTGCAAAGATCTGAATACTCGAAAGAGGCTCACTGGAACCCATTTCAAGCCGAAGTTGTTTTAATCCCCGATGTATGAGACCGGCGACCGAAGCTCCGGAACGCCCCAGCAGTTTGGAGACTTCCTTCAGCGAGCATCCCTGAAGATGAAACAGCTCGATGGATTCTCGCTGCAGTTCCGGCAAGGCCTGAAGCGCGGTCGCCAGTTGCTGCAACTGTTCTTTCCGTTCAGCCCGCTCGGACGGTGATGAATGCCTGTCGGACAGCCACGACTCCGCCCGACTCGCGGATCCCTGAATTGTGGCATCCCAGTCAACTGCCTGTTCAACGCTGCGTTTGCCTCGCGTGTGCAGCCGAACCACATCGATAATCGTGGTGGTGAGAACTCGGCGGAGCCAGGCAAAACGCTCCACCGCAGTCCGCGCCTTACAGGACGCCTGATTTCGATGTGCTTCCAGCAGAGCCTGCTGGACGATATCCGAATCATCCAGAATCCGGCGAAACCGAGTCCCAAGCTGTGTTCGCGCCAACAACATCAGCGCAGGACGAAACTGATCAAAATCAAAAATCTGCTGACCGAATTCATCGCCTGTTGCCATTGCTGGTAGCCCCTCTGCTGTGAGTTCAGGCGTCATTCCTCTCTAAATCGAGCGGAGAATTTCCAAGATTATCAGTAAAACGAAGAAATGGCACGCAAACCGGCGGAATTCAGGTTGTTGTGAATTGCTGCGTTCGCAAGTTGCTTCTTATGAGCCTCAAGCCACTGAAAGCGTAGGCGACAGCCGCGCGGGAATCGGGCGTTGAATTTTCAAAGTTTTTGTCTTTTCAACAATTTTCGGTTTGTTGGAAAAAGGCGTTTGGAGTTTTTCGTACTACTAACAGTGAATTTCTTGTTCTCCCGCGAAGATTTTCAGACGTCTGTTTGCAAAAGTCAGGTCAGGTCTGGCAGAAAAATGAGCGGCAGAAAAATACAGGCTACGACAGCAGGACTTTCTGCAATTCATTTTTCTGC
>CAZFDW010000345.1:0-7238 GCA_964517865.1 uncultured Chitinophaga sp.
GCTCTGCACGATGGCTCAAGAATTCTGTCGGCCTACATTCTGCCGACGACAGAAGTCAAGATCTGGATCATCACCGAAGCCGCCGATGACAAAGGCGAACGCGCCGCTACGACAGCATTGCTGCCAGAAGAATACTGAGACAGCAAAGTGTCGGCAGGGCCGTGATCTTGTCATCGGTCGAAGGTTGATCCGATTTCCACGTCGCGTTTGGTGTATTTCATCAGTGGGGTTTTCATGGTGATTGATCCTGGATCTCCGACTTGTTTTTCGTGCGATTGTCTTGCTGCCGCAGGCATGCCTGCATTAACTGCTCTTGAACTGCGGGATCATTGAGATCGGGAACCATCCGGCCGATACGCTCCCGCGCCGTCGCGACGGAAACGGCAATCTCTGAATCTTCGGACAATCCGGTGATCACCGCGCTGCTGAGATATTCTTCGATACCCAGCCAGAGTTCTTTGGCAAGCCCTTCAGATCGATGGTCGTCGTGAGTCTGGATCATTTCCATCGTATGTCCAAAGTAGGGACCGTCTATCCAGACAGTGGCCGATACAATTGGCCAAGGAACCTCCGTATCGAGAAAAAATGCGAGGAAGACCGCTCGCGTCACCGTCAAATCGCTGGATTGGATGTCGGTCCGGAAGACGTTGAGGCGTTCGGTTTGAAACTCGGGCGTGAACAGGGATGGATACATGAAGCGATTTCTTGGTAAGATTCCCTAGCGATGAACTGGAAAATGACTGGATTGTGAAACGTCGGTAGAATGATGATCCGAATTTGGATCCGGGCATCTTCCTTGTCTCATCCTGGCAGACGGTCACGTTGGCATGGCCTTTTCTTGACCTCGCAGAGACAGCAAACAAATCTCAGTCGGCGATGCCATTCTTCTTCTCACACTTGTTCCGACAGAGCAAAAAAGCAGCAAAGGACAGCGCCACGAGCACTACATTAACTGCTCCATATTCTGCTGCGTCATCTAAGCAGAAGTAGTCATCGTAAGTCTCGGCGTATAGATGGTTCAGTTCTGTTGTCAGAGCTTTGATTGCATTTTCATCACGCTCAGAAAAGTCTGGAGAGTTCCACCTGTTTTCAATCAGGTTGCCCAGCGATTTGCATTGGTCGTGACCAAGGCCTCGCATTTCTATCACATGTCCGCGAATGACTTTGTGCAAGGAAAGAGCGTCCTCCTTCGATCGAATCAACGATCCGATTTCCAACTGCGCGCTTTCTCTCGCGTAAATCGTCTCGAGTTCGGAATCGTCGTCGCATTCCGGTGCGTTGTCAGTAGCTTGTTCGAGATTGTTCGTATTCATGTTTTTCCCTGTCGTTAAGAATGAGGTATTTGAGTTTCTGGGCCGGTTCATCTGAAATCATGGTCACTGTTACTATGATCGATTTGCTTTCGAGAGCACTTTGGCCAGTCGTTCGAGGGACTTGGCCGTTCTCCGTGCTATCCATTTCCAGTTGGGATCGTCGTAGCGTCGGCCTCGTCCCACTATTTTGCGGATGGCCGCTGCCAGTTCGGAGATGGCCGTGAACTGCGATACCGACAGTGCTAGGGTTAATCTCTCGCCGAATCGGGTTGACTCCCAGGTCCCGTCCAGTTCCGCTGCAAGTTCCTTGACGTCGTCGTCGAAGGGTACATTGCTCAGGGTCAGGATGAATTCACTGGAATTGGGATCTGACATTTTCAGCTGGATACTGCAAAATCCGGGATAGCAATCGTCGTCATCTCGGTCGTCCAGCCGGCCGCAGATTGGGTCAGTGTTCGTGATCTTGAATTGCTGAGGATAGGCTTTGACAAGTTGCTGAAGCAGCGAGTTCTGAGTTTTGATGATCGGCATTAATCTGACTCCATTGTGAAGGGTTGGGGGGGACTATCCTGATTGACTGAGCTGGGAAATGAGTAGTCAGGGCGAGGGGTTACCGTGATTTTGAATTGACAAAGACTGGCCAGTTGTGGTGTGGGATCATCTTGCCATTGATGAACAGGATTCCCGTGAAACACAGGGCACGATCGTGGTATCTATCGATGTCACCGTATACCACAGCGGGGCTGATCCAGGTTGAGACTTTTCGGCGGACTTTGTTCTTGATTGATTCGCTGGCCGTCCCGCACCAGCGAGCTTGCTCTTTCTTCACAAGGCGGAAGAACGCCGGACATGGATGTGGATCGGAGATCGTGACTGCTGGATTGAAGTAGATGCATCCTGCGGGATTCTGTTCCAGACGAGCAGCGATTCGTTTACCCACTTCTTCTGTCAGGTGATCCATGTCTGGAGTATGACGATCGATATTGATCGATGATCGATCATCAACCCTGTCTACATCCTTGACTGATGTCCGTGATTTCTTGGTCACCGTTGGTGCATCTCCTTTATGTTATTGATGATGGCAGCACTGGCACAGGCTTCTGTCGTTGCTGGTGATAACCGGCTGTAACAGGTTCATTGTGCTGGTGCTGAAGAAGGCTGAGGGTCGTGTGGACGGATGGCGGCAATTGGCCTTGAGTCCCTCAGGACCGTAGCCACAAATTCCGCGAACCGCACACCAGACAAATAGCTTTGTGCCTTCGCGTGATTAAAAATTGCTTCCGGCACGGGTACGTGCACGACCCTGAAGCCTGTTGGTAGTCGGCTCTCTGAGTTTCGTGGTGGCGAGAGTGGCTTGCTTAAGCTGATTCCGTTTGGGTTTGACATTAATAGTGCTCCTTTGATTTTCCTTCGGAGTATTCAGGTTGAAGTAACCCGACATCTTCATCTTTATTGAAAGTAAAAGCCCTGTGTCTGTGTCCTGTGTCCTGTGTTTATGCCTGTGCTTATGCCTGTGCTTATGCCTGTGCTTGAATCTGTGAGTTCATGTTCTTGATGTGATTCTAATCCTGTATGTTTTCCTGTTGTTTCTTCTGCTTCTTCTCATTCATTTCATTGAACATCAGCATTATGAGTTGGGCGATCAATCAGATTGACCACGCTCACCGGAGTGAGCACCTCAGTGGCCCTTGTATGCAATCCTGCAAACCACTTTGGTTGAATCCTTTCTTTCATTTCTACCCGCAAATTGAATGATTCAACCTCCGAGATTTGCCCGATGAGATCATTCGCATTTGGCTGCCTGCCTCAGTTGATGACATTTGCTTCAAGGTCTATCAGATAATGTCGCGCCGTCTGGAACTCTGCTTCGCGGTTGTCACTACCTCAGGGCCGAAGAGCTGATCAAGATACTTGTTCGTCAAAGTCGTTCCTGCCTCTGCCAGAACCTTGCGCGAAAACTCTCCGCATGGTCGCATTTCGCAGTTCAAGGCTTCCGCCACACGTATCAATTGTGATCGAGACTCATACAGGATCCCTGAGTTCTGAAACTGTCGTTCAAGGTAGTCCACGGTTTGGTCCAAACTTGGTCGGGACATCTCATACTCATATGACTTCAAACGGTTTCGCAAGGCGTCTTCAATTTCATCTGGATGCGACGTGGTCAGGATGACGGTTGCGGTGGCTCCTTCAATCAGCTTCCGCAAGCGTTTGACAGTGTGCGGTTCCATGTCCTGCAATTCATCAATGAAGATGACTTCCCATGGACGCATTAGCATGAGCGACAAGTCATCAAGTGTGCTGTCCGTCACTCTGATTGCGTCGTACTCGTGATATTCAATGATGCTGCAGGTCGTGTCATTGACAGCGCGACGGCAGTTGGAACATTCTCCACATGGTTCATGCTGTCCGGCCTCACGGCCTTTGCAGAGCTTTGAACGAGCGATAATTCGCGCAGTCGTTGTCTTGCCGGAGCCAGTCGGTCCCCAGATGAAAGAAACATTCGGAAATCGATTGCGCGCCAGCATTGACGTGATTCGTTGAACAACGACTTCATTGCCGACGATTTGAGAAAACGTGTTCGGGCGCTCGGCATCGTAGGCTCGTACTTCAGCGGTGGGATGGATCATTTATTCGTCTCCTGTTCGTTCTGTAGAGGGATAAACTCAAACTGGCAAATATCGTCGGCCTTCTCCTGAACTGTTTCTGGGGCCTGCAATTCTGCAAACCGCATTCAAGTCCAGGTTGCCGTGGGATTTAAGATTGCAGTGCCGCACTGCAATTCGCTGCAATGTCACTGGATTCCGGGAGGTCCGCGAACGGACTGTTGACACCGAATGGGGGCGATCGATTCTTGACAAACCTGTAGTAGATCTGACGTCCCTGGCCCCGAATGAGTGCGTGCTTCTGTCGTCCCGTAACCGTCAGTGACTCAACGATCCCCTCAGCCTCCAGTCGGTCAAGATGGTCTTTAATCGTGTTGTAACTGAAGCCTGTTGTTTCCTTGGCAAAACGCCGCGTGAAAGCCTTGCTTCCGAATCCACTGTTGTCAGGGATCGTCAGCTGGTACGCCGCATCCCCAACCCCATCAAACACGATCGCGCCGGTTTCTGCTGCATACGGTGAAAGATTGGAATGCTTACCTGGAATTGGAAGGTTGAGCAGCAGGTCTCTTGTTACCGTGTAGTCGTCCAGATGCACGACCATTTCCGACGTTGAAACGAATTCGGCCTTGTGATGTTGAAGTTCGATACGGAGGGCTGCAATTGTGGCCAGTAGCCGATTGACAATCAGCATCTGGAACGGCTTGAGGCTGGCTCGAAGTTCTCTCACGAACGGACACTCGTAGTGGCGTCGATTGTTTAGCGACAACACAAGCTGACGTAACACATGCCGCGCTGACTGGTTTGCAGCTTTGTTGTTCATTGAGAAATGGTGACCAAAACCACTCAACGCTCGATCGGCCTGTCTCGCCATCAGCTGAATTGTCGGGCCAATCAAACCAATTACGGGACGTTCGTCGGTGATCAGCCAAACAGCAGGTGGATTGGCGGTCGAAAGGTCGAGACAGGCGGATTCACAGGCAAAGCGAAACAGGCCATCGTGGAGACTTCGGACGCACAGCAGTTCCGTATCGTTGAATTCAGCTTCTGACAAGTCGCGAATGTGCCGAATTGTCTGCACGCGTTCGACACCCTCTGGCACCACGTTAATGATTCTGTCGGCAATCAGACATTCTGCTCCCGCGTCATCAGAGTAGATCGCCAGATTGAAGGGAATTCCCAGCCGTCCTGCCGCTCGTGAGAGAAGCATCAGAAGGCTGACAACATCAGCACCGACCCCGAGGTTTTCCCCCAAAAGATTGGCAACATCTGTCAGAGGATGATTGTTCAGGATTTCCAGCAGTCCAGCGCTGCTCGCGTGGCTGGTGCTCGAAAACGAATTTGTCTGCTCGGCCACATGACTATGAACGGAGTCCATGCTGTTACTCCCTTCCATCTTCGGGTGGTTGGGAGACTTCCAGACAAGAACGTACGACACTTAACAGAGCGCGTTTTGCCGTCACTGGCAACACAGCCCAGGATGCGACAATCTCGCCGAGTTCGGCGTTGCCGGGAGTGCGCATTATTGATTGCAATTCACACGACGGGGGTTGGAGGCACAACGCCTCCACTAAAGCGCGAATCTCACCTGGTAGCTCGAGCCAGACGTCAGTGATTCGGCGGAGGACTGCGTCCGAAGGTGTCAGAACTTGACTTGCTGTGCTGTCAATCTGCTGACAATGTGCTGACACCGAAGAATCGGAATTCGTAAGTTGTTGGCTGGTAGGAGGGTTACGAAGAGGCGGCCCCTCATTCAATTCCCCCCGCCTCCAAATTTGAAAGGACTTGCGAGAAATCGTAAGTCCTTTTTTCATTGGTACTTACGTCGTTTCTAGCAACGAAAAGCCAGCAGAAAATCGTCGTTGAGGGCCTGATATTGTCTGTTTTGAGCCATGTTAATGTCTAGTTTGGCCGTTGTCGCGGGCGCATTGTGAGTCTACCCGCGTACGACGCAAGACTCGCTTCCGGCCGCTGGTCAAGCTCTACCGGACGGGCTTTCCACCCGCAGGACTCCTACGAAAGGTTTCAGATTTGCATTCTACATTTCATCCCCCTTTCCCAAGCTTGCTTGACGCAATCACATCGACCGGAGCAGCCAACAATTTGATTCGCGAGGGCTCGCCTCGCGGTCAATTGGCGCAGTCGAAATGACGACAAGTTCCATACAACGAAGCAGCAAGGATGACCGGACTGCGGCCTGAAACAGCTGCAGCCGAAACCACTCATGAGGGCGTGTCCTGAGTTGGAAGCCGTTTCCGGCTCTGCGGGGTTCTCGACTGCATCCTCGCAGTTTTTGATCGCAAAAACAGCGGTGCTGATGCACCCTGACAACATGCTTGAGACGTTCAGCGAGGTGGCGGTGAAAGGTCCTGAATTGATGTGGCCGGTGCTTCAAGCGAGCGTGGCGGCGTTGGTCAACGTTCAGAGTGCGGAAGCGGTCGGTGCTGAGTTGAAGCTGCGGGTCGTGAAGGGGAATTGATGGAAGTCAAAGATCAGTTACAGATTCCGTGGAAGTCAAGCTTCACTTCCACGGCAGGTCGAGTGGTCGCGGGGATGCGGTGGCCAATCCATGTGCTGCATTGAACAGACCGAAAGTGATCCGGAAAGAGACGATCCCGCTCGAACCAGAACAGTGTCACAAACTGTTCGACGAATGCGAGAAACATCGGCTCGGTGATGCAATCATTCTTGCGGCGATGACAGGACTGCGCCGTGGAGAACTGTTCGCACTCGAATGGTCTGCTGTAAATCTCTCTGAAGCCGTCCTGGTGGTCCGTAAATCGCTCCAGGATGTCCGTGGCAAGCTCAAGGTTAAGGAACCGAAGACCGCAGCAGGACGTCGCGTAGTGACTCTGGACGCACGGGCGATTGAAGCACTGCGGAACCGTCTGAAGAAAGCTCAGGATGAAGGGTTCGAACCTGGGCAGGTGCCGTTGGTGTTCCCGAATAACCGTGGCGGATATCTTCGTGGATCAGCATTCGCAACTTACGTCTGGTATCCGATCCGTAAAGCAGCCGGCATTCCCGACAGCATTACGTTCCACGACTTGCGGCATACGCAGGCATCGCTGTTGCTGGCGGCGGGCGTGGATCTGAAGGCGATCCAGAAGCGGCTCGGGCACAAGAAGTTCGAGACGACTGCGAACATTTACAGTCACTTGCTTCAGAACTCGCAGCATGAAGCCGTTGATAAGCTGTCGAATATGATGGAAAAGACGGCACCAAAGAAACGCAGGACAGTCAGATCCTGAAAGCTGGTGGGCACACTGAGTGGGCACACTGAGTGGGCACACTGAGTGGGCACACTCGCAGAATTCGAAGCCTG
>CAZFDW010000346.1:0-7232 GCA_964517865.1 uncultured Chitinophaga sp.
AATTGGGCATTGGTGCTTCACGATTTTTGCGAGTCCACTTCCTTCAGCATTTCATCCAGCTCTTTACTTGACGGCCGAACGGCCGTTCCGCAGCCGCGGCGGACGTTATCCATCACGGCCCTGGGCGAACCTCCGCCTGCAAAGCCGACAATGGCTGCAGCTATGGTCTTTTGCAGTGCAGATTCCGCATGCCCCAGGCCATCCATCGCGCCGGCAAGCGGCCCGATCATTCCGTACGACAACAGAATTCCCAGAAACGTACCGACCAGTGCCGCACCGACCTTGTGCCCAATTTCTTCTACGGGGCCACCGATGGCTCCCATCGTCACAACGATCCCGAGTACCGCCGCGACGATCCCGAATCCTGGCAAACCATCTGCGGTCCGCGTCAACGCTGAAACAGCATCATGGTGTTCATTTTCAAAGACATGAATCTCCGCATCGAGTAGCGCCTGCAGACTGGGACCGTCATTTCCTTCCATCGCGCCCTGCAGGGCACCAGTGACGAACTCCATCAGGTGATGGTCGTTGGAAATCTTTGGGTACTTCTGGAATGTGGCATGGCTGGAGCCTTCGCTGAGTACCGTTTCCCACGCCAGCATTCCGTCTCGCCTCGCAACTCGGAACAGCTCATAGAGCAGCTTGAACGCCTGATTATATGTCTGCTTGCCGACGTTGCCTCCTTTCAGCAACGTGATCAGGCCTTTCATGACGTCTTTGAGCACCTTTGGCGGGGAACTGCAGATCATCGCGCCGAGAGCGGCTCCACCGATGGTTACAATTTCCGAAGGGTGAATCAATGAATGAATATGGCCACCAGCCATTGAGAACCCGGTTAGAACCGAACCCAATACGATGATGATTCCCACGATAGGCAGCATTGAATTGAATTTCCCAAAAACCAGGCTCCAGCGCGAAGATCCTGCGCCGTTCTGTGACGGTTATCGTTTGGTAGATTCGCTACTTGCCTGGAAAACCAGCTTTCTCGAAACGCCTGACAATATCTCAGCCGGATCCTCAGCACGATCGTTAATATGACCTGCCGGAGTTCATTCATTTCCCCGCTCTTTTGAGAGAATCGCCTGGCGGTGAGACCCCGCATTGAATGGGTTTGAGTACAAACCTACAATCCGCCGCGTCTGGAAGTCCGGGCACGCTGTCCAGGCGACAGCAAAACTGCAAAAATGGGCATTCGCGTCACGATTGTCCTCGATTATACGAAGCGTCAGAATTTCATCTCTGGGGATACGAATGTTGGATCAGGCTGTTCTTGACACGGTTTCTGGAATTGCTCCGGAAGAGCTTGATGATTGGTACGAATCGCTCGAAGACATCCTGCATCGCTATGGGCCCGAAAAGCTTCGCGAATTGCTGGTTCACCTTCAGGAACGTGCCTACGCCCGCGGCGTAATGCTGCCGTTCACGGCCAATACACCGTATATCAATACGATTCACCACTCCGATCAGGTGAAATTCCCGGGTAACCGGGAAATGGAACGCCGCATCAAGAACATTGTGCGGTGGAACGCAATGGCCATGGTTGTGCGAGCCAATAAGTACTATGACGGCGTGGGAGGTCATATTTCGACGTTTGCTTCATCGGCCACGTTGTATGAAGTCGCGCAGAATCACTTCTTTCATGGTCGCACCGCAGATCACACGGGCGACATGGTTTACTTTCAGGGACATGCATCCCCCGGAATGTACTCTCGCGCGTTCCTCGAAGGCCGTTTGACGGAAGAAAACCTGAACAATTTCCGTCGTGAACTTCCCGCAGGTGTTGGTCTTTCGAGCTACCCGCATCCGTGGTTGATGCCGACATTCTGGCAGTTTCCCACCGTGTCCATGGGACTCGGACCGATCTGTTCGATCTATCACGCCCGTTTTCTGCGATACATGGAACATCGCGGTCTCCTGGATACGTCAAAATCCCGGGTCTGGGCGTATCTTGGCGACGGCGAATGCGATGAACCGGAATCGCTGGGCGCGCTGACGCTGGCATCTCGCGAGAATCTGGACAATCTGACGTGGGTCATCAATTGCAACCTGCAGCGATTGGATGGGCCCGTTCGAGGCAACGGTAAGATCATTCAGGAACTGGAAGCAGCATTCCGTGGCGCTGGCTGGAATGTGATCAAAGTCGTGTGGGGTTCTGACTGGGATCCATTGCTGGATGCAGACGAAGACGGAAAACTGGTCAAACGTATGGGAGAAGTCGTTGATGGCCAGTATCAAAAGTATACAGTTTCGTCGGGTGAATATATTCGTCAGCACTTCTTTGGCGCGGATCCTGAAGTACTGAAGATGGTTGAACATCTTTCCGATGAAAAACTGGAGACGATCCGCCGCGGTGGCCACGATCCGGAAAAGATGTATGCCGCCTATCACGCCGCCGTCAATCACAAGGGCGCTCCGACGGTGATACTTGCAAAAACCGTCAAAGGTTATGGACTCGGCGACGCTGGCGAAGGCCAAAACGTTGCGCACAACCAGAAAAAGATTGCCGAAGACGCACTGAAGGTTTTTCGTACGCGTTTCAACATTCCGGTCAGCGACGCCGAAATCGACAAGCTGCCATTCTACAAGCCGGATGCTGACAGCGAGGAAATGCGATATCTGCACGAGCGCCGCAAGGCGCTGGGTGGATTTGTTCCCGTACGACCACCCTGCAGCGAAAGACTTGATATTCCTGAACTGGATGACAAGATTTTCACAACGAAACCACTGTTGGCCGGCAGTGACGGCGGCGAAGGATCAACCACTCTTGCGCTCGGTGCCATTGTTCGCGGATTGGTACGGAACAAAGCCATGGGACAGCGTGTGGTCCCGATTATCCCGGACGAAGCACGTACCTTTGGTATGGAGGGGCTGTTCGCACTGTGCGGAATTTATTCAAGCAAGGGGCAACTGTACGAACCTGTCGATTCGAAGAACACGATGTACTACAAGGAAGCACGCAACGGCCAGTTGCTGGAAGAAGGCATTAACGAAGCGGGTGCGATGAGTTCCTTCATTGCGGCGGGTTCAGCCTATGCAAATCTTAGCATGAACATGGTGCCGTTTTATGTGTACTATTCCATGTTCGGATTTCAGCGGGTCGGCGACCTGATCTGGTGTGCGGCTGACACGCGCTGCAAAGGTTTCCTGTGCGGGGGAACATCCGGGCGCACGACGCTGAACGGTGAAGGCCTGCAGCACGAAGATGGTCACAGCCAGTTGATGGCCACGACCGTTCCTTCGCTGCGAGCTTACGACCCCGCTTATGGTTATGAGTTGGCTGTGATCGTTCAGGACGGACTGCGTCGGATGTATGCTGAAGGGGAAGAAATCTTCTACTACCTGTCGGTCTACAACGAAAACTACGTGCATCCGCCAATGCCGGAGCGCGGTGAAGTCGTTGAAGGCATTATCAAGGGTATGTACAGGCTCGGTTCCACCGACAGCGGCGAAAGTCAGCGGCATCGCCCGCAGCTCTTCGGCAGCGGTACCATTCTGCGTGAAGCGCTGCGGGCTCAACAGATCCTGAAAGACAGGTACCACATCGGCACGGATGTGTGGAGCGTCACAAGTTACAGCGAACTCCGTCGTGACGCGATGGACTGTCAGCACTGGAACGATCTGCATCCCGGTCAGACTCCCCGCCGCAGTTATCTGGAGGACACACTTGACGACGTGACTGGTCCGTTTATTTCGACCAGCGACAACGTGCGTCTGGTGGCTGATCAGATTCGCGAATGGATTCCTGGTGAATATATTATTCTGGGAACCGACGGATTCGGTCGAAGTGAGACGCGACCGGAACTTCGTCGTCATTTTCAGATCGACGGCGAATGCACCACCTATGCCGCACTTCGCGGACTTGCCCGGATGGGTGCGTTTGACGCATCGAAACTCCCCGATGTCCTGAAAGATCTGGGGATCGACCCTGAGAAAGTCAATCCCTTGAATGCCTGACAATTTGAGATTTCGTATTTGAAATTTGAGATTTACTGAACCCTGAAAACTGAACCCTGAAAACTCCAGCCATGTCCATCGAATTCAAACTGCCGGAAGTCTCGGAAGGAGTCTCCACTGTTGACGTCGCTGAAGTGCGCGTCAAAGAAGGCGACGTTATCGAAGCTGGTGCCATTGTCTGCGAAGTCGAAACCGACAAAGCTGTCGCGGAAATCAATTGCCCTCACGCAGGGAGGATCTCAAAACTGCTGATCAAGTCCGGCGATAAGCTCAATGTCGGGCAGCCGATTTTGATGATCGAAGCGACAAACGGCGCGGCACCTGCGGCTACAGCAGCGAAACAAACCGAGACACCGGCGACAAAGGCCGCGCCTGCTGCAGTCGCACCTGCCACTGTCGCGCCTGCGGCGAAAGCAGCGCCAGCGGTATCGGCAGGCGGCCCGGTTGAATTCAGATTGCCGGAAGTTTCTGAGGGTGTCACAAAGGTCGATATTGCTTCCGTCAACGTCAAAGTGGGCGATACGATTTCCAGCGGTGCCGTCGTTTGCGAAGTGGAAACAGACAAGGCAGTCGCGGAAATTAACTGCCCTTATGCCGGTACCATCACCGCCGTACACATCACGCCTGGCAGAAGTATCAACATCGGATCGCCGTTAATCACGATCAACGCCACGTCTGCAGTCACGGCACCTGCAGCAAAAGCACCTGTAGCAGCTCCGGCTGTTGCGACTGTGGCTCAATTCGAAGATCCGGCACCCGCGCCAGATGCCCCTCTCACAGCTCCGCTGTCGACAGCGGCTGTGATCCCAAAGAGCGACGGCCCGCCAGCAGCTGCTGGTCCGGGCGTTCGGCGATTTGCTCGTAAACTTGGCGTCAATCTGAAGCAGATCAGCGGTACTGCCGCTGGCGGGCGAATCACGCTCGAAGACGTCGAAGCATTCGTGCATAATCGGATGACTCAGGCACCCGTCCCGAACACCGCATCCAGCCCG
Organism: uncultured Chitinophaga sp.; assembly: GCA_964517865.1. Classification (GTDB taxonomy): domain Bacteria; phylum Planctomycetota; class Planctomycetia; order Planctomycetales; family Planctomycetaceae; genus SXXK01. Next base: position 4,947 of record CAZFDW010000346.1, read on the forward strand.
GGATTTGGTCTGGTTCAGGCGGCACCAATGCCGGACTTCAGCAAGTTTGGTCCGGTGGAAAAAGTTTCGATGAACAAGATCTTCCGCATGGCTGCTGCGAATCTGCACAATGCGTGGATCACAATTCCCCATGTGACGCAACACGATCTGGCCGATATCACGGAACTGGAATCAGCTCGCAAACGCTATGTCAAAGCCAATCCAGGCTCACCGAAAATCACCATGACCGCGATCATGATCAAAGCGGTTGTCGGAGCCCTGAAGGCGTTTCCAAACTTCAATTCCAGCGTGGATCTGGTGTCCGGCGAATTAGTGCAGAAAAAGTATTACCATATTGGCGTGGCAGTGGACACGCCGAACGGGTTGGTCGTTCCTGTCATCCGCAACTGCGATCAGAAGAATGTCCTGCAGGTCGCCGCAGAATTGACCGATCTCGCCGGGCGAGCCCGTGATCGCAAACTCAAAACGGAAGAGATGCAGGGGGGAAGTTTTACAATCACGAACCTTGGCGGAATCGGTGGAACAGCGTTCACTCCGATCGTGAACTATCCGGAAGTCGCCATTTTGGGCATGTCGCGCGGTCAGAACCAACTTGTAATGGAAGATGGGCAGATTGTGGAACGCTTACTGCTTCCTTTGTCGCTTTCCTACGATCACCGGGCTGTTAACGGAGCTGATGCAGCTCGGTTTATTGTGAAATTGTCCGGTAGCCTGACCAATTTTTTTGAGCTGTTTTGATTGCACCGAAAGTAACGTACGATGGGAAAGCCCACTGGCTTTAAAGAATACACGCGACAGGTGCCGACAGACCGTGATCCGTTGTTGCGCATTCTGGACTGGAATGAGTTCCACGAACACATGCCCGAGACTGACCTGAAGGTTCAGGGAGCGCGGTGCATGGATTGCGGCGTGCCGTTCTGTCATACCGGCGATCTGATGGCGAATATGGCCTCCGGTTGCCCGGTCAATAATCTCATCCCCGAATGGAACGATCTTGTTTACCAGGGTCGCTGGCGCGACGCACTTGACCGACTGCACAAGACGAACAATTTTCCTGAGTTCACCGGTCGAGTCTGTCCGGCTCCCTGCGAAGGTTCCTGTTGTCTGAGCGTGATCGAACCAGCCGTCACGATCAAGAATATCGAATGTGCGATTATCGATCATGCCTTCGAAATGGGCTGGGTCATTCCTCAGCCGCCGCAGGTTCGCACAGGGCGCAAGGTTGCGGTGGTCGGGTCCGGCCCTGCCGGCCTCGCCGCTGCCGCGCAGCTCAACAAAGCCGGGCATTGGGTCACGGTCTACGAACGCGATGACCGAGTCGGCGGATTGCTGATGTACGGCATCCCGAATATGAAGCTCGATAAGCACGATGTTGTGGATCGTCGAGTCCGTATCATGGAACAGGAAGGCATTACCTTCTTCACCAGCACGACGATCGGCACCGACATCCCGGCTTCGCAGCTCATGGAAGACTTCGACGCTGTGGTCCTCGCCACCGGATCAACACGTCCTCGCGACCTTCCCATCAAAGGACGTGAACTGAACGGAGTCCATTATGCCATGGACTTCCTGCGTCCGAACACGCGCAGCCTGCTGGACAGCAAGCTGGAGGACGGCGAATTCATCAGCGCGAAGGACAAACATGTCGTCGTGATCGGCGGAGGTGACACTGGTAACGACTGCCTGGGCACTTCAATGCGTCATGGATGCAGGTCACTGGTCAACTTTGAAATCGTCGAAAAGCCACCGCTGCAGCGATCGTCCAACAACCCGTGGCCGCAATGGCCGCGCGTGTACCGAGTCGATTACGGCCACGAAGAAGCGGCCGCAAAGTTCGGCGACGATCCTCGTGCGTTCTGTATCCAGACGGCTGAGTTTGTGGATGACGGCAAAGGCAACGTTAAGGCTGTGAAAACGATCGAAGTCGATTGGCAGGTGATGACCGAAGGCGGTCCGCCATTCGTTCCGATTCCGGGCACCGAAAAGGAATACCCCGCAGATCTGGTCTTCCTTGCGCTGGGCTTCCTTGGTCCCGAACATCCCGTCGCGGATCAGCTTGGAGTCAAGGTCAAGGAAGGTCGCGGCGGGATGAGCTGGTACGATGCGGAACACGAAAAGTATACGACCGACAACGAGAAAGTCTTCGTCGCGGGCGATTGTCGTCGTGGTCAAAGCCTTGTCGTCTGGGCCATCAACGAAGGCCGCGGTGCCGCCCGCGAAGTCGATCGCTATCTCATGGGCTCAACCGACCTCCCGTAGCTTTTCAATTGTGTTCCCGTCGGGGCA
>CAZFDW010000347.1:0-7229 GCA_964517865.1 uncultured Chitinophaga sp.
GGTCTGTGGGAGCCTCGGGGCGGTAACGCCCCGAGGCCACCCGGTCCGGAGCAGTTAAGACAACTTCGGTTTCACGCTTCGGCCGTTACCAAGCGGTTGATCAAGGTCCTTTTTCCGAGTCGTTAGATAATGACCGCAGTAGAGTGAAAACGAAATCGCATCTAACTCAGGACGGTTCATCCTGAGTGCGATACGACGTAGGAATATCGCCCGCCAGTTTTTGTCAAATCAATCGGATTCCGGACGTCTTGGGCTTGGCCCGAAAACGTGCTCAGAGCGACATCACAGTGACGACATCGTCGGGACTTGTCGCCATCTCCCTCGATGTAGAATACGGCAGTAAGATGATCCGGCGGGGCGTTCGAACCTTGCGGCCCGCCGGACCAGTTTTGCATTTGGCCGAACGGCGGTTCGCCGTTGACCCCAAAATCAGCCCAATCGAGGCAGCAGTACTGGGGGCATGTGAAACAAGTAAGGCCGCGTGGAGCGTTCGACACGGTCATCCAACCGAGCTACCAGCACCACGCGGTCTTAGGGTGAGATTTTGCTGGTCAGGATTTTTCCTGATCAGACAGGGAAACGAACTGTTCCGTCTGGATCTCTGGGCATGATCTTCCATACCAGCGGAATTCAGGGCCAGCCGGAAGCCGTTGTTGAGCGAGCCGAAGACTCGTGTTCAAAAAGTGACTGGAACCTGGTCTGCCAAAAAGTGACTGGTACCTGGTCTGCCAAGTTGACATAGGCCACACGTCTGGTGATACTCGACGGAGGTCAGCAATCACGAGAGCGCTCGGACTGGGTTGGGGGTATTGTTTCTGGGAGGCACGCCTAGAGCGAAACAGGCAGGTAACGTTTTGCCGTTTTCAGACTCAAAGTTTTTCCCTGACAGATTATGCTCAGATCTGCGAAAGTGAAGGGAGTGGGGAGTTGGATAATGATTCGCCTTTGAGACTGCAGGATGGGGAATTTTCGGAGTTTCTGGCACGATTGAGTGAGGTGTTATCGGAGGATCAGATCGTCTCGGAGTCAGCAGCCGTGTCTCGACGCTCGGCCGTGACTCAACATAGGTCATTCGCGCCACGTGTTTATCTGTATCCTTCCTGCACTGAGCACTTATCTCACATTATTAAGCTGGCGAATCAACTCAGCGTGCAAGTCTATGTGCTGAGCAAGGGCAGGAACTGGGGGTATGGAACTGCCACCGGAACACCGGGCACGTCCGTCTGCATTGTGCTGGAGAAAATGAATCGCATCATTCGTGTGGATCCGACCCTGGCCTATGCGGTCGTTGAACCCGGTGTCAGCTATCAGGATCTGTATCAGTATTTGTCCCAACATCATCCGGACCTCTGGATTGACTGCACCGACAGCACACCGGAGGGAAGTGTGATTGGGAACGCCCTGGAGCGAGGTGTTGGATTCACAACATATGGTGATCACTATGCCTGTTTGTGCGGCATGGAAGTCATGCTTGCCGACGGAAGCATTATCAGAACGGGTGCCGTTTTTGACGATCATTCCCCGGCCTTCCATTGCCACAAATGGGGGACCGGACCAATCCTTGAAGGACTTTTCAGCCAGTCGAATTTTGGAATTGTGCTGAAAGCCGGAATCTGGCTGATGCCTCGTCCCGAATTTCACCTGTCGATTATGGGGGATATTCAGCGGCCTGAAGATGTGTTTCCCACTCTGGACCGCATTCGTGAACTTCAGCTTGAGGGAACAATTCAGGCAAAAGTTCATATGGCAAATGAGATTGTGAATCTTGCCCTTTTTGCCCGGGAGGACGTTGCTGAAGTGACAGGACCACTTCAAGAGAATCAAATCAGCACGATTCGAAGAAAATACGGTATCGCGTCGTGGACTCTGGCATTTTCCGTCTACGGAACGAAACGTCAGGTGAAGGCAAGTCAACGAAGGATCAAACAAAAGCTTAAAGCGACAACCTCACTGTATTTCATCAGTGACAACATGATTCGGATGGTGAAACCCGTCCTCGGATGGTCTCGCCGATATCCCGTGGTTGCTCGACTTCTTCGTGCCAGGTTCGGCAAAGCCCCGCAGGTCCTTGAAAGTGTTGGAAAACTACATGCCCTCATGAAAGGCATCCCCACTGAATTCCTGCTGAAGCATGGATATTTTCGTAATCACAAAAGATGTCCCGACAGCGACGTCGATCCTGCACGTGACGGCTGTGGAGTTACGTGGTTTGCGCCCGTCATTCCGAATACGGGATCCGACTTGCAAACGTTGATCAATATCACTCGACCGTTGTTCGAACGGCATGGGATGGACTATTACCTTGCAATCCTGACACTCAACCCCCGCAGTTGTGTGACACTGCTTTCCATCTTTTATCAACAGGAAGTTGCGGCCAGTCGAGAGCGAGCTGACAAGCTTTATGCGGAACTGCAGATCGCGACGCAGGATGCCGGCTACCAGCAATATCGCACAGGGACTCTTGGGAACGAGGGATTGTACAGGCTCTGTCCTGAGTACGGCGAACTGCTGTCTCGCATTAAGACCTCACTGGATCCTGCGGGGATCCTGAGCCCTGGGAAATATGGAATCACGCCGCGCCGAGATCACACTGGCGACGGTTCCTGAAGGACAACATCAACGCACGCCTCGGCGTGGCCGTCCAGGCGCTCAATGGTGGCACCGCACTCCTTCGGAATCGCTGTCACCTTGTCTTTGCGACTCTGCCGACCTGATGTGAAACATTTGTATGCCAGAGCGATCTGACTGTCAGCACCTGCTACACCTGCCACTCACTCCCTTTGAGGAGTACATGTTCTGTGATGACCGGCCGGATTATCCGATGACAGGATTTTTTCGGCTGCGATTTTCACAGCGGCTTGATTTCTGCGCGATGAAGGCTGCGATTCAGGCGACTCTTGCGCGTCATCCTTTGTTGCGGTCAAAAGTTCGCCGCGACGCTTACAAGCGGCTGTCCTGGGAGCCAGTGGCGACGGATTCCATTCCATTCAGGCAATGGTCGGCGGATTCACAGACTGAGTATCCCCCTGCAGAATTCGTGGACCTCACCCAGTCTGCCGGGACTCGCATCTGGCTGGTCGATCGAAATGGGGCGCACGACCTGGTTGTGCAGATTCACCATTCCTGTACTGACGCACTTGGCATGTGCCAGATGATTAGCGATCTTCTGTTGATCTACACTCGAGATACTGGCAGCACGGGGAGTGACGTGGAGCTGCCGCCGCTGCACAATGAGCGATTGCCACACCGCAATCGGTTTGGGCTGACGTGGGGAAAGCTGTTGCGCATGCTGCCCAGGCAGATTCTCGGGCTGCCTATGGTCGGCAAGTTCTTTTTGCGGAAGGCGGCTCCGTTGGGACTCTCTGCTGCCGATCAGGTTTCCGATCAACCGGTTGTGTTTCCATCGCCGAGTACCTTTGACTTTGACTGCTGTGAAACAGCAGCGATCCTGGCCGAGGCGAGGCGGAAAAGAGCGACTGTCAACGATTTGCTCGCTCGCGATCTGTTCCTGGCACTCAACACCTGGCGCAATGAAAACGGTGCAGGAATAAGCAGCGACTGGCTGCGTTTCTTCGTGCCGCTCAATCAACGCACGGAAGTCGATCAGACAATGTCAGCCGCCAATATCATGAGTGCTGTTTTTCTGGAAAGGAACGCGCAGCAACTGGCAGAGCCCGAAACTCTGCTGCGTTCAATTCAGGCTGAGATGCTGAGAGTCAAGAGCCGCCAGCTGGGGCTCCTGTTCATTGCAGCACATACCCTGTTCCGTCGATTCCCTCGACTCCGAAACCATATCATTGGCGGAGGCAAATGCGTGTCATCGTGCGTCTTTTCAAACCTCGGAGTGATTCTGAATCGGATGCCTCTCTTGCGACAGGACGGCAAACTCGCGATAGGAGACATATTGCTGGACGGAGTGGATTTCATCGCCCCGGTGCGACCACTGACCGCAGCAGCGTTCTGTGTTTATACCTATGCCGGACGGCTTTCTGTCAATCTGCACTTCGATTCTCGCACGATTTCGAAACACCAGGCCGATGAACTTCTGAGATGTGTTGTCAGACAGATTCGCGGATCTTTACAAAGTGCCCCACCCAAAGAATCTTCGCCAGTTGCGGACCATGAAATCACACGGAATGATTAACATCCCGCCAACCGTCGATCCTGATGAGGCTGCCTCGCCAGCGCCAACTGTCCTGAACCAAGTGTAATCTGAACGTGGAACAGTTTTGGAAAGACGAAAACCTCCAATTTTTTCCGGTGCTTCTTGAGTAGCAACCATCAATGAACATCGGCGAAGTCATTGCTCACATACTCATCAACGAACTCAATCATTTCGCGATGCAGCGTTCCCACCAGGTACGTGGTCCGCGTGACTTAAAACTCTTAGAGCCGTTTCAGCTGCTCTCTTGGGATGTATTGATTTAGAACCTGCACCCAGGGCAACAGTTAAAATGGTTACAGCCCGCAAATCTCGCACAAAACGACATCTCAGTCGATCGCAGGAGTTCAAACGAAGTGGTGCCTGGGAGGCCGCAGGGTCTTATCCAGGATCGCGTTCAGGCGGTGGGGCCGAAGAAGTTCGGCGTTGTGGCTGTCGATTGCGCGAAGGCCTGGTCGAAGTGGACGCTCGTGGCCACGTCACGGACAAGCTGCTGACGTTTCATCGAGAACACAGAACATCACCGGCCGTCATCCTACGAAACCTCAAATACGTTGTGGAACAGCTTCGAAAGTCCGGGCAACTGGAGGAAGGGACAAAGCTTCAGGAGGCTGCGTTGAAAGCCAGACAAAGACGACAGAAAGGACCTGAGGAACCGGGCACTCTTCGGGTGGTTCTGCTGGCTCGGCCTGGAGTTGCCGCGAAAGTCGATGACGTCAGTCGCGGAAGGTCTCTTTCAAAAGCATGTCGCTCTGACAAGAGTTGAACGTCGGATAGCCCTGAGCGTCTTCTGAGGCCGTAGGAAAGCCCGCGTTAAACAGGTTGGCGAGAACAACTCATTTTTTCGACAGAGATGATCCACCTGTCTTCACCGCTTCATTTTCTTCGATCATTTTTCTAAAACTGCTCCGCGGTCGCGCTACCGGTACACGCTTTCGCTAAACTCAAGGCTGCCACATAGCAGCTTTTCTCGCCCTTCTCGACAGACAGATCCCATGCTGAAGATTGCTGTCTTCATTCCCATTGCCGTCGCATTGGTCGGGCTGTTGTTTGTGTCTCAACAGAAATCCGGACCGCTCGTTGTGTCCGGCTTTGTCGAAGCAGATGAGATTCGCGTCGGTTCCAGAGTGGGTGGGCGGGTCCTGAAAGTCCTGGTCGAAGAGGGCACTTCTGTTTGCGCCGGAGCAACGCTGGTGGAACTAGAGCCTTTCGATTTGCTGGAACGCCGGGCTGAAGCGCAGCAGCTCCTGGCGCAGGCTGCGGCGACTTACGACAAGGTGGCCGCGGGTTTTCGTGTGGAAGAGGTTGCTCAGGCGCGGGCGCGCCGGACTCAGATACAGGCCGAACTTGATAAACTCCGCAACGGGCCACGCCGGCAGGAGATTTCCGCCGCGGAGGCGGGGCTTCGCCTTGCGAGTGCGGAATTGGAGCTGGCAAGAACAGTTTACCAGCGTGTGGAATCGCTATACGGCAGGCAGGCCGCCGACAGGAACACCCTGGACGAAGCCACGACAAATCTCAAAGTCGCGCAAGCTGCTGTCGATGTACGAAACGAGCAATATTCACTTCTTCAGGAAGGCTCTCGTATTGAAGATATCGCCCGCGCGGAAGCTCAACTGGACGAGGCCGAGCAGGAGTTGAAAATGCGACAGCATGGCTATCGCACTGAGGAGGTCGCGGAAGCACAAGCCAAACGTGATGCTTTTGCTGCCGCTGTCCGAGCCATCGAGCGACAGCTTGCAGAGCTCAGAATTTCAGCACCAGCAGAATCTGTCGTCGAAGCCATTGATCTGCAACCGGGCGATCTTTTGTCCGCCAATGCACCGGCTGTAGCACTTGTTGATCGCCAGCGAATGTGGATCCTTGCGTATGTGCCCGAAAATCATCTGAACCTGACGACTCATCAGGCGGTCCATGTGCGGATTGACAGTTTCCCCGGTCGCATCTTCAAAGGCGAAATCGTGTTTGTCGCGAGGCAGGCGGAGTTCACACCGGCGAATGTGCAGACACCGGAAGAACGTTCAAAGCAGGTCTTCCGTATCAAAGTGCAATTGACCGACGGTCTGGACGTGTTGCGGCCAGGCATGGCAGCGGATGTCATCCTGTCGGAACCGAGTGCTCAATTGTGAAAAGCATCGCCATCCGGTTAGAGCATCTTTCGCGGCAGTTCGGACCGATCACCGCGGTGCGGGATGTCAGTTTTGAGGTGGAACGCGGCTCAATCTTCGGATTGCTTGGCCCAAACGGCAGCGGAAAATCGACCATTATCCGAATGTTGTGCGGAGTTCTCGCGCCGACGGCAGGGTCCGCGTCTGTGCTTGGATTTGATGCCGCTACGGAATCGGAACAGATCAAACGCCGCATTGGCTATATGTCTCAGAAATTCAGTTTGTATTCGGACCTGAGCGTCCGTGAAAACCTGAATTTCTATGGAAGAATTTATGGCCTTGATCCGATCCGTCTTCAGCGGCGTTTTGACGAGGTCGTCGAGCTCACCGGCATCGGCGATCGACTCGATCAGTTGGCTGGTACACTTTCCGGTGGCTGGAAACAGCGACTGGCACTGAGCACATCGTTGATTCACGAACCGGAAGTCGTCTTCCTGGACGAACCCACGGCGGGCATCGACCCGGTCGCTCGTCGGCAACTCTGGGATCTGCTGTACGAACTTTCGTCGCGGGGGGTGACTCTGTTTGTCACCACACACTACATGGACGAAGCCGAACGCTGTACCGACGTGGGCTATATCTACAATGCAAAGCTCATTGTCTGCGGCAAACCGGACCAACTTAAGCGTCTGCCGGACGTGACACCGCCCGATACAGAGCGATGGGAAATTGAAGTCGCTCACCCGGCAGCCTGCCTTCAGCCATTGCGATCCCATCAGGGTGTGCATGACGCGACGCTGTTCGGTCGGACAATTCATGTGTTGGCCGATCACGCAACCACGCCAGTGAAATTGGCGGAAGCACTGGACCTCAACGTCCAGGACATGAAGTGCAGGCCGATTACACCGTCGCTGGAAGACGTGTTCGTGACACTGAGCCGATCGGCCGAACGCGGTGAA
>CAZFDW010000348.1:0-7207 GCA_964517865.1 uncultured Chitinophaga sp.
TGGTTTTGAATGGCGTTTCGCTGGACCGTCTTGCCGATCGGAAGTCCCTGCTGCGGAGTGTCGATCAGCTGAGACGCGACGTTGATGCCACGATGACCATGACGGGGATGGATACGTTTACCGAGCAGGCGATGGGACTTCTGACGTCATCCAGGCTTGCGGAAGCACTTGATCTTTCCAAAGAGGACCCCAAAGTCATCGAGCGCTATGGCAAGGGCGATCCCACCATTTTCATGGACGGCAATGGAGCACCGCGTGTGCCGCAGAGCCTGCTTGTGGCGCGACGCCTGATCGAAGCGGGAGTCCGCGTGGTCACGCTGAACTACAGCAAATGGGACTGGCACGGTGGTACCAATGCCGAGGGGCGACCAAACAACTCAATCTTTGTGCGGGAACAGGAAGATTTTCCGGTGTTCGACCAATGCGTGAGTGCGCTCATCGAAGATCTGCATCAACGCGGTCTGGCCGACGACTGTGCCGTCGTCGTCTGGGGCGAGTTTGGCAGAACTCCGAAGATCAGCAACATCGTGGGTCGAGATCACTGGCCGCAGGTCAATTGTGCCTTGATGGCGGGTGGAGGTCTGCGGCATGGTCAGGTGATCGGCGCGACAGACCGCATTGCCGGCGAGGCGATTGCAAGACCAGTCACCTTTGGTGAAGTCTACGCCACGCTGTTCCATCATCTGGGCATCAATGTGGATCGCACGACGATCGCCGACAATAACGGTCGCCCGCAGTATCTGGTCGAGGATGGCGGCAAGGTCATGCCGGAATTGGTGTAAAGCTGCTGCCATCGGCTGACTGCCATGTTGTCACGGATGAAGGACTTTCGGATACTGTCAGATGATAATTTCAGAAGCAACCTGTCCGTGCACGTCAGTCAGTCGGAAGTCGCGGCCGGCGAAGCGGTAGGTCAGGCTTTCGTGATCCAGTCCAAGGAGGTGCAGCATCGTGGCATGCAGATCATGGACATGCATCCGATTTTCGATCGCATCCCATCCAAATTCGTCCGTGGCTCCATACGCCATGCCGCCCCGAATACCACCTCCAGCCATCCACATGGTAAATCCGGAAGGATGATGATCCCGGCCGTCTTTTCCCTCGGCTGTAGGAGTCCGTCCAAACTCTCCGCCCCAGACCACAAGTGTGTCTTGAAGGAGGCCGCGGGCCTTTAAGTCGGTCAGGAGCCCGGCAATGGGCCGATCTGTCGCCAGAGCGTTTTTCTCGTGCCCTGCCTTGAGCCCCGAATGCTGATCCCACGGCTGAAAACCGCCCGTGGTATGATAGAGCTGCACAAAACGCACGCCCCGTTCAGCCAGACGCCGTGCCAGTAAACACTGGCGGCCGAACTGTTCCGTCTCTGGTCGATCTAAACCGTACTGTTGATTCGTGGCGACAGTTTCCCCCCTCAGATCGAATGCCTCGGGCGCTTCGGTTTGCATGCGAAACGCCAGCTCAAATGACTCCATGCGGGCACCGAGGGCATCATCATTGTCCCGCTGGTCACGATGCAGTTTGTTCAGGCGCGAAAGAGCGTCCAGTTCACGCCGCTGTCGCACACGACTGACCTGAGTACTGGCGAGATTGCGAAGAGGTTCTGCCGGGTTCGACACAAGCGTCCCCTGATACGCCGCCGGAAGAAAGCTGGACCCATACTGGCGTGCGCCTTCGATAATCGGTCCGGGGCCGATTGCCACAAATCCCGGGAGATTCTGGTTTTCCGTGCCGAGTCCGTATGTTACCCAGGCTCCGACACTCGGTCGCGAAAACACACGCTCGCCGGTATTCATCAAAAGGCAACCTCCCGGATGATTTGGATCATCAGTCACCATCGAACGAATGACGCAGATGTCGTCCATACAGGTCGCTGTTTGAGGAAACAGTTCGCTGACCTCAAGTCCCGATTCTCCGTACTTTCGAAACTTCCACGGCGAAGCCAGCAGGTTGCGCTGCTGACCGAGATACAGCTTTGGCGACGGCAGTCCATCATCGCGCGTCAGACGTGGCTTTGGATCAAACGTATCGACCTGCGACGGTCCGCCCGGCATGAACAGAAAGATCACGCGTTTTGCGCGTGCAGGAAAGTGCGGTCGCTTTGGCGTCAGCGGGTATTCGGCGGTCTTCGCATCATCGGTTGCCTCATCTGCTGTAGATGCGTCGTCCGCCAGCAATGCCGACAACGCAACAGCACCAAATCCGCCGCCGCCTCGAAGCAGTGCTGCACGACGATTCAGGTCAATCGACATAAATAAACTCATTTGAACAAAGGATGAGGCGACAGTAGCGTAACCAGGAATTGTCTGAGCTGGAATCTGCCACCAATTGCAAGCCGATTTCCAATTCCGCTGGTGCGGGTGTCCGTCCAAGCGTGATCTCATACAGGAGACGTATGCGATCTTCGTCACCGCTCGCCGGCACTTCCCGCACGAGCCGCGCGGCCAATGCGGCAGACACCTGATCCAGCCAGACATCGTTCAGCAGAAACAACGCCTGCGGAGCGACGGTCGAATGGCTGCGGCGTTCGATGATGCCTCCACCGTCCGGTCCGTCGAACAGTGAGTTGAAGTCGGCTGCCTTCGCGCCAGTTCGCACTGACATCAGGTACAGTGAACGCCGTGGCACCGCGACCTCCAGAAATCCCGGACCACCGGGGGTTGGATCCAACAGCCCTGAAACAGTCAGCAGGGAATCGCGAATTGCTTCGGCCTCAAGTCGACGTCGAGGCATGCGTGATAACAGTCGATTGTCAGGATCGATTTCGTGCGGAGAACGCAGGGCGGAATCAGGTTCCTGCTCCGAAGTCAGCCGGGAATCGCCCGTCGTCCGAAGATTCTCGTTCCTGCTGCGAGACTGCGAACTGCTCTGCTGATACACGCTCGACAGGACGATCAGCCGATGCATGGCTTTCACTGACCAGCCTGACTCCATGAAGCGGCTCGCAAGATAATCGAGTAATTCCGGATGGCTCGGACGTTCACCGCGAAATCCGAAATTGGCCGACGTGCGAACCAGGCCCTCTCCGAAATGGTGTTGCCAGATGCGATTCACCATGACGCGGGCCGTGAGTGGATGGCTGCGCTGAGTCAGCCAGCGTGCCAGTTCGCTTCGCCCGCTGCCGTCCTGAATTCCGGGAGGATTCTGACCAGCCAATACCTTCGGGAATCCACGCGCCACGGTCGCGCCGGGCTTCGCCGGGTTGCCACGGATGTAAATCTGAGCGTCATGAAATCCTTCGTGCTTTGTGCCCGGCGGTCCGCCATCCTGAACCACGACAGCACGAGGAATCTCGACAGCGGGCTTGTTTTTCAAGGCTTCCAGTTCCGTACTTTCCGCATTCAGTCGCTGACGCACAACTTCGGGAAGCTTGAGCAATCGCAACTCTGAATCAATCCAATACGGACTGCGCGGTGATAACAATTCGTCATACAACTCGGCGACCGGATCATTGTCCGCCAACTGCGACTGTGCGGAAGGTGGATCAAGCCAGCGAGATCGCAGTTCGCTCTCAACGTGTACCCTGGCGGCTTCATCAAGTGGTGCTGCATAGACTCGCAGCTCGCAAAGGTCGCCTCGAAATCGCTGGCCAGCACCCGCTCCCGGACCACCAATGTGCAGCGACGTGATGGCCGGATCGCTGGAGACTGAGTCGATCAATGTACTGGTTCTGACTTTTTCCCCATTCCGAAAACATGTGACGCCGCCGCTTCCCCACATGAGGCTGATCAGTTGAAAATCGAGTGTGTCCTGGGCCGCGGCCGGAACAAAGACGTCGCCATTGGCACCCATGCGTCTGACAATTGCATGGAGACCCCCATTTGCCGTGGGCATCAGACCAATACCATGCTGGCCGACGGCCGAATCTTCCCAGCCAATCAGGCGAGTTCCTGCGGCATTTGGATCCGGGCGAAATACGGCAAACAGTGAGCCGGTCGCGGGAACGCTGCGCCGCACCTGCAGCATGGCACTGCCGTCAAACCGGATCACAGGCCGCAATGTCGTGCCAAGCGAAGTGGTCGCCATTTGCGGTCCTGGTGTGTCGGTTACTGAAACGGCATCGTCGGCAATCGCCGCGCGGTCTGGCCAAAGCATGATCCGTCCGTCGGCATCGGTGTTGATGCAGCGATCATCGGCGCGGAATTGCAGCATCTGTGATTCCGTCAGAGATCTGGTAACCGGATCGCTGGTTCTTTGCTCACGGCGTGAATCGGAAATGGCCACAAGTTTTTTCGCAAGATCCTGAATCGCCGTTGTGTCGTTCAGAGTCGGGTCGCCGTTCGGTGCTTGTTTCCGCAGCAGCGGATTGAGTGCCGAAAGTGCTGGCTGCTGTTTGAGGAATGTGATCCAGCGTTCAAGAACCTCCTCGTTCGCACCGCGAGATTTTGAAAACTCGGCGAGTGCCGGTGGATTTGCATCGCTGATACGGTGAAGATATTCAACCACCAGCGGCAGATCTCGCGGGAACGCCGTCACCACTTCCTGTTCGAGGTATGCCGCATACTCGCGATCTGAGGAAGTCTGCACGAGGCGCGATAACTCAGCCAAACGCTGTCGGTCGCGCTCCGACTGCGCTTCGATGGCTTTGATCTCAGCTGCCGGCAACAGCGGAACCCGAATGAGCGGTGTGTTGCCAGGCACAGGCCCTGGAATGAGTCGCGTACTGAAAAAGATGCCGGCCAGCGAGTAATAGTCTTCCGTTGAAACAGGATCGAATTTATGGTCATGACAGCGAGCACATGCAATCGTCATCCCCATGAATGCACGCCCGACGACATCGATTTGATCATTCACACAGTCGGCAATCATCTGCTCCTTATCGACATCACCGGGAACGAAATCCGCAATGGCCAGCAATCCTGTCGCGACAAGTGCATCGACGTCGATCTGAGCCGGGTCGGCTGGCTGCATCAGGTCGCCCGCGATTTGCATCCTGACGAATTGATCATACGGAAGATCCTGATTGAAGGCCTTCACCACCCAATCGCGATAGCGCCATGCTTCGCGAAAATCGCTCTCTGCCGGAAGCTGAATCAGATCCCGCGCGTCCGCATAACGGACAACATCCAGCCAGTGCCTCCCCCAACGTTCGCCGTAGTGTGGTGACGCCAGCAATCGATCGACCACCTTCCCAAAGGCCGCGGGAGTCTGATCGTTCAAAAACTCATCAATCTCACCGGGGGATGGCGGCAAGCCAATGAGATCGAACGTGATCCGCCTCAGGAGCGTGGGTTTGTCGGCGTGTGAACCGGGTGTGAGTCCATGATGCTCCAATGGTGCCAGAATAAAGTAGTCAACAGGCGAGACCGGCCAGGCCTGAGTCTTAACGTCCGGAAGCGGGGCATCGCGGACGGGCTGCACAGACCACAGAAGTTTGCTTGTTTCATGAACAACACTGGCTGAATCCGGAGTATTGGTGTGTTCATTGCCAGGCCACACCGCACCGTTTTGAACCCAGCGGTTGAGATCAGCAATCTCTGCATCCGCGAGTTTTCCATCCGGCGGCATTTTCAAATCACTCTGATAATCCACCGCACGAATGATCAGACTCTCCTGTGGCTTCCCCGGTGAAACAGCTGGTCCACTGTCGCCACCTGTCATTGCAAGGCTGCGACTGCTGAGACTCAGTCCCCCCTCCTGCTGCTTTTGCCCGTGGCATGCCGAACATTTTTCCGCGAACAGTGGCCGTATCTTCGCCTCAAAGAACTCAATCGACGCATTGTCATCCGGCGAGGATGCTTGCGCCTTCTGTAATGGTCCCAAAAACGACAGCCAGAGGATCAGAAGGAACAGGTCGAAAACTCTCATCTTGCTTATCCGGAAAATCTGCGGCACTGACGAAGGCCGGGACAATTGCTGCCAGCGGCTCAACCCGGATTCTAATGGATGCAGCGAACGATCCGGAATTGCACTTTCTCAGTGACGGAATCGTGCTGCAGCCCGGCTGGCATAATTGAAAGGATGGGTTGTCCTTTCGAAGTCGGTGGCCGGGTTGAGCCACATTTGGTAGCGTACCGCTCACTGGTTTCTCAAACTCTCTCTGCGAGTTCCACAATGACTTCTCTTCGATACTTGGCGCTCGTGTTGTTTGCCCTTACCAGCTTGACCCTGTACGCTGGTGATTGGACCGGTTTCCGCGGCCCTGGCGGGTCGGGCGTGGCAGTCGATTCGGATTCGCTGCCAACGCTGTGGTCACCCACAGCCAACCTGGCCTGGAAAACGCCACTGCCTGGTCCAGGAGCATCAAGCCCGATCATCGTCGGCGGCAAGGCCTTCGTGACATGCTACTCCGGCTATGGGCTCAGTCAGAAGAGTCCTGGCGACATCGAAAATCTGGTTCGCCATCTTGTCTGCGTGGAACTACAGACAGGGAAACTGCTCTGGCAGAAAGATGTCAAGGCCGCATTACCGGAAGACCCATACTCCGGGATTGGTGTGACCGCACATGGTTACGCTTCACATACGCCGGTCTCCGATGGCCAAAACATATACGCCTTCTTCGGCAAGAGCGGTGTTCACGCATTTGACATGGACGGCAAGGAACTGTGGCAGGCCGAGGTGGGCAAGGAATCAGATCCGACAAAATGGGGATCTTCGTCGAGCCCTGTCGTGTACCACAACACGGTCATCGTCACTGCCTCGGCCGAGAGCCAGTCGATCATCGGCCTGGACAAGCAGACCGGCAAAGAACTGTGGAGACAGGAAGCCGAAGGCCTGGACGGAATGTGGGGGACGCCAACACTCGTCAAAATTGATGAAGACCGTACCGACCTGGTCATGTGTGTTGCCAAGGAATTGTGGGGTCTCGATCCCGACACTGGAAAGTTGCGGTGGTTCGCCAACGCGACAGGTGCCCAACACGCGTATTCCAGCGTCATTCTGAACGGAAAACGCGTCCTGGCGTTTACGGGCCGCGGCGGTGGCAGCATTGCCATTGATGCCGGCGGCAGTGGCGATGTCAGCCAAACCAACACCGTCTGGACAGGAGGCGAAACGACCAGCTTCGCTTCTCCGGTTCGTCATAAGTCAAAGGTGTACGTTATTGCGAACGGCGTCGTGACTGTGGTTGATGAGAAAACCGGTGAAAAGGTACAGCAGGTTCGATTGGCAGGCGCTCAGCAGACAGGCGGTCGCTTTGGGTCGCTCGATTATCCGTCACCAGTTGTTGTTGGTGACCGAATGTTTTACCTGAATGGCAGCGGACAGATGTTTG